>NZ_JABWRM010000014.1:0-175678 GCF_014268955.1 Pseudomonas sp. RW3S2 | reverse complement strand
CCGCCGCTCCCACAAGTACAGAATCGGTGCTGTCCATCCTGCGGGAGCGGCGGTTCGGCGCCCCGACTTGCCCGCGAAGAATCCACCACCCATCTCAAACCTTGTCGAACGCCTGCCAGCCGCCGCCAAGCGCCTTGTACAGGCCCACCAGCGCCTGCGACACCGCCGCCGAGCTGTCGATCCACTGCTCCTCGCTGGCCAACAGTGCCGACTGCACGGTCAGCACGTTGAGAAAGTCCACCGCCCCTTCCGCGTACTGACGCTGCGCCGTTTCCAGGGCAATGCGGTTCTGCCGTACCGCCTCGGCCAGGTGGTCGCGCCGCAACTGGCTGGCGTTGTACAAGCGCAGCACATCGTCGATCTCGTGCCAGGCACCCAGCACCACCTTGCGGTAGTTCAGCGCCGCCTCCTGCTGCTGCGCCTCACGCAACTGGAGCGTGCCTTTCAGGCGGCCGCCTTCGAAGATCGGCAGCGACAACTGCGGCCCGAAGGCGAATCGCCGCGAATCCCAGTTGCCGAAATCAGCCAGCTGCATCGATTGGAAGCCAGCGCTCCCGGACAAGCGGATGCTGGGGTAGAAATCGGCCTTGGCCACGCCAATGCTCGCGGTGGCGGCATGCAGGCGGGCTTCTGCCTGGCGAATGTCCGGGCGGCGCTCGGCCAGCTCCGAGGGCACGCCAATGGCGAACTTCTGCTCCGGTGCCGGCAACGCGCCAGCGTCCAGCAAGGTGCTCTGCAGGCTGCGCGGCGGCTCGGCCGCCAGCAGGCTCAGGGCATTGATCAGGTCATCGCGACGCGCCTGCAAGGTCGGCAGGCGCGCTTCGATCGACGCCACCTGGGCGTTGGCCTGGGCCACGTCGAGGCGAGTGGCGACGCCCTCGGCCTGGCGGTCCTCGGACAGCTTCAGGCTGTGCCGGGCAACCTTCAGGTTATCCTCGGTGACCTGCAGGGTGTGCTGCACCGCGCGCAACTGGATATAGTCACCCGCAGTCTCGGCGAGCAGCGCCAGCAGCACGCCATTGCGGTCATTCTCGGCGACCTCGACGCTGGCGTCGGCGGCCTCGACCTGGCGCCGCACCCGCCCCCAGAAATCCAGCTCCCAACCGGCAACCAGATCGCCCTGCCACAGGTTGAAGGCCGACTTGCCCGCCTTGCCGGACGGGTCGCTCAGCCCTTCGGCGCTGTTGCGCGCGCGGCTGTAGCCGGCGTTGACATCCACCGACGGCAACTCGTCGGCGGCGACGGTACTGCGCAGCGCCCGGCTCTGCAGCAGGCGTGCGCTGGCGATCTGCAGATCGAGGTTGCGCGTCGCGACCTGCTCGATCAGCGCGCTCAGGCGCGGGTCGTGAAAGCTGTCCCACCAGCGCAGTTGCAGCGGCTCTGCCACAGGCTGGCTCGCCGCCTGCTCGCCCTGCAGGGCGTTCCATTGCTGCGGCGCCTGGCTGTCGGGGCGCTGAAAGTCCGGGCCGAGGGTGCAGCCGGCCAACAGCGCGGCGAGCAGCACCGTGGGAGTGGCTGCCGCAATGGCTGGATGAGCTTTCATCGCGCCGTCACCTCTTTACCAGCCAGGGTGTCACCCTGGGTATCGATGGTCGCCTCCACCGACATGCCCACGCGAAGACGCTCGAGCAGAGGCTGCCCATCATCGAAGACGATCCTCACCGGAATACGCTGCACCACCTTGGTGAAGTTGCCGGTCGCGTTGTCCGGCTTCACCGCGGCGAAGGTAACGCCGGTGGCCGGCGCGATGCTCTCGACATGCCCGTGCAGGGTTTCGCCGGAGAAAGTGTCGACGCTGATACGCACCGGCTGGCCTGGCTGCACATGGGTCAGTTGGGTTTCCTGGAAGTTGCCGACCACATAGGCCTGTTGCAGCGGCACCACCGACAGCAGCCGCGCCCCCGGATTGACGTAGGCGCCAACGCGCAGCGCGCGTTCACCGACCATGCCGTCCACCGGCGCAGTGATGCGGGTGTAGGACAGGTCCAGCTCGGCTTTTTCCACGCCGGCTTCGGCCCGCTTGAGCTGGCCATCGGCACTGGCGACCTGGGCCTGGAGGATATCCACCTGCTTGCGCGTGGCGACCAGCGCCGCCTGGGTGTTGGCCAGTCGCGCACGGGCCTGGTCGACCCGGCTGCGGGCCTGCTGGGCGTTTTGCACGGTGCCGGCACCCTGCTCGGCCAGACGGCTGTAGCGCGTCACTTCATGGTCGGCGAAACCAGCCTCGGCCTGCGCGGCCTTCACCGCAGCCTCGGCCTGGGCGATCAGCGCCGCCTGCCGCTCGAGGGTGGCACGGGCATCGATGGCCTGCGCCTTGGCCACCAGCAATTGGGCTTGGGCGGCATCGAGCGCGGCCTGGTAGTCGCGGGCGTCGATGGTCGCCAGCAACTGGCCGGCCTTGACCTGTTGGTTGTCCTCGACCAGCACCTGCTTGATAAAGCCGGCCACCTTCGGCGCGACCACGGTGTAGTCGGCGGTGACGTAGGCGTCGTTGGTGCTCTGGCGGTGGTCGCTGCCGAACATCCAGGGGCCGACGATGGCGGCGAGGACGGCCACGGCGAGGACCGAGCCGATGAAAACTGTCTTGCGTGTTTGCGTCATGTCATTTGTCTCGAACTACAGCGTCAGGCCACCGCACGGGGCGGATAGACCCGGGTAGGCACAAAGGGAATCAGGCAGATCAGGGCCACGGCGATGCAGGCCATCACCAGGTAAAGGTCGGCCGAGGTGAGTACCAGGGCCTGTTCGTGAAGGCGCCTGGCCAGGTTCGCCGCGCCGTCGTCCAGCAGTGGCGCATTGCCCAGGCTGTCGACCAGATGATTGGAATGAAAATGCCGGCGCAGGGTGCCCAGGGCATCGAGCAGGCCGGTAGCGACCACTGCCGCCAGGCCCTTCACGGTGTTGAACCAGGCGGACGCGAACGGGCCTTCCTGCGGGGTCATGCCGTTGGTCGAGAGCATCAGCAGTGGCAGCACCGCCATCGGCTGGCCGAACACCTGCAGCAGGTAGTACGGGTAGAAGTCACCGCGGATCCATTCGCTGGTCAGCAGGCTGCTGCCCACGCACGAGGCCGCCAGCATCGCCAGCCCGCTCGCCAGTACCCAGCGGCAGTCCACCGCGCGTATATTGCACAGCGCTGCGGTGAGCGGCAGCGCGATCAATTGCGGCATGGCCACCAGCATCATCAGCGGGCTGGTCTGCGCTGGGCGATAGCCCTGGATCTGCGCCAGGTACGCCGAGGGGATACTGCCCACCCCCGACAGCACCACCAGCACACCGGCCAGGGTCACCAAGGCGAAGCTCAGGTTGCGCCGCGACAGCATGCGCAACTGGAAGAACGGCAAGGGCTCGGACCATTCGTTGTACATGAACAGCACCAGCAGCAGCAGGCCACCGCCCAGCAGCCAGCAGATCAAGGCCGAATCGAACCAGCCCCAGCGATCGCCCAGCGACAGGCCCAGCACGATGCTGCTGAGGGCCGGCAACCCCAGCAGCACGCCGCGCCAGTCGAACTGCCTGAAGCGCTCCAGGCGCAGCGGATCCTGCGGCAGGCCCCAACCGACGCAGAAGATCGCCAGTGCCGAGGGCAGGATGATCTGCCAGAACGCCCACTGCCAGCCGACATATTCGGTCCACAGGCCCGCCAGGGGCGTGCCGAGGTTCGGCCCGAACGTGGCGGTCAGGGCATAGCAGGCCAGGCCATAGACCTTGATGTTCGGCGGCAGGAAGCGCAGCGCCACGCTCATCAGCATCGGCGGCAATGCTCCCGAGGCGAAACCCTGGAGCACGCGCAGCAGCATCAGGCTGTGCAGGTTGGGGGCGAAAGGCTGGACCAGGCCCAGCACGGCGAACAGGCCAATGGCGGTCATGGTGAAGCGGCGCAGCGAGAAGGTGGTGGCCAGCCAAGGTGCGAAGGCCATGGCCGACACCGACGCAGCCGCATACACCGCCACCAGCCAGGCGCCCTCGTCGGCACCGATGCCCATGGCGCCGCGGATATCGGCCAGCGAAATCTTCGTCACCGCCTCGTTGAGGCCTGCGCAGAGCACCGCCAGCAGCACACCGAACAACCCCACCACCACGCGCAGGCCGAACGGCGTCTGCGCGGGCGCGGCCGCCACGGGGGCGGCGGCGATCGCAGCGGCGGGCGCGGTCAGGGAACTCATTTTCGACATCTCCAGCAACATTTTTCAGCTGTGGGAAGTCTAGGGGTGGGGAATGCTTACGAAAACTGACTTGTCGGCAGGTTTATATTGCGCCAGACGCAATCCGCTTTCGGTGGTGGCCTCAAGGCTCGGTCCCGCAACACGCCTTCAGCGTGCGCCGCAGCCACCGATGCGCCGGGTCATTGTCAAACCGTGGATGCCAGGCCTGCATCACCCGCACCTTCTCCAACTCCACCGGAATCTCGAAGGAGCGCAGCGGCAGCCCGAACTTCAGCACATTGCCGAGGATATTCGCCGGCATCGGCAGGATCAGGTCCGAATTCGGCAGGGAGAACATCGCCGAGTGGAAGCTCGGGGTGATCAGCGAAACCCGCCGCTGCAGTTTGTAGTTGCCCAGCTCCACGTCGATCGGCCCGTTGGCCCGCCCGCGCCGCGACACGCTGATCTGTGGATAGCGGACAAAGCGCTCGGGGGTGATCGGTGCGTCGAAGATCGGATGGTCGTCCCGCGCCAGGCCCACGAAGTGCGTATCGAACAGATGCTGCACCTTGATCTCCGGCCCCAGTTCGATACTCGAGCTCACCACCAGATCGATCTGCCCGTGGCGCAGCACGAGGTCGTCATCGCCATGGGCTTCTGGCACGAAACGCAGCACCGTACGCGGTGCCTGGGCCAGCATCATGTGCAGCAAGCGCGCGCCATACAGGGCGACGAACAGGTCGTTGGTGCGGATGTTGAAAGCGCGCTCCAGGTTCGGCAGGTCGACGTCCTCGCCGCTGTTGAACACCAGCCCGGCCTGCTCCACCAGCGCCCGCACCTGGTCACGCAGGGCCAGCGCGCGGGGTGTCGGCACCAGGCCACGGCCGGCCCGCACCAGGATCGGATCGCCCAGCGCGTCGCGGATTCGCCCCAGTGTGCGGCTCATCGCCGCCGGGCTCAGGTTCATGCGCTGCGCAGCGCCCACCACACTGCCCTCGTCGAGCAGGGCATCGAGGGCGACAAGCAGGTTCATGTCCGGGAGTTGCATGGCCGTTTTCCGTGGCGAGTGTGGGAAACGCGATGGTAGCAGGTCGCACGATTGCGTCTGGTGCAATGACGCCGTGCGTGGGGTGCTATTTATCCGGGTTGGGGGAAGGTTCGAGAATGGTGTCGATCTTTTCGCGGGCAACCCCGCGAAAAGATCGACACCGCTCACCCGCCCTGACACAAGGCCCCGCCAATGCCCATCCTCATCGCCATCGACGCCTCCCCCGCCAGCGCCCCCCTGATCGACCTCGCCCGCCGCTACTGCCGCCCCGGCGAACATCCATTGCAGGTACTACTGGCCATCGACCCGACCTTCGCCGTGCACGAGCGCCCGGCGTCCTATACCGAGCAGGAACTGGAGGAATACCCCGCCGCCTGCGAGGAGCAGCAACTGGCCGAACGCGCCCTGCAGCAAGCGGTGGCCACGCTGCGTGAAGCGGGTTTCCAATGCCAGGGTTGCATGGTCGCCGCGCAACCGGTCGAGGCCATCGTCGACAAGACCCGGGAACTCGGCTGCGAGCTGATCATCATGGGCCACCGGCACCTGTCGCGCCTTGGCAGGCTGCTGGACCCGTCGATCAGCAGCAAGGTGATCGACCGGGTACAGGTGCCGGTGCTGGTCTGCCCGGCAGGCGAGTGACCCTCACGCCCCGCCTGGCTTGACCACCACCGTGCAGGTCGTGCCCGCCGCCAGCAGATACCCTTCGGGCACCTCATCGATATGAATCCGCACCGGCACCCGCTGCGCCAGGCGCACCCAGTTGAAGGTCGGGTTCACATCGGCGATCAGCTCGCGGCTCTGCGGGTTGTCGCGGTCGTAGATACCACGGGCGATGCTCTCGACATGCCCCTTGAGCAACTCGCCGCTCATCATCTGCAGCTCGGCCTGGTCCCCTACCTTCACATGCGGCAGCTTGGTCTCCTCGAAGAAGCCGTACACCCAGAACGAATGCTCGTCCACCACCGCCATCACCGCCTCGCCGGTGCGGGCGTAATCGCCCTTGTGGATATTCAGGTTGGTGACGTAGCCGTCGACCGTGGCGACGATCTCGGTGCGCTTGAGGTTCAGCTCGGCCGCCGCCAACTGTGCCTGGGCCTGCTGATAGTCGGCCAGGGCGGCGTTTGCGATATTGCTGGCGTCGTCACGGTTTTCCTTGGAGATGACCAGGTTGTCCAGGTCGGCACGGCGCCGCGCGTTGACCTTGCGCATCTCCCAGGTGGACTTGCGCGAAGCGACCAGCGCCCGGGCCTGCTCCACTGCCAGGCGATAGTGCTCGGGGTCGATGCGGATCAGCACATCGCCCTTCTTCACCTGCTGGTTGTCACGCACCGGCACGTCCACCACATAGCCCGGCACATCGGCGGCGACGTTGATGATGTCGGCGCGCACACGCCCGTCGCGGGTCCAGGGCGTGGTCATGTAGTGCAGCCACAACTGGCGGCCGATCACCACGGCAGCGGTCAGCACCAGCAGGGTGGCGAGGAGGCTGAAGAACTTTTTCATCGAAGGTTTCTCACCAGTAGACAGACAGCGCCAGTGCGCCGAACAGGCAGACGAACAGGGACAGGCGCAGCAGCGCCGGGTGCCAGAAGAAGCGATAGCCGTCGTGGCTGGCGATGAAGCGGTCCAGGCCCCAGGCCAGGCCCGCAGCGAACAGGAACATCAGGGTCATGGTGGGCATGTACACGCCATGGAAGGCGATCTCACGGGGCATGGTGCAATCCTTTGGCCGGGGCCAGGGGTGACTGGGGGTCGAGCAGCGAGGTGCGGATGAAGTGCAGGTAGCTCTGCGCACGGCGCAGCACCGACGTGTCGAAGTGCCGGGCGAAGGGTTCGTCGGTGGCCTGCACGCGGCTGATGGCGTGGTCGACCGCCACCAGCGCGCGCTCGTGGTTGCTGGCGTTGGGCTGCAGGAACAGCCGCGCCAGGGCTCGCCCCATCACCCGGATCGCCTGGCGCCAGGGCTGCGACTCGGCGTAGGCCGGGTGCACCGGGGCATTGGCCTGCTCCTTGCGCAGTTCGATGACAGCGTGGCCGACTTCCGATACCACGAACATCCAGCCCATCAGCTCGGCCTGCACCTGCGGCTTGCCGGCCGCCAGGCCATAGGCCTGGTGCAGCAGGTCGCGGGTGCGGCTCTCGAACGCCGAGCCCAGGCCACGCAGGCGCCCACCGATGGCGAACAGCACCTGTTCGCGCAGGTCCTGCTCCAGGCGGCTCCATAGCCAGCGGCTGTTCGGCGGCAGGATGATCGCCCCGGCCGCAGCGCAGACCAGCATGCCGATGATCATGCCGATGTAGTCGTTGATGAAGGCGTACGGGTCATAGACCGTAAGGTTGTTGGGCACCGAGCCGATGGCGAAGAACACCAGCAAGCCCACGCCATAACCGGCATAGGCCGGGCGCGACGAGAGAAAAGCACCGAGCAAGAACACCGGCGCCAGCACCATGCACAGCAAGGCGAAACCGTCGATCCAGGGGAACACGAAGAAGATTTCGAAGAAGCCGATGAACGCCCCGAGCAGGGTGCCGCACGCCATCTGGAACGACATGCGCCTGGGGTTGGGCGAAGCTGCCGAAAGGCCGGCGGTGACCGTGGCGATCAAGGTCATCATGGCGCCGCTGGGCCAGTCGCTGAGCAGCCAGTAGCTGCCCAGCAGCAACAGCACCGCTGCACCACGCACCCCGGCGGCCAACGACACCAGCCAACTGGTCTGAGCCACATAGGGCTCGTCCCACTGCTCGCGTTCGTGGTTGTGCACGGCCAGTGATGCGTGGGTCTGGGCGTAGCTGTAGAGGTCGTCGACCAGGCGGTAGAGCAGCTCGTAGGTGGTGTGGAAGTCCAGCAGGTCGGCGTCGCTGGGGTCGGTCTCCAGGTACGTCGCACGCAGCCCGCGCACCTGGGCCTGCAGGCCGTCCTTGTAGGCCGCCAGCTCCAGGGTCAGGCGTAGTGCATCGGCATCGGTCAGGGCTCGCCCGACGTAAGGCTCGAGCAGCTGCGCCAGGGTTTGCAGGCCCGGTTCGATGGCGCCGACGATCTGCGCCGGGCCGCGTGCGCGCAGGCGTTCGAGCAAACGGTGCAGGGCGTTGAAACGGGTGGTGATGGCCATGAACTCGCTGTTCATGCGCACCAGGCGGCCAGAGCGCCTGCGCATGTGCGGGTCTTCGAAGGCGGTGACGTTGCGCAAGCTCTCCAGCCCCACCGCCTCGGCGATGAAACGCACGTTGCTGGACTCGAACAGCGCACGCTGGCTGTTGCCGCGCAGGGCCTCGACCACCACCCCGGCAAACACGCCGAAGCGCTGGTACAAGGCATTGCGCATGGCGGCACTGGCCGATTGCGGCAGGATCGCGGCACTGACCAGGGTCGAGACGAGAATCCCCAGGGAAATCTCCAGCACCCGCCAGACGGCGGCCATGAACGCCTGGTCGGGGTGCTGGAGCACCGGCAGGCCGATCATCGCCGCAGTATAACCGGCCAGCACGAAGCCATAGGCACGGAAGGTGCGGTAGCGCATGGCCCCTGCCGAGCACAGGCCGACCCACAGCGCCAGGCTGGGCAGGAACAGCTCGGTGTTCTGCGGGAAGATCGCGATCAGCGCGACCATCATCGCCGAGCCGGCCAGGGTGCCGAGCATGCGGTAGAAACTCTTGGCGAACACATGCCCGCTCTGCGGCTGCATGACGATGAACACAGTGATCATCGCCGTGCGCGGCTGCGGCAGCTCCAGGCGCATGGCCAGCCAGAGGGTGAGGAACGCCGCAGCGAGCACCTTGAAGATGTAGACCCAGGTCACCCCGTCGGTGCGCGCCCAGGCAAAGAAGCCCCGGCGCCACTCCAGGCTGGACAGCCAGCGCATCATTGCCCGTGCCCCGAGGCAATCAGGGCCGGCGCTTTCGGCGCGGCCTGGTGCGCCTCATCCGGCAGGTCGCTACCCGCGTCGAGGCCACCGCCCAGCGCCGTGACCAGCTCGGCATGCACACTCAAGCGCGCAGCCTGGACCTGCTGCTGGATCCGCTGCTGGCGAAACAGCAGGGTCTGCGCATTGAGCACGTTCAGGTAGTCGGTCAGCCCGCGCTGGAAGGCAACCGTGGCGATGTCGTAGGTCTTCTGCGCAGCGGCGACGGATTCGGCGGCGAAGTGCGCCTGCTGCGCCATCGACTCGCGACGGATCAACTGGTCGGAGATGCCCTTCAACGCCCCGACCACTGTTTCGTTGTAATGCGCAACGGCCATGTCGTAGCCAGCCGAAGCCGCGCCCAACTGCGCGCGCAGCCGCCCGCCATCGAAGATCGGCAAGCTGATGGCAGGCCCGACGTTGTAGTTGAACTTGCGCCCGGTGAGAAACTCCAGCGGCCCGCCACCGGTGGCCATGAAACCAAGGCCGCCGACCAGGTCGACGTTGGGGAAGAAGCCTGCGTGGGCGACCTCGATGCCACGAGCCTGGGCTGCCACCTGCCAGCGGCTGGCGACCACGTCGGGGCGCTGGCCGACCAGCTCGGCAGGCAATGCCGAGGGCAAGGACAGCGGCGCCGCCAGGGTCAGCGTCGGGCGTTGCAGGCTGGCACCCTCGCCCGGTCCCCTGCCGGCCAATGCCGCCAATTGGTTGCGGGTCAGGGCGATTTCTTCGTCGAGGCTGTCGATCTGCCGATGGGTTTCCGGCAACGGCGCTTCGGCCTGGCTGACGTCCAGATGGGTGCCGATCCCGGCCTCGAGACGCCGCCTGGCCAGCGCGAGGATCTGCTCCTGCTGCTCCAGCTCGGCCTTGACGATGTCGCGCTGGGCGAAATGCAGGCTCAGCTGGATGTAGGTGCGCACCACGTTGTTGTGCAATTCGAGCTGGGCCTGGCGGGCTTCGGCGGCACGCATGTGCGCCTGGTCCAGCGCCTGCTCACTGGCGTTGCGTTCACGGCCCCACAGGTCGAGGGCGTAGCTCAGGCCGATGGCGGCGTTGTTATCCCAGGTGTTGGCGCCGGACAGGGCGCCGGGGCCGTAGAACTGATCCTCCGGCCAGTTGTGGCGCTTGAGGGTCGCCTCGCCGTTGGCCTGAAGGTGTTCCGCCGACTCGACCACACCGGCCATGGCCCTGGCCTGGCGCACCCGCGCCGCGGCCATGGCCAGGCTCGGGCTACCGGCAACTGCGAGGTCCATCCAGCGGTCCAGCTGGGGATCACCATAGGCGCGCCACCATTGCTGCGCGGGCCAATGGGCGTCGCGCTCGGCTTCGCGGATGGCAGGGTCGGTGGCGAGTTGGTTGGCTTGCAGCGTCTTGCTTTGCGGGGCAATGCCCCAGGTTCCGATACAGCCGCTCAAGGACAGGCTTAGGGCACAGGCACTGAGCGCTCGAAGCGCTCCGATGTTGCGACGCGGCACAGCTGCGATTTCCCGAGGAAGAGGTGAAGGGGCCGGGCAATTCTAGGGGCGGGTTTCATTGGCGATAAGCGCATATTCCTGCGAATCTTTGTTACCAAAACAGCGATAATCCGGCTTTGGTCGGACGTGCTTTTTCATTACTTCATGTCACAATTTTGTCCTCTAGATCGAGAGTGACCCATGGACACCCTGCAAAACATGCGTGCTTTCAGTTGTGTAGCCCAGCTCGGCAGCTTCACCGCCGCCGCTGCGCAGCTGGATACGACCACCGCCAACGTGTCGCGGGCGGTCTCCAACCTGGAAGCCCATCTGCAAACCCGCCTGCTCAATCGCACCACACGGCGCATCGCCCTGACCGAAGCGGGCAAGCGCTACCTGATGCGCTGCGAACAGATCCTGACCTTCGTCGAGGAAGCCGAAGCCGAGGCCAGCGATGCCCACGCCCGCCCCGCCGGGCAGCTCAAAGTGCATTCGATGACCGGTGTCGGCCAGCATTTCGTGGTCGATGCCATCGCTCGCTACCGCCAGACGCACCCAGACGTCACGTTCGACCTGACCATGGCCAACCGTGTGCCCGACCTGCTCGACGAGGGCTACGATGTGTCCATCGTGCTGGCCAGCGAGCTGCCTGACTCAGGGTTCGTCTCCCAGCGCCTGGGGATCACCTACAGCATCGTCTGCGCCTCCCCCGACTACATTGCTCGCCACGGCATCGCACACAAGCCCGCCGACCTGCTCAAGCACCAGTGCCTGCGCATGGTCAGCCCGGTGATTCCGCTGGAAAAATGGCTGTTCGACGGTCCGGAAGGCCAGGAGATGGTCAACATCACCAGCTCGCCGTTCCAGGTGAACTCCGCCGACGCGATGAAGACCGCGATCCGCAGTGGCATGGGGGTGGGCGTGCTGCCGATCTACTCCGCCATCGACGGCCTGCGCGACGGCAGCCTGGTGCGGGTGATGCCCGACTATCGCCTGCAGGAGCTGAACCTGTACGCGATCTACCCGTCGCGCCAGTACCTGGATGCCAAGATCAAGACCTGGGTCGAATACCTGCGCAACTCGCTGCCGGAGATCCTGGCGGCGCACGAAGCAGACCTGAAGACCCATGAATTGCTGATCGCCACCTGAAAAAGCTGCTGCATTGCAGGTGGCGACAATGGTAGGTTGCTAACCAATCGTTGATTCGCGGCGGCCTTTTCGCAGGCCGCCATCGTCCCACCGCCTTGCAGAGAAGTAGCCCGATGAAAAAGACCGTCCTGGCCTTCAGCCGTATCACCCCGGCCATGGCCGAGCGCCTGCAGCACGACTTCAACGTGATCCTGCCCAATCCCAAACTGGGCGACATCAATGCCCAGTTCAACGAAGCGCTGCCTGAGGCTCACGGCCTGATCGGCGTCGGCCGCAAGCTCGGCCGCGCGCAGCTCGAAGGTGCCGGCAAGCTGGAGGTGGTGTCGAGCGTGTCGGTCGGCTACGACAACTACGACCTGGACTACTTCAACGAGCGCGGCATCGCCCTGACCAACACCCCCGACGTACTCACCGAAAGCACCGCCGACCTGGGCTTTTCGCTGATCATGGGCTGTGCCCGCCGTACCGCCGAGCTGGACGCCTGGACCAAGGCCGGCAATTGGCAGGCGACCGTAGGCCCGGCGCATTTCGGCAGCGATGTACACGGCAAGACCCTGGGCATCGTCGGCATGGGCAACATCGGCGCCGCCGTGGCTCGCCGTGGCCGCCTGGGCTTCAACATGTCGATCCTGTATGCCGGCAACAGCCGCAAGAGCGCGCTGGAGCAGGAACTGGGCGCGCAGTTCCGCAGCCTGGAGCAGTTGCTGGCCGAGTCCGATTTCGTCTGCATCGTGGTGCCGTTGTCCGATGCCACCCGCAAGCTGATCGGCGCCCGTGAGCTGAAGCTGATGAAGCCGAGCGCCTTCCTGATCAACATCGCCCGCGGGCCGGTGGTGGACGAGGCGGCGCTGGTCGAGGCGCTGCAAGCCGGCACCATTCGCGGTGCCGGACTGGATGTGTACGAGAAGGAGCCGCTGGCCGATTCGCCGCTGTTCAAGCTGCCCAACGCCCTGACCCTGCCGCACATCGGCTCGGCGACTGCCGAGACCCGCGAAGCCATGGCCAACCGGGCGATGGAGAACCTGCGCGCAGCGCTGCTGGGCGAGCGACCACGGGACCTGGTGAATCCGCAGGTGTGGAAGGGCTGAACCTGGCCGCTGACTGTACCGGCCTCTTCGCGGGCAAGCCCGCTCCCACAACAGCCCACATAGATTCTGAATACGGTGGTGTTACCTGTGGGAGCGGGCTTGCCCGCGAAGAGGCCAGCACCAATCCAACAGGCTCACCGCGGCTGGCGCCGCCGTCCCAGCACCTTGCGCACCACATACCGCGGCCGGTGCTTGGTCTCCTGGTAGATACGCCCCACATACTCCCCCAGGATCCCGATACCGATCAGTTGCACGCCCCCCAGGAACAGGATCGCCGACAGCAGCGACGGATATCCCGGCAGGTCGATCCCCCACAGCACCTTCTGCACGATCAGGTACACCGCGAACACCAGCGCGAACAGCGACACCCCCGCGCCGATGTAGGTCCACAAGCGCAAAGGCACGGTGCTGAACGAGGTGATGCCATCCAGCGCCAGGTTCCACAACCGCCACAGCCCGAACTTGCTCTCCCCCGCCACCCGCGGCGGGCGGTCGTACTCGATGATCTCGGTGCGAAATCCCACCCACGACAACACGCCCTTCATGAACAACTGTTGCTCCGGCAACTGGCGGATCGCGGCGACCACCTTGCGGTCGAGCAGGCGAAAATCACCGACGTTCTCTTCGATATGGGTGGAGGCGATGCGGTTGTGCAGCCGGTAGTACAGGCGTGCGCTCCAGCGCTTGAGCGGGGTGTCGGCATCACGGCTGCGGCGCTTGGCCAGGACCACGTCGGCGCCTTGCTGCCAGCGCTCGACCATCTGTGCGATCAGCTCGATGGGGTCCTGCAGGTCGACATCGATCGGCACCATGGCATCGCCATCGGCATATTCGAGCCCGGCGAACAGCGCCGACTCCTTGCCGAAATTGCGCGAGAAGTTGATCACCGTGACCCATTCATCACGCAGCGCAAGTTCGGCGCAGATCGCCTCGGTCTCGTCGCTGCTGCCGTCATTGACGAACAGGATCTCCACCGTCATGCCCTGCAGCGACGGCTCGGCGCGCACGGTGCGGTAGAAGTGCTCGAGGGTGTCCTGCTCGTTGTACACCGGCACGATGAGGGTGATGTTCATGGCGTCCTCCGTCTGAAGACCACAGTGCGCGAGTAGCTGTAACCCACTACCAGGCTGACCGTGGAAAAGGTCACGAGGGTCAGCCAGGGTGACAGGCGTGCCCAGTCGGAAAGCGCTCCCAGTGCCACGCTCACTATCCCCATGCCCAGCAGGAACAGCAAGTAGCGCCGTTTGCTGGGCCTGGCCGCGAAGGTGTAGCGGGCATTGACGTAGTACGACAGGCTGGCCGCCACGGCGAACGCCAGCAGGTTGCTTGGCGCCTGGCGCAACCCCAGCAGCAGGTGCAGCAGAAAGAACACCGACCAGTGCGCCAGGGTATTGCCCAACCCGACCAGCACATAGCGCCGCATCTGGCCGAACAGGCCGCCCGCACCGCTGCTCACGGCAACGTCCACGGCCTGGGCTGCGGCTTGGTCACCACATAACCCTGGTCGCCGACGAGGTAGATGCTGTACAGGCGGTTGTCCACCACTGGTGTGTCGCCGCGGGCCAGCAGATCATCGGCGCGCCAGGCCGGCGCCGGGCTCTGGTTGGCGGAGCTGTTGATATAGAACTGGCCGATACCGACGCGCGCCATCATCTCCGGCAAGAGTACGAAGTCCGAACTGCGGATGAACTTGAGCAGCGGCGCCCGGGCCTGCGCGCCAGAGGCTGCAGGCAACCAGCCGTCGGCCTGGTTGCGTTCGAGCAGGTAGAAGGCGCGGGCCTTGTCCAGCGCCGGGTGGCTGAGGATGTCCTGACCGATGTACTGGCCGATCGCAGCGAACTGCGCCTTCTGCGCCTCCAGCAGGCGGCCATGGGCGTAGGCCAGCGACAGCATCGACAGCAGCGGCAGGCAGAGAATCAGCGCACGGTCGGGCGCACGGTTGCCCAGCCCGCGCCTGGCCAGGTAGAGCAGCAGCACCAGTACGCAGGCAAAGCCCATCAGGGTGCGCGCGCCATGAATGAAATAGTCGAATGCCAGCATCACGCCGCTGGTCATCACCAGCAGCACCAGCACCGCCAGCAGCAGGCCGCCGCCGCGCACGAGCAGGCCCGGCAGGCCGTGGTCCCGATGGATACCCCGGGCATCGCGCCACAGGCCAACGCCGGCCAGCAGCGCCAGCCCAACCGCCAGGACCCGATTGCCGGGCGTCAGCAGCAGGGCGACCTGTTCGAACGCAGTGCCCAGGCGCTGTATCACTTCGCCCGGCAGCGCAGCGTCCAACGCCAGCATGCTCAAACGCTGCTCGGACATCCAGGGCATCGCCACCAACAGGTACACCAGCCCGCCCAACAGCATCTGCACCACCCGCAGGGTCACCGCTTTGCCCACCCTGGCCAGCGGATCGCCCCGCAACAGGCCGCGCACCGCGTCGATGCAACACAAGCCGATGAATACATTCAGCGTCACCTGGTAGAAACCCAGGCCGCAGGCAATCAATACGGTGCCAGCGAACAACCGGCGTGAATCGAGGCTTACCGCCAGGATCATCGCCGCCAACCCCAGTGCCATGGCGGGCCCGTCGTACTGGTACGACAGGTTCTGCAGGAAGAACGGGCTGTACCACAGCGGCAACACCACCAGCAGGTCGGTCGGGCGCGGCTGTCCGAAGTAATGAATGGCCAGGCGCGCCAGGGCATAGGCCGCCACCGGCAGGCTCAACAGCAGCGGCAAGGGAAACAGGTTGATCGCCCCACCCGCGAAGCTCAGCCCGGCATGCAGCCACTGGGTGAACAGGCGCCCTTCGGCGATCCAGTTACCCGTGGCGGTCTGCGCGCGCCAGACATCGTCGAGGTACATCGAGTCAGCAAGAATCAGCGGCAGCACATGCAGGCCAAGCGCGAGCAGGCAGAGCATGTGCGCCTGGCGCGGTGTCAGGGGGCGGTTCCACGGCTGGGCTGTCGACATGGCCTACCTTGCAGGATCAAGGGGTTTGGCCAAGTGTAGACAGCGCAGCGCCGGCATCTTCTGCATCGGTGTCGGGTAAAGGCCTCACTTCATGGCCAGCGTTGCCTGCGCAGCCTTGGCAACCCGGGGCTTGCGAAACACCAGCACGTTACCGGCCATCACCGCGACCAGCCCCAGTAATGCCGGTGCGGTCCACTGATAGCCTTCGGCGAATGCCGACACGTTCAGCGCCACCAGCGGGAACAGCACCGTGCAATACGCCGCCCGCTCCGGCCCCATGCGCCCGACGAGGGTGAGGTAGGCGGTGAAGCCGATCACTGAACCTGGGATCACCAGGTACAGCAGCGAACCGATATAGCGTGTGTTCCACTCCATGGCGAAGGGCACGCCTGTGACCAGGCAATACAACCCCAGCAGGCTCGCCCCATACACCATCCCCCAGGCGTTGGTGGTCATCGGCTTGAGGCCCGCCTTCTGTTGCAGGCTGGAAAGCATGTTGCCGGCCGAGAAGCACAGGGTGCCCAGCAACGCCAGGCCCAGGCCGACCAGGGTTTCGCGGCTGGCGGCGTGCCCTGACAGCTCCGGCCAGAACAGCAGGCCCAACCCCAGCAAGCCCAAGGCGCCGCCACCCAGCACGTTGGCGGCGATCTTCTGGCCGAAGAAGATCCGCGCGTTGAGCGCGTTCCACAGGGTTGCGGTGGAGAACACCACGGCGATCAGGCCGCTGGCGATCCACTGGCTGGCGGTGAGGAAGCACATGAAATTGACGCAGAACAGGCACAGCCCCTGGGCCAGGCAGATCAGGTGCCCGCGCCGATTCATCGGTTGCAGGCGACGGGTCAGCAGCAGGACCGCGAACAGGATCAGCCCGGCCAGGGCGAAGCGGTAGACGATCGATACCGGGATCTCGACCACACCCAATTGCAGTTTCAAGGCGATCCAGGTGGTGCCCCAGATCAGGACGGTGAGCAGGTAGAGCGACAGGTTCATGGGCTGGATCCTTGGGGCTTGGCGGTGGTCTGCGGGAGCGGCGGTGGGCTCACGAAGTCTGTCCCCCTCGCCCCGCCTCGCGCTTGCACAAACTTGCGCTTTTCCGTCGGCAACCACTCCCATTGCGCTCGCCTCGCAGTACGATAGCCCTCCAGAGGAATCGCCCATGCCGCCACTTCATCAGCTGCAAGTCTTCAACGCCATGCACAGCTCGCCCAACGCCCGTCTGGAAGCCAGCGCGCAAATGGGTGAGGGCCTGGCAGCAGCCCTGTGGCGCAACCGTGACGATGCGCGTGACTACCTCGCCCCCAGCCACCACACCCTGTCGTGCTACATCGCCGACGGCACCGGCACCTTCCGCCGCCAGCGCCCGGGCGACAAGGGCGCGCCCAACAAACTGTGCATCATGCCGGCCGGCCACGAGTCCAATTGGGTGGTCAACGGTGCTATCCGCCTGGCGCACCTGTACATCAGCGAAGAACAGTTCGCCTTGGGCTGCATTCGCCTGCTCGACCGCGAGCCACGGGAAATGCAGCTACACGAAGCCACCTTCCTCGACGACCCACAGCAGGCCCTGCGCTTTCACCAACTGATCGGGCTTGACTGGAACGAACCTGCCGAGCGCCTGCTGGCCAGCAGCCTGGCGCACGCCATCATCGACCATGCCGTGCTGGGCCAGGCCGGGCTGCGACAGGGCCTGCGGCTCAAAGGCGGCCTGGCACCGCACCAGCGTAGGCACTTGGTGGACTACATCGAGGCCAATCTCGACCAGCCGCTTTCACTGAACGAACTGGCGCTGCGCTGCAATCTGTCCGAATACCACTTCGCCCGGATGTTCCGCGCAAGCTTCGGCCTGCCGCCGCACCAGTACCTGCTGGCGCGCCGACTGCACCAGGCATGCCGGTTGCTGCGCCAGGGCGACCTGCAGCTGGGGCAGGTGGCATTGCTGTGCGGGTTTGCCAGTGCCAGCCATTTCAGCAACCGCTTCAGGCAGGCGATGGGCGCAACGCCCGGGGAATATCGCGCTGCGTTGGGCAGAATAGAACTTGCGAGCCGATAAACCTTCGCCTGGGTGCCTGATAATTCTGCTAGTTGTGGGCTCCTGATCAATTGCTTAGCTTCAGCAGGCACCTATCGTCCTTCACTGAATCTATCGCTCAGGGGTGGAACATGGACAAGATCACAAAACTACCCGACGCCTCTTATGGTTCAACTGCGCCGGATAGATCGGCGGAACCTCACTTTAACCTGAAGTGGTTTGGCTTCGAGAGCGAACATACGTACGAGACCTCGAATGCCAAGATTGATTATGAGTTCAACGAAGGCTTCACTCAGATCATCGCGTATATGGATCCCCCGATTGATCGAGTCGTTCTGAATGTTCCTAATGGAACCAAAGACGGGAATTACCCTTTTGTCACCAGGGATGAACATCAAGGCGGGAAAGTCGGCATCATCCCCGGAATCATCCTGGGAGGAACCAATATCGGTTCAGTAAAAGGTGTTGTCGATCTGAACAACATCAACGAAAGGTGCATCGTCAGCTTCTCTGGAACGGCAGGCGGTTTCAACCTCAAAAAAGGGTATTTCAATTTCCCTTACCCGCGTAAACCACGTTGATGGCTGAATATATTGAAAGCACTCTACTTCGCCATTGAAGTAGAGTGCTGCTGACCTGCCTCAGAACTCCAACGTACTCGACACACTCACCTGCCGTGCATCGCCGATGGCCACGAAGTACCGGTTCACCGCCGAGCTGTAGTACACCTTGTCGAACAGGTTCTTCACGTTCAACTGCAAACGCACCTTGTGCGCATCCAGCTTGGTCTCGTAGCTGGCGAAGGCATCGGCGACGGTGTAGGCCGGCAGGTCGAAATCGTTGGCCGGGTTACCTGCCCGCTCACCGACATAGCGTGCACCCGCTCCCAGGCGCAGACGATCACCGCCGAACAGGCTGCCGTAGTCGTACACCGCTGACAGCGAGCCAGTATGGCGCGCCACGTTCTGCAGACGATTGCCCTTGAGGTCCGGGTCCTTGGTCACTTCGGCGTCGGTGAAGGCATAGCTGCCGATCAGGCTCCAGCGTTCGCTGAGCTGGCCGCTCAGGTCCAGTTCGACGCCACGCGAGCTGACTTCGCCGGCATTGCTGTACAGGGTTTCGCCGGTGCGGGTGTCGAAGTTGGCCACCAGCACATTGCGCTTGGTGATGTCGAACAGAGCCAGGGTGCCGGTGATCTGCCCGGGAATGTCGAGCTTGGCCCCCAGCTCCCAGGCCTTGCCCTCCTCAGGAGCGATGGAAGAGTCGAGCACCAGGCCACCGGTCAGTGGGGCGATGCTGGAGTTGGGCTTGAACGACTCGCTGTAGCTGCCATAGAACGACAACTGCTCATCGACCTTGTAGACCAGCCCGGCATGCGGGGTCCAGGCGCGGTCGCTGGTATCGGTGTTGGTGGTGAACGGCCGGCCGCGACCGGCGAGCTGGTCGTACTGTTGCAGGCGCACACCGGCCACGGCGATCCAGTGCTCGTCCAGGTGCACGGCGTCCTGGAAGAACAGCGAGTCGGTGCGCAGCTTGTCGGTCTGGTCGCTGTCGCTGGCACGCACGGTGCTGCCTTCAGGCTCCTGCCCGTAGACCGGGTTGAGGTAGCTGAAGGTCGAGCGGCTGGCCTGGCGGATCAGGTCTGCGCGGTAGACCTTGCGGTCTTCATGGTCGAAGCCCAGCAACAGGTCATGCTGCATCCCGCCCAGTTGCACATTGCCGTTCAGGCTCAGGGTGGCGAACTGGTCGCGGCTCATGGCGCCGTGGGTGCCGTCGATGCTGCGGGTCAGGGTGCCACGGGCATCGTTGACGCCGGTCACCCGTACTTGGCTGGCGTCGTAGGTTTCACGGTTGAAGCTGTAGCCGAAGTGCAGTTTCCAGTCGTCCGCCAACTGGTGATCGACTTCAAGGCGATACAGGTCCGAACGGCCCTCCATGTCGTTGAACGGCTCGTCGAGGCGGCGAGTGGCCGGGATGTCCAGCGGGTGATTGGTGCGGTTGCTGATCGCCGTACCTCGGTCGAACGGATACAGGAACTCACGGTGCTCGTAGGCCAGCATCACCTGGGTGTCCTCGCCAAACCAGGCCAGCGACGGTGCCACCAGCGACTCGCGGTGCACGCCGTAGTTGCGCCAGTAGTCTTCATCTTCATGATCGACGATCAAACGATAGGCCAGGTTGCTGTCGCCCAGTGCACCAGTGCTGTCAAAACTGCCACCGCTGCCATTCTTGCCGCTGCCGTAGGTCGAGCCGCGCAGGGTCAAGGCGTTGTATTGCTCGAGCTGCGGGCGCTTGCTGACCACGTTGATCACCCCGCCCGGATCCTGGATGCCGTACAGCAGCGACGCGGGCCCCTTGAGCACTTCGACGCGCTCGGTGGTGGCGTTGAGGCTGCGACCCTGCACGATGGGCATGCCGTCGCGCATGATCGAACCGTCGCGATTGTCGCCGAAGCCTCGCTTCATCACCGTGTCGGAGGTGCCGCCGAAGTTGTTGCCCTGGGTGATACCACTGACGTTGGCCAGGGCATCGTCGAGGTTGCGCGGTGCCTGGTCGCGCAGCACCTGGGCCGGAACCACGTTGATGGCGTGCGGCGTTTCCAGGTTCGTCCCCTGGCCGCGCATGATCGAGGGGCTGGCCGGTGGCTGGTAGCTGAAGCTGTCCATCTGCGAGGTCACGGTGGTGGCCTGCAGGTTCAAGGCGCCGGACGTGTCGAGAGGCTCCAGGGTCAGGGTGCGCGCATCGACGCGGCGCCAGGCCAGCCCGGAATGGCCAAGCAATTGCTGCAAGGCCTGCTCGGCGCTGAACGCGCCGTTGAGCGCCGGCGCCTGCTGGCTGGGCAGCTCGAAGGTGTACACCACGCTTTGCCCAGTGGTGCGGCTGAAGGCGTTGAGGGCCTGGGCCAGTGGTTGACCGGGCTGGGCGAAGGTATACACCTGAACCTGCTCGGCGGCGTGAGCCAGGGGTGTCAGCGCCACAGCGGACAGGGTGCAGAGACCGAACCAGAGAGGGACGCAACGCGGGGTAAACTTCATGGACGCTGACCTGTGAGAGAACGGATTGATTGCGAATGAATCGCACTTTCACTCACTACACGAATGCCGCGCCGGGTTACCTCACTGCTTGTGCAAAAAATATTTCCGGAAGCGGCTGCACGCCCCATAACGGCACAAGGCCGCTCCCGGGCAGAGCGCTCATCGGCGCATTACCCGGAAGCGGCCTTGCGCCGCATCCTGCTGGGATCAGTGGTGTTCGCGGGTCGCGCGGAACTGCACGTCAGGCCAGCGCTCTTCCATCAGCGACAGGTTGACCCGGGTCGGCGCCAGGTAGGTCAGGTGACCACCGCCATCGATGGCGAGGTTCTCCATGGCCTTGTTCTGGAATTCCTCGAGTTTCTTCTTGTCGTCGCAGGCGATCCAGCGTGCCGACCAGACGGTGATCGGCTCGTAGGCACACTCGACCTTGTACTCTTCCTTCAGGCGGCTGGCGACCACATCGAACTGCAGCACACCGACCGCACCGAGGATGATGTCGTTGCTGCGCTCGGGGAAGAACACCTGGGTCGCCCCTTCCTCGGCCAACTGCTGCAGGCCCTGGCGCAGTTGCTTGGATTTCAGCGGGTCTTTCAGGCGCACACGGCGGAACAGTTCCGGGGCGAAGTGCGGGATACCGGTGAAGCCCAGCGCTTCGCCTTCGCTGAAGGTGTCGCCGATCTGGATGGTGCCGTGGTTGTGCAGGCCAATGATGTCGCCGGCGTATGCCTCTTCGAGCTGTTCACGCTCGGACGAGAAGAAGGTCAGCGCATCGCCGATGCGCAGATCCTTGCCCAGGCGCACATGGCGCATCTTCATGCCCTTCTCGTACTTGCCCGAGCAGATGCGCATGAAGGCGATACGGTCGCGGTGCTTGGGGTCCATGTTCGCCTGGATCTTGAACACGAAACCGGTGAACTTCTCTTCCACCGGCTCCACGGTGCGCTCGTGCGCCACACGTGCCAGCGGGCGCGGCGCCCAGTCGACAACGGCATCGAGCACATGGTCGACACCGAAGTTGCCCAGGGCGGTCCCGAAGAACACAGGCGTGAGCTGGCCGTTGATGAACTCGTCCTGGTTGAACTCGTGGCAGGCGCCCTGCACCAGTTCCAGTTGCTCGACGAAGCTATCGTACTGGTCGCCCAGATGCGCGCGGGCCTCATCGGAGTCCAGCTTCTGGATGATCTTGGCTTCGGTGCGCTCGTGGCCGTGGCCCGGGGTGTAGACGATGATGTAGTCACCGGTGAGGTGGTACACGCCCTTGAAATCGCGGTAGCAACCGATCGGCCAGGTGATCGGCGCGGCCTTGATCTTCAGTACCGCTTCGATTTCGTCGAGCAGTTCGATCGGGTCGCGGATGTCACGGTCGAGTTTGTTGATGAAGCTGACGATGGGCGTGTCGCGCAGGCGGCACACGTCCATCAGGGCGATGGTACGCGGCTCTACACCCTTACCGCCGTCCAGCACCATCAGCGCCGAGTCCACCGCGGTGAGGGTGCGGTAGGTGTCTTCGGAGAAGTCTTCGTGGCCGGGGGTGTCGAGCAAGTTGATCATGTGCTCGCGATACGGGAACTGCATCACCGAGGTGGTGATGGAGATGCCGCGCTGCTTCTCCATTTCCATCCAGTCGGAGGTGGCATGGCGATCGGACTTGCGCGACTTCACGGTCCCCGCGACGGAGATCGCCTTGCCCATCAGCAGCAGCTTCTCGGTGATGGTGGTCTTACCGGCGTCGGGGTGGGAAATGATTGCGAAAGTGCGGCGCTTCGCGACTTCGGCGGCCTGGTTGGTCATGGGAAATCGCCTGAATGGGGATCGAAAAAGGGGCGATATCATACCTGAACTCGGGCCTGGACCAAAATCGGATGAATGAGTGGTGGAGGCCCGGCCTCTTCGCGGGCAAGCCCGCTCCCACAAGATACCCACCGCCCTCAAGCCCTGTGCAATACCTGTGGGAGCGGGCTTGCCCGCGAAGAGGCCGGCACAGACACATCAAATGCAGCAAACAATCGGCTAGTCACGACAAAAGGCCGCAGGGCAGTTATTTCAACGCCTGCAGCGTATCAATGCGATTTTTATTCTTGTCATATTTCCCTGAAGCCAGTGATTAACACTGGCCAAATGCCGCCTCAGATGGGAACCTTTACGCCCCCGGAGACGTCCACTCCCCTGCAACCCGTTTCGGTTCAGGGCTGGTTTCACCAGCATTCACGAGCCTGACGGGGCTCGACTCATGGCATGAACGCACTGCCTCGCAGGCGTCACGCTGCTACTCGCGAACACACCACCCGCCTCCCGCACGGGCCGGCTACGAAGAAGTGTGTCCGCCGACGACATAAGGAGTCCACCTGTGGCGAAACGCTACGGAAAAGGGCTGATGGGATGGGGCTGCGTGCTCGTCATCCTGGCCCTGCTGATCCACTGGATCGGCACTGACACGATCGCGCGTTACCGCGACGATCTTGGGTTCTACCTGCAAGCGCACCTGGTACTGGTGTTGGCTTCGATGGCGGCGGCGCTGGCCGTGGGCATCCCCGCCGGCATTGCGCTCAGTCGACCGCACCGGGTCGACAAAGCCGAGCGCTTCATGCAGTTCTTCAACGTTGGCAACACCATTCCCCCCCTGGCCGTTCTGGCCATTGCCCTGAGCATTCTGGGCATCGGCGCAGGCCCCGCGATCTTCGCGTTGTTCCTCGCCTCCCTGCTGCCCATCGTGCGCAACACCTACGAGGGCCTGAAAAACGTCCCCGCCTCGCTCAAGGAAGCCGCCACCGGCATCGGCATGACCCCGCGCCAGCAACTCTGGCAGGTGGAGCTGCCCAACGCCGTGCCGATCATCGTCGGCGGCGTGCGCGTGGCCCTGGCGTTGAATGTGGGCACCGCACCACTGGCGTTTCTGATCGGCGCCAACAGCCTTGGCAGCCTGATCTTCCCCGGCATCGCCCTGAACAACCAGCCGCAGCTGCTGCTGGGCGCCGCCTGCACGGCGCTCCTGGCCCTGGTACTGGATGCCCTGGTGAGCTTCTCCAGCAAGCGCTGGCTGGAACGCGGCCTGGCCGGATAACAAGAGGGAACTCATGAAAAAGACAATCGCCTTGCTGCTGGGCGCGGCACTGCTATGCGCAGGTTTTGCCCAAGCTGCAGAAAAACCCCTGGTGCGCATCGGCGCGCGGGTGTTCACCGAGCAGACCGTGCTCGCCGAAATCACTGCCCAGTACCTGCGCGCCAACGGCTTCCAGGTCCGAGTCACCGGCGGATTGGGCAGCAGCCTGGCGCGCCAGGCCCACGAAACCGGGCAGCTCGACCTGATGTGGGAGTACACCGGGGTATCGCTGGTCTCCTACAACC
Source organism: Pseudomonas sp. RW3S2 (assembly GCF_014268955.1). NCBI lineage: Bacteria > Pseudomonadati > Pseudomonadota > Gammaproteobacteria > Pseudomonadales > Pseudomonadaceae > Pseudomonas > Pseudomonas sp. RW3S2. The sequence continues at coordinate 151,522 of NZ_JABWRM010000014.1, read as the reverse complement.
ACATCGAGGAACGCATGCCCAGCGCCGAAGCGACCTACAACAAGGTCAAGGCCCTGGATGCGAAGAAAGACCTGATCTGGCTGACCCCTTCCAAGTTCAGCAACACCTATGCCCTGGCCCTGCCACGCAAGGTCGCCGAAGCCTACCCGCAGGTCACCAGCATCAGCCAGCTGAACCAGGTGCTGCAGGACGAACAGGCACGCAAGCACCTGGTGGCGCTGGACACCGAGTTCGCCAATCGCCCCGATGGTCTCGATGGCCTGCAGGCGATGTACGGCATGCAACTGGGGCGCGCCAACATCCGGCAGATGGATGCGGGCCTGGTCTACACCGCCCTGCGCAACAACCAAGTGTTCGCCGGCCTGGTCTACACCACCGACGGCCGCCTCAGCGCCTTCGACCTCAAGCTGCTGGACGACGACAAGCACTACTTCCCCGACTACACCGCCGCGCCAGTGGTGCGCAAGGCCGTGCTCGACGCCCATCCACAACTGGCCGACCTGCTCAAGCCGCTGGCCGAGACGCTCGACGACGAGACCATGCGCCAGCTCAACGCCAAGGTCGATGTCGAGCACCAGAGCCCGTCCAGCGTGGCCGCCGCTTTCCTGCGTGAACATGCCTTCAGCGAGGTCGCGCGATGAACCTGTTCGATACCTTCGCCCATCTCGACTGGGCCCTGGTCCTGCAACTGACCGGGCAACACATCATGCTGGTCGGCATCGCCGTCAGCCTGGCCATCGTCATCGGCGTGCCGCTGGGCATCCTGATGACCCGCTTCCCGGTACTGGCCGGCCCGCTGCAGGCCAGCGCCACGGTGCTGCTGACCATCCCGTCGATCGCCCTGTTCGGCCTGCTGCTGCCGTTCTACAGCAAGTTCGGCCAGGGCCTCGGCCCGCTGCCGGCGATCACCGCGGTGTTCCTTTATTCGCTGCTGCCGATCCTGCGCAACACCTACCTGGCCCTGACCAACGTCGAGCCCGGCATCCGCGAAGCGGCACGCGGCATCGGCATGACCTTCGGCCAGCGCCTGCGCATGGTCGAGCTGCCCATCGCGGTACCGGTGATCCTCGCTGGCGTACGCACCGCCGTGGTGATGAACATCGGCGTGATGACCATTGCCGCGACCATCGGTGCCGGTGGCCTGGGTGTGCTCATTCTCACTTCCATCAGCCGCAGCGACATGTCGATGCTGCTGGTCGGCGCCGTACTGGTCAGCCTGCTGGCGATCATCGCCGACCTGCTCCTGCAAACCCTGCAACGTGCCCTGACTCCAGAAGGACTGCGCTCATGATCGAACTCAAGAACCTCAGCAAGACCTTCAACGTCAACGGCAAGGACGTCAAAGCCGTCGACTCGGTCAGCCTCACCGTCAACGAAGGCGAAATCTGCGTGTTCCTCGGCCCTTCGGGCTGCGGCAAGAGCACCACGCTGAAGATGATCAACCGCCTGATCACCCCGACCTCCGGCCAGGTGTTCATCAACGGCGAAGACACCACCGGACTCGACGAGGTCACCCTGCGCCGCCACATCGGCTACGTGATCCAGCAGATCGGCCTGTTCCCCAACATGACCATCGAGGAGAACATCACCGTGGTGCCGCGCCTGCTCGGCTGGGACAAGCAGCGCTGCCACGATCGTGCCCGCGAGCTGATGAGCATGATCAAGCTCGAGCCCAAGCAGTACCTGCAGCGCTACCCGCGCGAGCTGTCGGGTGGCCAGCAGCAACGCATCGGCGTGATCCGCGCGCTGGCGGCCGAGGCCCCGGTGCTGCTGATGGACGAGCCGTTCGGCGCGGTCGACCCGATCAATCGCGAGATGATCCAGAACGAGTTCTTCGAGATGCAACGGGCGCTGAACAAGACCGTGATCATGGTCAGCCACGACATCGACGAGGCCATCAAGCTGGGCGACAAGATCGCCATCTTCCGCGCGGGCAAGTTGCTGCAACTGGATCACCCGGACACGCTGCTGGCGCACCCGGTGGATGACTTCGTCAGCAACTTCGTCGGCCAGGACAGCACCCTCAAGCGCCTGCTGCTGGTGCGCGCAGAAGATGCCGCGGACAACGCGCCGTCGGTCAGCCCCGAGACCCCGGTGAGCGAGGCGCTGGAGTTGCTCGACGAGCACGACCGTCGCTACGTGGTGGTCACCGATGCGGCGAACAAGGCGATGGGGTATGTGCGCCGGCGCGACATGCACCGCCAGCAAGGCACCTGTGGGGACTTCCTGCGACCGTTCAATGCCACCGCGGCCCATGACGAGCACCTGCGCATCCTGCTGTCGCGCATGTACGAGTTCAATCGGGCCTGGTTGCCGGTGCTGGATGCCGAGCAAGTGTTTCTGGGTGAGGTGACCCAGGAGTCTATTGCGGCTTACTTGAGTTCGGGTAGGTCGCGGGGAGCGAAGACCAGCATCGTGTCGCCTGCGGAGGCGGTGGCCCTTTAGATTGCCAGGGGCGCTTTGCGCCTCGCCAATGTCGAATCAAATCCTGGATATGTAGTGCTGTACGGGCCTATTCGCGGGCAAGCCCGCGAATGGGGCGACTCGGTATCAGAACCCTACACTGGCCTGTACATAGAAGGTGCGCGGCTCACCCACGTACAACCCGGCGTTGTTGTCGCTGGAGCGGGTGTAGTACTGCTTGTCGAAGATGTTCTTCACCCCCGCCGCCAGCTTCAGGTTCGACAGCTGCGGACCGAAGTCATAGCCACCACGAGCATGCCAGGTCACATAGCCCGGAATGTTGCCGTACTGCCCATCGGCGCTCGGCTGGGTGATGTAGTTGCCGGTGAAGCTGCCATCGGCATTGACCCCGGTGCCCGGTGCGCGCTGCTTGGATTGAGCGTAGGCGTCCAGGTTCCAGGTCCAGCGGTTGATCTGGTAACGCAGCCCGGCAGTGGCCACCTGACGCGAGTAGAACGGCAGGTCGCGGCCCTTGAAGCCAGGGATCTCGCCTTCATAGGTGGCACGGGTGTAGGTGAAACCGGCATTGGCCGACAGACCGTCCAGACGCGGATCCAGGCCCGCCAGGTCATAACGCACCGATGCCTCGATACCCTGGTGCTTGGTCGCCCCCAGGTTGGTCCAGCCCACGTCGTTGCTGATGTACTGCAGTTCGTCGTCGAAGTCGATGTAGAACGCCGTCAGCTCGCCCGCGAAGTGGCCGTCGTCATAACGGGTACCGATCTCGTAGGTCTTGGCCTTCTCCGGCTCCAGGCCGTTGGCGGTGTTGTCACCCGAACCACCCTGACCCAACTGGAAGTACTGCAGGCTGCCGAACGAGGTCTCGTAGTTGGCGAACAGCTTCCACGCTTCGGACATGTGGTACATCACGCTCAGGGCCGGCAGCGGCTCGTTGCTGGTGATGCTGCGGTTCTTCTCCGGCACCGGGCGGTTGTTGTTGTCCAGCACCGGACGGTCGCGCCAGTCGGTATTGATGTGCTCGAAGCGGATGCCCGGGGTGATGGTCCAGTTGCCGACGTCGATCTTGTCATCGATGTAGTAGGCACTGGCCTCGGTGCCGCCGGTACGGTCCTGGTAGACATGGCCATCGGCGGTCGGGGTGACGGTCGGCACGTTGTCGATCAGCGCCAGGCGGGAGGCCTGCTCGCGCATGGCTTCCTTGAGGTAGCGATAGCCGACGCTGACTTCCTGGGTCACAGGCCCGGTGAAGAAGACCCGCGACACACGCGGCTCGATACCGAAGGTGGTGTAGTTGCGCGGGAACGACGACAGGGTGCGCTGGTCGCGAGCGGCAATGGCGCTGCCGCGGAAGCTGTCGGTGTAGTAGGTCAGCACTTCGAACTGAGTGGCTTCGTCGAGCTGGCGCTGCCACTTGAACGAGACGTCCTTGCGCCGACCACTGAAGTAGTCGTAGTCACGCACCGACTGGTAAGGGTCGCGGTCGAACTGCGCCTGGGTCAGGCCACCGGGCATGTCGGCGCGGCCGTCATAGTAGTGGAAGTTGAGCCAGAACTCGTCGCTGTCGGTAGGAGCCCAGTGGGTCTTGAGCAACACGTCATCGATGTCGTTGTCGTTGTTGCTGCGGCGGTAGCCGTTACCGTTGACGCCGGAGTACAGCAGTGCGACGCCGATGCCGTTGTCGGCAGTACCGCCGACGAAGGCCGATTCGGTGTGTTTCCAGCCGCCGTACTTGGAGGTTTCCAGGGTAGTACCCAGCTCGGCGGTGGCTTTTTCCGGGATCGCCCGGGTGACGAAGTTGATGACGCCACCGACGTTCTGCGGGCCATAACGCACCGAGCCTGCACCGCGGACCACGTCGATGCTGTCAAGGTTGCCCGAGGAGATCGGCGCCATCGACAACTGCGGCTGGCCATAGGGGGCGAAGGCCGCCGGCACGCCGTCGATCAGCACGGTCGAGCGTGGCGACAGGCGCGAGGTCAGGCCACGCACCCCGACGTTGAGCGACAGGTCGCTGCCGCCGGTGCCGTTGGAGTCCTGTACCTGCACACCCGGGATACCACGCAGTGCGTCGCGCACGTTCATGGTGCCCTGCTCGACCATTTCCTGGCGGCGCACCACGGTACGCGCGCCGGGGTGGTTCTGCACCACGGTCTGGTCGGCATCGCCCAACCAGTCACCCACCACCTTCACATCGGTCGGCGCCAGCTCCAGGCTGCCGGTGGTCAGGGTGCCGGCGCTCTGGGCCGGTTTGACCACCACGGTGTCCTGAGACATTTCGTAGGTCAGCCCGCTGCCCTGCAGCAGCTGCTGCAAGGCCTGCTCGGGGGCCAGGCTGCCAGACACCGCTGGCGCCTGTTTGCCAGCGACCAGCTCGGGGCTGAAGAACAATTGCAGGCTGGTCTGCTGGCCCAGTTGAGTCAGGGCCGAAGCCAATGGCTGGGCCTGGATCTGGATGGCGGCCGGAGCTTGTTCGGCATAGCTGTTCGCAGCGGCGGCGCTGACCGCCAGGGCCAGCGCCAGGCGGCGCAGGCGAAGGAAGGGCTTGTTGTTGTTCACGTCTTCGATAGGTCCTGAAAGTCCGGATAAACGCCAACCATGCGCAAATGGAAATGCTTGGCAGTTGCAGCTGGCGAGGAAGACGAACGAACCGGAAAAAACCTGAATCTATTTCGCGATTATTTCGCTGGAGCCGTCGGAATGGGCTTTCACGGCCACGGGAAGGATGTTCGGCAGGGCCCGCAGCAACGCGTCGGTGTCGTCGGTGCTGAAGGTACTGGACAGACGCAGGTTGGCGACCTTGCCCGGAGCGACACGCAGCGGGTGGGCGCGATAGCGCGACACCTCGCTGACCACTTCGGCGAGGGTCGCGTTGTCGAACACCAGCTTGCCCTGGCGCCAGGCGGTGAGCGAGGCGGCGTTGACCGCATAGGGCGCGGCGACCTTGCCCTGCTGGTCGATATGCGCGCCCTGCCCTGCGCCCAACTGCGCCAGCGAGCCAGCCGCGCCTTCGACCTTCACCGAACCCTGCTCGACGGCAACCCGGGTCAGGCCGCTGTCCTGGCGCACGTCGAAACGGGTACCGGTGACGGTGACGCTGCCCTGGGCCGTATCAACCACGAAGGGCCGACTGCTATCGTGGGCGACACTGAACATCGCCTCGCCCGTCTCCAGGCGCAGTTGCCGGCGCCCGGCGCTGAAGGCGACCTCGACGCGCGTCGCGCTGTTCAGCTCCAGGCGCGAGCCGTCCGGCAGCTCGAACAGGCGGCGCTCGCCCAATTGCGTGGCGAGCACGTCATGGTGGTTCAACTGCTGATACTGCCACCCCGCCCAGCCCAGCCCCAGCGCGGCGACCGCAACGCCTGCGGCCAGGGCCTGACGCAGCAGACGCCGACGCGGCAACTGACGCACCGGCTCTGTTTCACACAGTGCCTCAAGGCGTTCGGAGGGGATGAAATCGGCTGCACACCACAACCTGCCAAGCAGTTCGTATTCCTGCCGGTGCTCGGGGCGCTCGTCCAGCCAACGCTGCAGGCGCTCGCGCAGGCCGCTGTCATCCGGCGCATCCTGAACGCGGACAAACCAGTCGGCGGCCTGTTCGCGCGGGTTGTCGGCGCCTTGCTGATTCATCGAAAGGGTCTCCTGACTCATCTGGTGGTCACGTCCAGGTGCTCACGCAGATGTCGGAGCGTGCGAATCATATACTTTTCGACCATATTCTTGGTCAAACCCATGCGCTCGGCGATCTCGGCCTGGGTCAGGCCTTCGAGTTTCTGCCAGATGAACACCCGCCGGCAATTGACCGGCAGTTGCGCCAGCGCCCGCTCGACGGTGTCTGCCAGCTCCAGTGCGTGCATGTAGGCTTCCGGGTCACCGCCCTGGGCACCGCCCTCATCGAACAGCTCCAGTTCCAGTGCCTGGCGCCGGTCTGCGCGACGGAAACCATCCACCGCGATGTTGCGTGCGGTCTGGTGCAGATAGGCACGCGGCTGCTCGACCTGCTCGCGCGGATTTTCCAGCACGCGTACGAAAGCATCGTGGGCGAGGTCCTCGGCCTGCTGACGACTGCGCAACTTGCGCGTCCAGGTGCCGATCAGCTCGTGATAGTGGTCGAGAAAGCCTTTGTGTCCGGACACGGTCTGGCTCGTCAGGGAGGCGGGGACAAGAGGTCGCAAATAATAATACTTCTTATTAAAAGCGGCAAATCGGCGTGCAACTGTCCTCACGGGAGCATTTTTTTGCCTCGGTAACAAAAAATTTATCGAGGGATTCCGGCACGGAGGTGCCAGCCAGGCGTGGCCATAAATATGAACACCCAGGCGCTTTTCGCGAGCGAGCACGGCACGGCGCAAACACCCTGATGCCTATGGAAACGGGTTCACCCAGCAACGGGCCGACATGCTCCATTCCACAATTCTTTACGCTGGAATTGACCAGGGGAACATCTGCCGGTCACACGAGTCGGTTATTCAAATGGCTACTCGTCGATTGCACGGGAACACGCTGGGATTGCGGGTTGATTCTGCATTCCTCACGTCCTAAAGTGCGCGCCGAACGTCCATGCTGGAAACGATCCATCCGGCTCAAGTACTGACGACGAGACAGCAAGGCCGCCGCTTTTACAGCGACCTTTTTGCTTTCGGCGACATGCCTTGGGAAGTAGGCGAACCAAAGTGGGGATACGGAGGACGTTCAGTTTGCAGCCACTTATCTTTTCAGTTTGCCCATGGAGTCCCTAAGCATGTCGATCCAGGTCGAAGACTATTTCGCGCGCGACACCTTCCAGAAAATGAAGGCGTTCGCCGACAAGCAGGAAACCCCGTTCGTACTCATCGACACCCAGATGATCAGCCAGGCCTACGACGACCTGCGCGCGGGCTTCGAATTCGCCAAGGTCTACTACGCAGTCAAGGCCAACCCGGCGGTCGAGATCATCGACCTGCTCAAGGAAAAAGGCTCGAGCTTCGACATCGCCTCGATCTACGAGCTGGACAAAGTGCTGGGCCGTGGTGTCAGCGCCGACCGCATCAGCTATGGCAACACCATCAAGAAGTCCAAGGACATTCGCTACTTCTACGAGAAGGGCGTGCGTCTCTACGCCACCGACTCCGAAGCCGACCTGCGCAACATCGCCAAGGCCGCACCGGGCTCGAAAGTGTACGTGCGCATCCTCACCGAAGGCTCCACCACCGCCGACTGGCCGCTGTCGCGTAAATTCGGTTGCCAGACCGACATGGCCATGGACCTGCTGATCCTGGCCCGTGACCTGGGCCTGGTGCCTTATGGCATCTCGTTCCACGTCGGTTCCCAGCAGCGCGACATCAGCGTCTGGGACGCGGCCATCGCCAAGGTCAAGGTGATCTTCGAGCGCCTGAAAGAAGAAGACGGCATCGAGCTGAAGCTGATCAACATGGGCGGCGGCTTCCCGGCCAACTACATCACACGTACCAACAGCCTGGAAACCTACGCTGAAGAGATCATCCGCTTCCTCAAGGAAGACTTCGGTGACGACCTCCCGGAAATCATCCTGGAGCCGGGCCGTTCGCTGATCGCCAACGCCGGTATCCTGGTCAGCGAAGTGGTGTTGGTGGCGCGCAAGTCGCGCACCGCGGTCGAGCGCTGGATCTACACCGACGTGGGCAAGTTCTCCGGCCTGATCGAAACCATGGACGAAGCCATCAAGTTCCCGATCTGGACCGAGAAGAAAGGTGAAGCCGAAGAAGTGGTGATCGCCGGCCCGACCTGCGACAGCGCCGATATCATGTATGAGAACTACAAGTACGGCCTGCCGCTGAACCTGGCCATCGGCGACCGCCTGTACTGGCTGTCGACCGGCGCCTACACCACCAGCTACAGCGCGGTGGAGTTCAACGGCTTCCCGCCGCTGAAGGCGTTCTACCTGTAACACCTGAAAAGGCGCTTCGCCACGAAGCGCCTTTTCAGCCAGACGATGGGTGTCAGGGCTGTGCTACCCAAGTCTCTTGAATCTGAATCCAGAGCCCAGCCTGCTCGCCACTGCCTGTGCGCATCTTGTTATGCCATCCCGTCCGAACGCTGGTCGGCGCTTCATGGCGCAAGCCTCCAGCAGTGACATGCGACATTGCAAAGCCATAGGCTGGCCCGCCCATTTCGTTGACATGACCAAGCCGCAATGGCTTGCCATCCCAGCTTAGAAGCCAGTCGCAGGAAATACCGACAGCGGGAACCATCCTCAGACTGCCATCACTGGCTACAGCCAAGCGCTGCCCATGATGAGGCTTGCCTGGAGCCCAACTACGAACGTCATAGCGCTCCGGCTCACCGCGGTTGAAACAACCAAACCAGAAACGCTCTTGATTTTGTAAGTTGACGCTGCTGCAGAGGTAAACATCACCACGGCGGTCTACATCAACGTTGCCATAGTAGCCACCCCCGCTCTTTGCTCCCTTGAGTTTACCGGCGGTCAGCGTGCCCGAGCCCTTGCTGGTTTCACAGGATAAAACGGCGATAAACGAAGCAGCTTGGTTATAAGTACTCATGTTTGACCTCAGATCGCTGAAATGAGCCCTATCGTCACAAGTACGACCTAGCTGGATAATCGTGAAATCTTTCTCGGGTCTGACGCCATGCTTCACGAGCGGCTGCGACGCTCCAGTTCCTCCTGGTAGTCCGCTGCAACGCAAGCCAACAAAGGCCCACCGGCACGCAAAGTCAACACGCTGCTGCGCAGGAAGCTTTCGTTGCCCTCCTGCCTGGCTCGTCGTAGCCAGGGAAACGCCGCTTCGATTTGCCCTCGTTCGACAAGCACCAGCGCCAGGCTGAACATTCCGCGAAAATCCCCCGCCTCGGCCGAACGCCGATACCAGCGTACCGCCCGCGCAGGGCTCGCGGTGGTGGCAATACCCTGCTCCAGGTAACGCCCGTACAGGTTCATCGACTTGGCATGCCCCATGTGCGCCGCCTTCTCGTAACAGATCAGCGCCTGCGCCTGATTTACTGGCACCCCGCGACCGGTAGCCAACAGGTTGCCTAGGTTGTAGAGGCCCCAATCGGAGTCGGCATCGGCGGCCTTTGCGTAATGGATGGCCGCCTGGGTCAGATCGATTTCACCACCCCAACCGTGCTCCAGGCATCGCCCCAGCATGTTGTACGCCATGGCGTTGCCGGCCTGGGCGGCAATGGCGAACCAATGCCGTGCCAGGCGCTCATCCTGTTCGATCCCATGCCCGTCGAGCAGAATCTGCCCAAGCAATGCCTGCGCCTCGACCACCCCCTGCCCCGCGGCTGCAAGAATCGCCTGGGCGGCCTTGCCGGGGCTGTGCTCGAGCATCGACTTGAGCTCGGCAACATCGATCACATCCTCGCGTCGCAACTGATACGACATGCTCAAACCTCCGCCCAGCGACGCAACAGGTTGTGGTAGGTGCCGGTCAGTTGCAACAGCGACGGATGATCGGGCACATCGGCACCGAGCTGGCGTATGGCGTTGTCCATCTCGAACAGCAGCGTGCGCTGGCCATCGTCACGCACCAGGCTCTGGGTCCAGAAGAACGCTGCGAAGCGCTCGCCGCGCGTCACAGGGTTGACCTTGTGCAGGCTGGTGCCCGGATACAGCACCATATCGCCTGCCGCCAGCTTGACCTGCTGCACACCGTAGGTGTCCTGGATCACCAACTCGCCACCGTCGTAGCTGTCTGGCTCGCTGAGAAACAGCGTGGACGAAAGGTCGGTGCGTACCCGCTCGGGGCTGCCCTTGGGTTGGCGCAGCGCGTTGTCGATGTGAAAACCGAAGTTGCCACCTTCGCGGTAGCAATTGACCAGCGGCGGGAACACCTTGTGCGGCAACGCCGCCGACATGAACAACGGATTGCGCCACAGCCGGTCGATCAGCGCGCTGCCGATCTCCTTGGCCAGCGCATGGCCTTCGGGCAACTGCAGGTTGTGCTTGGCCTTGGCCGACTGGTAGCCGGCCGTCGCCTTGCCATCGGCCCAGTCGGCCTGCTCCAGGGCCTGGCGGATGCGGGAAATCTCGTCGGCGTCGAACAGGCCGGGGATGTGCAGAAGCATGGCGCGAGGTACCTGGCAGAGGGCAAAGGCCCAATGATATTGATTCCCTTTTGCGACAGGCAAGTGCCGTTGGCGCAATCCCCTGCCTTGCGGCCACGACCGCAGACGCACGAACCCGGAAAACCGTAAGGGTAAAATGTAAAGATTGTAAGTTTCTTGCGAATGGTAACGAGTCTCAATTGTTACTTACAATTGCTTACATTAACATCCGCGGCCTTCACACCTTGGGGAAGGTCAAAAACAAAATGCGCCACGTACCATCCGCTGTCAGCTCACCACGCCTGCTCACCTGCGCCATCGGCGTCGCCCTCAGCGCGACCTCGGCCTATGCCGCCGATCCCGCAGCCGCCCAGCCGGTCACCCTCGACGCCACCAGCGTCAACGGCAAGGCCGAACAGGCGAGCACCGAGTACAAGGTCGAAAAAGCCTCCTCGCAGAAATACACCGCACCACTGGTGGACACCCCGCGTTCGGTCACGGTGATCCCGCAGCAGGTGATCAAGGACACCAACGCCCTGAGCCTGCAGGATGCGCTGCGTACCGTGCCGGGCATCACCTTCGGTGCCGGCGAAGGCGGCAACCCGCAAGGCGATCGCCCGTTCATCCGCGGCTTCGACGCCCAAGGCGATACCTACCTGGACGGCGTGCGCGACACGGGCGCACAGACCCGCGAGATCTTCGCCATCGAATCGGTGGAAGTGGCCAAGGGCCCGAACTCCGCCATTGGCGGCCGTGGTGCTGCAGGTGGCACCATCAACCTGGTGAGCAAGCGCGCCCACCTCGGCAACTCGCTCGACGGCGCCTGGACCTGGGGCAGCGACCAGACCCAGCGCTATACCTTCGATGGCAACTATCAGTTCAGCGACACCGTGGCCGGGCGCCTGAACCTGATGACCCACGAGAGCAACGTCGCCGGGCGCGACAAGGTCAATTACGACCGCTGGGGCATCGCCCCGTCGCTGGCCTTCGGCCTGGGCACCCCGACCCGCGTCAACCTCGACTACTACCACCTGGAAAGCGACGACCTGCCGGATTCGGGCATCCCCTACACCGTGCCGGCCGGCGGCACCGGCGCCCGTACCTCGGCCAATCCGAGCAAGCCTTACGCGGGTGGCGATCACGACAACTTCTACGGCCTGACCGGTCGCGACTTCCGCAAATCGCGGGTGGACATCGCCACCATCGCCGTCGAGCACGACCTGTCCGACTCGCTGACCGTCAAGAACACCCTGCGCCACGGCAACAGCATGCAGGACTACATCCTCACTCAGCCAGACGACAGCAAGGGCAACGTCAACAACGGCAGTGTCTGGCGCCGCGCCAACACCCGCGTGGGCAACACCGCCACCACCACCAACCAGACCGACCTGTTCGGCGAGTTCTACCTGGGCGGCCTGAAGAACAGCTTCTCCACCGGCATCGAACTGAGCCGCGAAGAGAGCGAGCGCTCCTCGTACAACGTCAACACCGACACCACGCCCGCCTCGCCCGGCAACGCGAGCACCAACTGCACCCCGGGCATGATTGTCTCCAGCGGCTACAACTGCACCTCGCTGAGCAATCCCAACCCGGACGATCCGTGGAACGGCGCGATCTCGCGCAACTACGCCGGCACCACCACCAACAGCAAGACCCGTGCGCTGTACGTCTTCGATACCCTCGAACTGACCCCGCAGTGGCTGCTGAACATGGGCCTGCGCTACGACCACTTCGACACCGACTACAAGACCTACACCGCAGCCGGCGCCACCACTGCCAAGGGCCGCGACAGGAGCGAGTTCATCACCGGCCAGTTGGGCCTGGTGTGGAAGCCGGCCGACAACGGCAGCATCTACGTGTCCTACGCCACCTCCGCCACGCCACCGGGCGCGATGCTCGGGGAAGGCCAGGAAGGCAACCCGCTGCCGGGTACGCCGGACCGCTCGGGCAACCTGCTGTCCAGCGACCTGGAACCTGAAGAAACGACCAACTACGAGATCGGTACCAAGTGGGACCTGCTTGACCAGCGCCTGTCCCTGGCCGCTGCGCTGTTCCGCACCGAAAAGGAAAACGCTCGCGTCCAGGTGAATACCACCACCTACGAGAACGTCGGCGAAACTCGCGTGCAGGGCATCGAGCTGTCGGCCAGCGGCAAGCTCACCGACAAGTGGCAGGTGTTCGCCGGCTACACCTACATGCAGGCACGCCAGATCGACGGTGGCCCGCTGGGCAAGGCCAACGACGGCAACCAGCTGCCGAACACGCCGAACAACAGCGCCAGCCTCTGGACCACCTACGCCATCACACCGAAGCTGACCGTTGGCGGCGGCGCCTTCTATGTGGATGACGTGTATGGCAGCGTGGCCAACACCACCATGGTCGACAGTTACGTGCGCTACGACGCCATGGCAGCGTACAAGCTGACCAAGAACGTCGATCTGCAACTGAACGTGCAGAACCTGACCAACGAGGTGTACTACGACAAGGCCTTCTCCACCCACTTCGCCAACCAGGCGGCCGGGCGCACGGCGCTGCTGACCACCAGCGTCCACTTCTGATGAGGGGACTGGGCTAGTCTGCACCGGCCTCTTCGCGGGCAAGCCCGCTCCCATAGGGACACCACAATCCTCAAATCCTGTGGAACACCTGTGGGAGCGGGCTTGCCCGCGAAGAGGCCGGTGCAGTCGAGCACTAAACAGAACGCCCCCCGCCCCGATCATTCCTGTGGGCGGGGCTTTTGCGTATCAAGGCATAATGCACGCCGCGCGGTCTGTGGCTGCAACACAAGGTGATCGATGTGGTGAAGAAGTCGCTGTTCCAATTGCACTGGTTCTTTGGCATCACCGCCGGCCTGGTGCTGGCGCTGATGGGCATCACCGGTGCGATCTGGTCGTTCCAGGAAGAACTGCTGCGCCTGTTCAACGCCGATGTGCTCAAGGTCGAGGTGCGCCAGAAGGGCGTGCTGCCGCTGCCGGAACTGGTGCGCCGCGCCGAACTGGCCCAGGGCGACAAGGTGGCGATGCTCTGGGTCGATACCCACGCCGACAATGCCGCCCGCCTCTTCTTCACGCCGCCGCCCGGCGAACGCCGCGGCGAGCTGCGTTATGCCGACCCTTACACAGGCGAGCTCAAGGGTGAGGTCGCGGGGATAGGCTTCTTCAACCTCATGCTGCAGCTGCACCGTTTCCTGGCCATGGGCGATAGCGGCCGGCAGATCACCGGTGCCTGCACCCTGATGCTGATCTTCTTCTGCCTCTCCGGCCTTTACCTGCGCTGGCCGCGCCGGGCCCTGAACTGGCGGGTCTGGCTGAGCTTCGACTGGGCCAAGAAAGGCCGCGCCTTCAACTGGGACCTGCACGCCGTCGCCGGGACCTGGTGCCTGCTGTTCTACCTGCTGTTTGCCCTGACCGGCCTGTTCTGGTCGTACGACTGGTACCGCGAGGGCCTGAACAAACTGCTCGCCGACAAACCCGCAGCCGGCGAACAGCAGCAGCGCGGCGCAGGTCGTGGCCGCCCCGGACCGCAAGCAGCGGATGCCAAGGCGGCGCCGCTGGTGGTCGATTACGACGCCATCTGGAACAACCTCAAGAATGCCGCCGGCCCAAGCCTTGCCAGCTACAACCTGCGCCTGCCACCTGGCGGCGGGCAGCCAGCGACGCTGTTCTACCTGCTCGATGACTCAGCCCACGAGCGCGCCTTCAACACCCTGACACTTGACCCCGCCAACGGCCAGATCAAGCGTTACGAGCGCTACACCGACAAGTCGTTCAAAGCCCAACTGCTGCAGAGCGTCTACGCCCTGCACGTGGGCAGCTATTTCGGTTTGCCGGGCAGGATCATCCTCACCATCGCCAGCCTGACCATGCCGCTGTTCTTCGTCACCGGCTGGCTGCTGTATCTCGATCGCCGCCGCAAGAAGCGCCAGGTCCGTGCCGCCCGTGGCTCGGTCGACACCGCCCAGGCCAGCGGCGACAGCTGGCTGATCGGCTTCGCCAGCCAGAGTGGCCTGGCCGAGCAACTGGCCTGGCGGAGCGCAGGGCAGTTGCAGGCGGCGGGCTTGCCGGTGCAGGTGCGCTCGCTTGCCGAGCTGGGCGCGGACGAGCTGCGCCAGGCCCGTCGTGCACTGTTCGTGGTCAGCACCTTCGGTGATGGCGAAGCGCCTGACAGCGCCCGCGGCTTCGAGCGCAAGGTGCTGGGCCAACCCTGGGCGCTGCGACACCTGAACTACGCCCTGCTCGCCCTGGGCGATCGACAGTATCCGCATTTCTGCGGCTTCGCCCGACGCCTGCAGGCCTGGCTGGCCGAACGCGGCGCGACCACGGCGTTCAGCCCGATCGAAGTCGACAGTGCCGACCAGAATGCCCTGCAACAATGGCAGCAGGCCCTGGCGCAACTGACCGGCGCACGTCCGCTCGCCGCCTGGCAGCCGCCCAGCTACGGCAACTGGCGCCTGGTCCGACGCGAACGGCTCAACCCCGGCAGCCAGGGCGCACCGGTGTACTTGCTGGGCCTGAGTGCCGAACACCTAAGCCATTGGGAAGCTGGCGACCTGGTCGAGGTGCTGCCCCGCCACAGCCAGGCGCGGATCGATGCCTTCCTGCAAGGGCTGGGGCTCGATGCGAATCTACCGGTGCAACTTGATGGTCTTGTCGAACCGCTTGGCCAAGCGCTGGCCAGTCGCCAGTTGCCGACCAGCCGCGAGCATCTGGTCGGCCTGCACGCCCAGGCGCTGGTCGATTCGCTGATCCCACTCGGTGCCCGCGAATACTCCATCGCGTCGATCGCCAGCGACGGCGTGCTGGAGCTGATCGTGCGCCAGGAGCGTCATGCCGATGGCAGCCTCGGGCTGGGCTCCGGCTGGCTGACCGAATACCTGCCCATGGACGGCCATGCCAGCCTGCGTCTGCGCCGCAACAGCAGCTTCCACCTGCCGACAACCTCGGCACCGATGGTGCTGATCGGCAACGGTACTGGCCTGGCAGGCCTGCGCAGCCTGCTCAAGGCCCGGATCGCGGGGGGTGAGCAGCGCAACTGGCTGCTGTTCGGCGAACGCAACCGCGCCCACGACCTGCTCTGCGGCCGTGAGCTGCAAGGCTGGCTGGACAGCGGCGATCTGGCGCGACTGGACCTGGCGTTCTCGCGGGACCAGGCGGAAAAGGTCTATGTGCAGGATGTGCTGTTGCAGCAAGGCGAACAATTGCGCCGCTGGGTGGACGACGGCGCCTGCGTGTACGTCTGCGGGAGCCTGCAAGGGATGGCAGGCGGCGTGGATGCGGCGCTGAAGGGGATGCTGGGTGAAGAGGTCGTTGAGCAACTGATCGAGGATGGGCGCTACCGGCGGGATGTGTACTGATCAGTGCCTATGTGTCGCTCTTTTCGCGGGCTTGCCCGCGAAAAGGCCACCACGATCTCAATGCAGCTCGAAGGTATCGGCATCCAGGTTCGCCGGGAACTTGGTCCGATACGCCGCCAGCTCCGCCGCGCTCAACACCGCGCTGAACACCCCGTCGGCCTCCCCCGCACTCAGCAGGCTCTCGCCCTGGAAGTCCAGCACCTGGCTGTCACCCGAATAGGCAAAGCCCTTGCCGTCGGTCCCCACCCGATTCACCGCAGCCACGTAGCACAGGTTCTCGATCCCCCGCGCCGGCAGCAGCCGGTTCCAGTGCTGGCGCCGCGCGGCCGGCCAGTTCGCCGTGTACAGCAGCAGGTCGGTGTCCTGGGCGTCGCGGCTCCACACTGGGAAGCGCAGGTCGTAGCAGATCAGCGGGCGAACTCGCCAGCCCTTGAGCTCGAACTGTACCTGGCGTTCGCCAGGCGTGTAGTGCTTGTGCTCGCCCGCCATGCGGAACAGGTGGCGCTTGTCGTAATGCAGCACCTCGCCGTCCGGTCGTGCCCACAGCAGGCGATTGCGGTGGCTGCCATCGGCGGCCTGGATGATCACACTGCCGGTGATCACCGCATCTATCTTCTTTGCCTGTGCCTTGAGCCACTTGTAGGTCGGACCCTGCTCGGGCTCGGCAAGGCGTTCGGACTCCATCGAGAAACCGGTGGTGAACATTTCCGGCAGGATCACCAGGTCAGCGCCACGGGCCTGCTCCAGCAGTACCTCGAAATGCGCGTGATTGCCCTCGCGGTCATGCCAGGCCAGGGTGGTCTGCACCAGGGCGAGCTTCAGGTTCGGCAGTTGACTCAGATCGCGCATAGTTTTTCCGCTGCCTGACGCAGCGTCTCCTCACGTTTGGCAAAGCACAGGCGCACCAGGCGTTGCTCGGGGATAGGGCGCTGGTAGAACACCGACACCGGGATGGTCGCCACGCCATGTTCGCGGGTCAGCCACAGTGCCATCTCCACATCATTGAGGTCGGGACGGATCGCCGAGTAATCCACCAACTGGAAATAGGTACCCGCGGTGCGGGTGAAGGCAAAGCGCGATGTCTGCAGCAGGTCGCAGAACAGGTCGCGCTTGGCCTGGTAGAAGCCTGGCAGTTCGTCGATATGCTCCGGGTGTTCGGCCATGAAGTCAGCCAGCGCCCATTGCAGCGGCGTCACGCCGCAGAAGTTGACGTACTGGTGGACCTTGCGCAGCTCGGCACTCAGCGCAGGCGGTGCAATCACATAGCCGGTCTTCCAGCCGGTGACGTGGTACGTCTTGCCGAACGAACTGACCACGAAGGCCCTGGCATAGAGCGGCTCGTGAGCCAGCACGCTGGCATGGCGCACGCCGTCGTAGACCAGGTGCTCGTAGACCTCATCGCTCACCAGGTAGATGTCGCGCTCGGCAATCAAGGCGGCAAGCTCGTCGAGGTCGTCGCGAGTGATCAACGCACCGCTGGGGTTGTGTGGCGAGTTGAGGATGACCATGCGCGTGCGCGGGGTCAGGGCATCGCTGAACTTCTGCCAATCGATGCGAAAATCGCCATCACTCAGTTGCACATGCACGCAGCGACCACCGGCCAGCTCTACCGACGGCTCGTAGCTGTCGTACGACGGGTCGAAGACGATCACCTCGTCGCCAGTCTGGATCACTGCCTGGATCGCACAGAAGATCGCCTCGGTGGCGCCAGGCGTGATGGTCACTTCCTGATCGGCATCCACCTGAGCGCCATAAAGACGGGCGATCTTCGCCGCGACCTGCTGGCGCAACACCGGCAAGCCGGTCATCGGCGCGTACTGGTTGTTGCCAGCGGCCACGTGTCGGCCGACCGCATCGAGCAGCGGCTGCGGGCCATTGAAATCGGGGAAACCCTGGGACAGGTTGAGCGCGCCGGTTTGCGCGGCGAGCTGGGACATGGTGGTGAAGATGGTCGTGCCGACGTTCGGCAGTTTGCTGCGGATCATGGAGCCCTCTTTCCTGCGGGGTGGTCCGGCACGGGGTGGAGTCCGAGCATAGCGGATCGGGCAGGCAGGAAAAAGGTTGAAACATTTAAAGGCTCATTCGTGGCCAAGCCCGCTCCACAGGTCGTTCACAGATCTCAATGCCTGTGCCTTGCAGTGGGAGCGGGCTTGCCCGCGAAGAAGCAGACGCGAGAATCAGCGCTTGTCTTTGCGCTTCTTCTCAGCCTTCTTGTGGTGCGACATCAAGCGGCGTTTCTTGTTGACCTGGCGATCAGTGAGGGTGTTCTTGTTGCCCTCGTACGGGTTCTCGCCGCCCTTGTACTCGATGCGGATCGGCGTACCGACCAGCTTCAGCACACGGCGGTAGGTGTTTTCCAGGTAGCGCGAGTAGGAACGCGGGATCTTGTCGGTCTGGTTGCCGTGGATCACGATCAGGGGTGGGTTGGCACCTCCGAGGTGAGCGTAGCGCAGCTTGATCCGTCGACCGTTAACCAGCGGCGGCTGGTGCTCGCTGATGGCGTCTTCGAGGATTTGCGTCAGGCGGCTGGTCGGCCAGCGGGTGACCGCCGACTTGAACGCGGCCTGCACCGACTTGTACAGATGGCCGACGCCAGTGCCGTGCAAGGCGGAGATGAAGTGGATGTCGGCAAAGTCGACGAAGAACAGCCGACGCTCCAGCTCGGTCTTCACGTAGTCGCGCTCGCCCGGCTCCATGCCATCCCACTTGTTCAGGGCGATGACGATGGCACGGCCGGCTTCCAGGGCGAAGCCCAGCAGGTTCAGGTCATGGTCGACCACCCCCTCGCGCGCGTCCATGACGAAGATCACCACGTTGGCGTCCTTGATCGCCTGCAGCGTCTTGACCACCGAGAACTTCTCGACTTCCTCGTGGATCTTGCCGCGTTTGCGCACCCCGGCAGTGTCGATGAAGGTGTACTTCTCGCCATCACGCTCGAACGGGATGTAGATACTGTCACGGGTGGTGCCCGGCTGATCGTAGACCACCACACGCTCTTCACCGAGCATGCGGTTGACCAGCGTCGACTTGCCGACGTTCGGGCGACCGATGATGGCGATCTTGATGCCATCCTTCTCGCTCGGCCCCGGAACACGCACCGCTTCCTCGCCTTCGGCGACTTCGGCATCCAGCGCTTCCTCGACCTGGTCGCGCGGGATGTGGCCAAGCACGGCTTCCATCAGCGCGTTGATACCACGGCCTTGCGAACCGGCGACCGGAATGGCGTTGCCCATACCCAGCGGCGAGAACTCGGCGCGGGCGACATCGGCATCGATGTTGTCGATCTTGTTGGCGACCAGGATCGCCTCTTTGTTTCGCTTGCGCAGGTGCTCGGCGATCATCTGGTCAGCGGCGGTCATGCCAGCGCGGGCATCGACCAGGAACAGCACATAGTCCGCTTCTTCGATGGCCATCAGCGACTGCTCGGCCATCTTCTCGTCCATGCCCACTTCGTCACCGGTGATACCGCCGGTGTCGATGAGAATGAACGAACGACCCTGCCAGGTGGCGTCGCCGTACTGGCGATCACGGGTCAGGCCCGACAGGTCGCCGACGATGGCATCGCGGGTCTTGGTCAGGCGGTTGAACATGGTGGATTTGCCGACGTTCGGCCGTCCCACCAGGGCGATTACGGGAACCATGCGGCTCTCCACTCGTGAATTCTTGAAAATGCAAAGGCCGCTGCAAGGCAGCGGCCGGAGTTCGGGCGGCGCTTCCTGCGCCGCAGCCTGAAACCGATGACGGTCTCAAGCATAGCTTCAGCGGATGGTCAGTGCCTCGAGCTTGCCGCTGTTGCCATAGACATAAATGGTGTCGCCGACCACCAGGGGGCGGGCGCGCAGGCCATCGCTGTCGATACGCTCACGGCCGACGAAGCGACCATCGACCTGGCTGAGCAGGTGCAGGTAACCCTCGAAGTCACCTACCGCGACATAGCTGGAAAACACTTCCGGCGCCGACAGTTGGCGACGGGCCATGGAGTCGTTGGTCCACAGCGCCGAAGACGAACGCTCATCGATGCTCTCGACAGTGCCCGAAGCCTCGCTCACGTAGACGTTGCCAAAGCCCTGGGCGACACCCACATAGCTGGAGGCATCGCGCTGCCACAGCACGCGACCGCTTTCCAGGTCCAGGCCCGCGACGCGACCCTGGTAGCTGGTGACGTAAAGGGTACCACCGGACAGCAGCAAGCCACCGTCGATGTCCACTACACGGTCCAGCTCGGAACGGCCCTGCGGAACGGCCACGCGGGCCTCCCACACCGGCACGCCGTTCTGCGTGTCGACCGCGATCACCTTGCCGGTGGACAGACCAGCCACCGCCAGGCGGTTGGTCACGATCGGCGCGCCGGTACCACGCAGCGTGAGCACTGCTGGCGAACTCTCGTAGATCCAGCGGCGATCACCGGTGTTGAAGTCCAGGCCGATCAGACGGTCGTCCTGGGTCTGCACCACCACCACGTCACCGTTGGTCGCTGGCGGAGCCAGCACTTCGCTGGTGACGCGCGAGCGCCAGCGCTCTTCACCGGTGCTGGAGTCCAGTGCGATGACTTCACCCTTGAGGGTGCCCATCATCACCAGGCCGTAACCCACGCCGACAGCGCCGGAAACCGGTACGTCCAGGTCCTTCTTCCACACCACGTCACCGTTGCTGCGGTTCAGGGCGAAGACCTTGCCGTTGACGTCGGCAGCGTAGATGCGGTCGTTCTCGATGGCCGGCACCAGGGTGTTGTACTTGTCACCCTGGCCGTCACCGATCGAACGGCTCCACTGTTTCTTGAGCACCACCTCTTCGGTGAACTTGGTCAGTTCGGCCGGGGGCAGTTCCTTCTTGCTGTTGCTGCTGCAACCCGCGGCCAGCACGGCCAGGGCGAGCACTGCTGCTTGTTTCCAACCGGTCACTTCACGCGTCCCCTTTGGCCAGGTCATCCAGCTTCAGTTGCAGGCCACCGATCGCGGCGTCGTCGGACAGCGCGGCCTTGGCTTTTTCATACGCACCGTGGGCATCGTCGGCACGGCCCAACTGGACCAGCAAGTCACCCTTGAGCTCCTCACGACTGGCCAGGAACGCCTTGTCGGCGTCACCGTCGAGCAGCTTGAGGGCCTCCTCGGCCTTGTCCTGGGCAGCGAGCACACGGGCCAGACGCTGGCGCGCGATCTCACCGAGGGTGGCATCGGCCGGCTTGTCCATCACGCTCTTGAGCTCGGCGGCGGCGTCGTCCAGCTTGCCGCTGTCGACCGCGACCTTGGCCACGAACAGGCTGCCGTACTGGGCATAGGCCGAACCGCCAAATTCGCTCTTGAGCTTGCCGGACAGCTCGGCGACCTTGGTCGCATCCGGCTTGCCGTCAGGCGTCAGGGTAGTTTCCAGCAACGCCTGGTACAGCGCCGAAGCGCCTTGCGACTGGTTGCTCTGGTACTTGTGCCAGGCCTGCCAGCCCATCACCACCGCAGCGGCGAGCAGGGCACCGGTCAGCAGCGGCTTGCCGTTGCGGTTCCACCAGTCCTTGGCTGCGGCCAGGCCATCATCATCGGTACTCGACACCCCAATACTCCTTTTCAGCAATTCGGCTGTTTGACCGCTTCACGCCTGCGCGAGAGCAGCTTGCAGGTGCTCGGCCAGAGCATCCCAGGCAATGTTCTGTTGTTCGCCCTGGCCACGCAGGGGCTTGAAACCTACCACTTGTTGCGCCAGTTCGTCGTCCCCCAGGATCAGGGCAAACAGCGCCCCGCTCTTGTCGGCCTTCTTGAACTGGTTCTTGAAGTTGCCGCCACCGGCGTTGACCGCCAGGCGCAGGCCCGGCAGACGATCGCGCAGTTGCTCGCTGATCTTCAGGCCCGCCAGCTCCGCCTGCTCGCCGAAGGCGCACAGGTAGACATCCAGCGTACGGCTGATCGACTCGGGCACCTGGCCCAGCGTCTCGATCAGCAGCAGCAGTCGCTCGATACCCATGGCGAAGCCCACGCCAGCCGTCGGCTTGCCGCCCATCTGCTCGACCAGGCCATCGTAGCGGCCACCAGCACAGACAGTGCCCTGGGCACCGAGCTTGTCGGTCACCCACTCGAACACGGTCTTGCTGTAGTAGTCCAGGCCACGCACCAGCTTGGTGTTGATCACGAACGGGATACCGGCAGCGTCGAGGCGGGCCTTCACGCCCTCGAAGTGCACGCGGGACTCTTCGTCCAGGTACTCTTCGAGCTTCGGTGCGCCCACTAGAGCGGCCTGGGTGCCTTCGTTCTTGCTGTCGAGGATGCGCAGCGGGTTGCTCTTCAGGCGACGCTTGCTGTCGTCGTCCAGTTGATCGATACGCTCGCTGAGGAACTCGACCAGCGCGTCGCGATAGCGCGCACGGGCTTCGCTGGTGCCCAGGCTGTTGAGTTCGAGCGTGACCGCGTCCTGGATACCCAGGCGCGCCCAGAGGCGCCAGGTGAGCATGATCAGCTCGGCGTCGATGTCCGGACCGGCCAGGTTGAACACCTCGACGCCGATCTGGTGGAACTGGCGATAACGCCCCAGTTGTGGGCGTTCGTGGCGGAACATCGGGCCGACATACCAGAGCTTCTGTACCTGGCCATTGCCGATGATGCCGTGCTCGAGCACAGCACGCACACACGCGGCAGTGCCTTCCGGGCGCAAGGTCAGCGAGTCCTTGTTGTCCTGGAAGGTGTACATCTCTTTTTCGACGATATCGGTGACTTCACCGATCGAGCGCTTGAACAGCTCGGTGAACTCGACGATCGGCGTGCGGATCTGGCTGTAGCCGTAGCCGTCCAGCAGGCCGGCCACGGTGCCTTCGAAGTAGCGCCACAGGGGCGACTGCTCGGGCAGGATGTCGTTCATGCCACGGATGGCTTGCAGCGATTTGCTCACGAAAAGTCCTTACGAATCTGTGTATCAGCCGCGGGCGATCAGCGCCGCGTCGGCCTCGACCTTCTCGGCCGCTTTCTGGCGGATGAGCTTTTCCAGCTCATCGACCAAGTTGTCATTGGTCAGCTTCTGCGCCGGCTTGCCATCGATGTACACCAGGTTGGGGGTACCACCGGTCAGGCCGACGTGGGATTCCTTGGCTTCGCCCGGGCCGTTGACCACGCAGCCGATCACCGCGACGTCCAGCGGCACCAGCAGGTCTTCCAGACGCCCTTCCAGCTCGTTCATGGTCTTGACCACATCGAAGTTCTGCCGCGAACAGCTCGGGCAGGCGATGAAGTTGATGCCACGGGAACGCAGGTGCAGCGACTTGAGAATGTCGTAGCCGACTTTCACTTCCTCGACCGGATCGGCAGCGAGGGAGATGCGAATGGTATCGCCAATGCCTTCGGCAAGCAGCATACCGAGGCCGACAGCGGATTTCACCGTCCCCGAACGCAGGCCACCGGCTTCGGTGATGCCCAGGTGCAGCGGCTGCACGATCTGCCTGGCCAGCAGGCGGTAGGCTTCGACGGCCATGAACACGTCGGAGGCCTTGACGCTGACCTTGAAGTCCTGGAAGTCGAGGCGGTCAAGGTGCTCGACATGGCGCAGCGCCGACTCCACCAGCGCTGCCGGGGTCGGCTCGCCGTACTTCTTCTGCAGGTCCTTTTCCAGCGAACCCGCGTTGACGCCGATGCGAATCGGGATACCACGGTCGCGAGCGGCATCGACCACCGCGCGCACACGGTCTTCGCGACCGATGTTGCCCGGGTTGATGCGCAGGCAGTCAACACCAAGCTCGGCGACGCGCAGGGCGATCTTGTAGTCGAAATGGATGTCGGCGACCAATGGCACGCTGACCAATTGCTTGATCTTGCCGAAGGCTTCGGCCGCGTCCATGTCCGGCACCGAGACGCGGACGATGTCGACGCCAGCATCGACCAGGCGCTGGATCTGCCCAACGGTGGCGGCGACATCATTGGTGTCGGTGTTGGTCATGCTCTGTACCGCGATGGGTGCATCACCACCCACCGGCACATTGCCGACCCAGATTTTGCGGGATTCGCGACGTTTGATCGGAGATTCGCCGTGCATGACTTACTGTCCCAACTTCAGGCGAGCGGTCTCGCCACTGGTGAACGGGGCGACATCGACGGCCTGACCGTTGTAGCTGACCTGAGCGCCGCGGGCAAAGCCCAGGCGGACCGCGAACGGCGGCTTGCCGGTCAGTTCCAGGCTGTCACCCTTGCGCTTGATCGCGCTGAACAGCACCTTGCCGTTGCCATCGGTGACCTGGGTCCAGCAATCGGCGGTGAATTGAATGGCGATCTTGCCATCGCCCGCAGCAACCACGGCAGGCTCGCTGGCAACTGGCGCAGTCGGTACGGCGTGGGTGGCCGGTGCGGTTGGTGCGGGCGTGGTGGCGGGCGCGTGCGTCTGGGCAGGAGCCTGGGCAACCGGAGCGGCTGGAGCGGCGGCGGATGCTGCGGTGCCCGGGGTGCCCTGTTCAGCAGCCTCGGCGGCAGCTTCGGTCGTAGCCTGCTCAAGCGGCAGTGGCGCGCTCTCTGGCTGCTGGCCCGCAGTCACGGCCTGATCTTCCGGCTCATCGAGCGGGTGGATCTGCGTGGTGCCGTCGGCGCTTTCGACCTCGACATGCTCCAGGGCGATCTTGGCCAGGTCCTTGCCACGCAGGCTGCTCTGGTCCTGCCACCAGAAGAACCCGCCACCGACCACGGCCACCAGCAGCAACAGGCTGACGACACGCAGGATATTGTGCGAAAGGCGCACCGGCTCCTCGATACGACCAAGGGCATGTACTTCGCTGCCCTTGGCGTGAGTCCCGGTGATCTGGTCGAAAGCCTCGACGAGCGGCGCCTGGTCCATGTCCATGAGCTTGGCGTAAGCACGGATATAGCCGCGCGCGAAGGTGTGTCCGGGAAGCTTGTCGAAGGCGCCGGTTTCCAGGTTGTTCAGCGAAGTGACCGTGAGATTCAGCTTACGGGCGACCTCGGCCTGCGACCAGTTCCGGTTCTCGCGGGCCTGGCGCAAGATATCACCTGGATTCTGCTGAATCGCTGCTGCTGCTTCGGGGTGCGCGGCTTTCATCGTTGCTCCGACAGGTATTGCTGATATTCCGGCGTACCGGGATAAAGTCGTTGTAATTTCTGGCCCAGCTCGGCTGCGGTGCCGTGCTCTTCGAAGACTCGGGCGAGGCGGCTGCCCAACAGCAGGCTGCGAGCGTCGTGATCGCCATGCTGGCTGAAGCGCTCGAAATAGTCCCGGGCCGGCACATAATGCCTGTTTTCGTAGGACAACTCAGCCATTTCCAGCAGCGCTCGTGGTTGCCGCTGATCGAGCTGCAGGGCCTTGTCCAGGTATTCGTGAGCCTGCTCGCGACGCCCTTGCCTGAGGGCGGTCAGGCCAAGGTTCTCGTATACCCGGGAACGTTCAGGATACAGGGTATCGGCAGCAGCTTGGCGAAACATCTGTTCTGCTTGGCGAAAATGCCCCTGAGCATATAGGAAACTGCCGAAGTTGTTGCGAATCCGCGTGTCATTCGGGCGTTGCGACAAAGCTTCGCGGAAATGGCCATCGGCCAGATCGGGCTCGCCCTGGGCCTGGAAGACCAGGGCCAGGGCGGCGTGTGCATCGGCATCGTGGCTGTTCAACGCAAGCGCCCTGGCCAGCGGGGCCTTGGCTTGCTCAGTCATGCCTTGTTGCAAATACCCCAGCCCCAACTGCACGTAGGCACGCCCTGCCTCCGCCCTGCCCTGTCGGCTGGACAGCGGATCACCTGCACCGCCGGACACGCAGCCGGCCAGCAGCAAAAGCGACAGGATCGACAGCGCGGCGCGCAGGGTCATCGGCGGCTTCCGTCAGTGGCGCGCAGCGCTGTCTTGCAGCTCGCTGCCATCGGCGTTGATCTGGCGCACGGCGATGTAGCGCTCGCTACGGCGGGTGCGGTCCATGACCTGCCCCACCAGCTGACCACAGGCCGCGTCGATATCTTCGCCGCGGGTGGTGCGGGTGGTGACGTTGAAGCCGCCGTGGTGCAGCAGATCCTGGAAACGACGGATCGCATTGTTGCTGGGACGCTCGTAGCCGGAGTGCGGGAACGGGTTGAACGGAATCAGGTTGATCTTGCACGGCACGTCACGCAGCAATTCGATCATCTGCGCGGCATGCTCAGGCTGATCGTTGACGTCCTTGAGCAGGGTGTACTCGATGGTGAGCACCCGCTTGCCGCCGAGCGTGGACATATAGCCCATGCAGGACTCGAGCAGCATCTTGAGCGGGTACTTCTTGTTGATCGGGACCAACTGGTTGCGCAGCGCGTCGTTGGGCGCATGCAGCGACAGCGCCAGCGACACGTCGATGTGCTTGGCCAACTCATTGATCATCGGCACGACACCCGAAGTGGACAGGGTGACGCGACGCTTGGAGATGCCATATCCCAGATCGTCCATCATGATCTTCATCGCGGCGATGACATTGTCGAAGTTCAGCAAGGGCTCGCCCATGCCCATCATGACCACGTTGGTGATAGCGCGGTCGATCTTGGCCGGGACGGTCCCGAAGGATTTGTTGGCAAGCCACACCTGGCCAATCACTTCGGCGGCGGTGAGGTTGCTGTTGAAGCCTTGCTTGCCGGTGGAGCAGAAACTGCAGTCCAGGGCACAGCCGGCTTGCGACGAAACGCAGAGGGTACCGCGGTCGTCGGTGGGAATGTAGACGGTCTCGACGCAGCTGCCGGAGGCAACGCGGACTACCCATTTACGGGTACCGTCGGCGGAAATGTCCTCGCTGACCACTTCCGGGGGGCGAATCTCGGCAACGGCCTCGAGCTTCTCGCGCAAGACCTTGCCGACGTTGGTCATGTCCGCAAAGTCGGACACGCCAAAATGGTGAATCCATTTCATCACCTGACCGGCACGGAAGCGCTTCTCCCCGATCGAGTCGAAGAACTGTTCCATTTCCGGCAGGGTCAGCCCCAACAGGTTGATTTTGCCAGTAGATGTCGTCATGGATTCACCCTCACTCGTAAGCTTTCGCTTAGCGAGTGGTTACCTCGGTAGCAGCGAAGAAGTAAGCGATTTCGCGAGCTGCAGCGGCTTCGGAGTCCGAACCGTGAACGGCGTTGGCGTCGATCGACTCGGCGAAGTCGGCACGGATGGTGCCTGGAGCGGCTTCTTTAGGGTTGGTGGCGCCCATCAGCTCACGGTTCAGAGCGATGGCGTTCTCGCCTTCCAGCACCTGAACGACGACCGGACCGGAAGTCATGAAGGCAACCAGATCACCGAAGAAGCCACGAGCGCTGTGCTCGGCGTAGAAGCCTTCGGCTTCGGCCTTGGACAGCTGCTTGATTTTCGAAGCGACGATTTTCAGGCCGGCTTCTTCGAAGCGAGTGGTGATCTTGCCGATGACGTTCTTGGCAACTGCGTCAGGCTTGATGATGGAGAAAGTACGTTGAACAGCCATGGAAAACTCCAGAATTTGAGTGTTGCGAAAAATTAAACCCGCGAATTATACGCGGGTTCCAGGGGATTGCCTAACCTGCAGAGACGCTCAGTCGGCTTCTTCGATCCAGGCCGCCTGGATGGCCTCGAGCACTTTCTCACCGCCGCGTGACGGATCGTCGCTGAACTCTGGCAAAGCCAGCACCCAACGGTGCAGATCGACGAAATTCACATATTTAGGATCGACGTCTGGCTTGCTTTCCGCAAGCTGGATGGCGATCTCAAGTACATCAATCCATTTCAGGCTCATGCTGAAAACCTCAGTGCGGCGCTTCGGCAGCGTGGTTGAGCGAGTATTTCGGAATCTCGATGGTGATGTCTTCATCACCCACGATCACCTGGCACGCCAGGCGAGACTGCGCTTCCAGGCCCCAGGCCTTGTCCAGCATGTCTTCTTCCAGCTCGTCGGCTTCTTCCAGCGAGTCGAAACCTTCACGCACGATGCAGTGGCAGGTGGTGCAGGCACACACGCCGCCGCACGCGCTTTCCATCTCGATATGGTGTTCGTGGGCCAGCTCCAGAATGTTGGTGCCTGGCTCCACTTCGACCACCAGCCCATCCGGGCAGAACTTCTCATGCGGCAGGAAAATCACCTGGGGCATCGGTTACTCCTCGATCTCATTCAGGTTGCGCCCGGCCAGTGCGGCTTTGACCGTCGAATCAAGGCGACGGGCGGCAAAGGCATCGGTCACCTGCGACAGACGCTTGGTCTGTTGCTCGATGGCCGCGCCATCGGTGCCGGTGAGCAAATCACGCAATTCTTGCATCTGGAAGGCAATGGCCTCGCGCTCGTCAGCGCTGAGCAGACGCTCGCCGTCGGCATCCAGGGCGCCCTGCACCGCTTCGAGCAAGCGCTCGGCATCGACCTGGTGCTCGCGCAACTGGCGCGCCTGCTTGTCGGAGCCTGCGTGCTCGAAGGAGTCCTTGAGCATACGGGCGATCTCGCCATCGGTCAGGCCGTAGGACGGCTTGACCTGGATGCTCGACTCCACGCCCGAGCCCAGTTCGCGGGCCGCGACGCTGAGCAGGCCGTCGGCATCGACCTGGAAGGTCACGCGGATCTTCGCTGCACCGGCCACCATCGCCGGGATGCCACGCAGCTCGAAGCGGGCCAGCGAACGACAGTCGCTGATCAGCTCGCGCTCGCCCTGCAGGACGTGAATCATCATGGCCGACTGGCCATCCTTGTAGGTGGTGAACTCCTGGGCACGAGCCACGGGAATCGTGGTGTTGCGCGGAATCACCTTTTCCATCAGCCCGCCCATGGTCTCAAGACCCAGCGACAGCGGGATGACGTCCAGAAGTAACAATTCGCCACCTTCGCGGCGATTACCGGCCAGGGTGTCGGCCTGGATCGCGGCGCCAATGGCCACGACCTGATCAGGATCGATCGAGGTCAGCGGAGTGCGGCCGAACAGCGTGCCAACGGCTTCGCGTACACGCGGCACGCGGGTCGAGCCACCGACCATCACCACGGCACCGACCTCTTCCAGCTCGACACCGCTGTCGCGCACGGCGCGGCGGCAGGCCTTGAGGCTGCGGGCGATCAGTGGCTCGATCATGGCTTCGAAGGCGGCACGGCTGAGCTCACCCTGCCAGGCGCCGTGGGCGACGCTGACGGTGTCGGCATCGGTCAAGGCTTCCTTGGCGGCACAGGCCGTCTGCAGCAGTTGGCGCTGGGTAGCCGGGTCGAGATCGGCGGACAGACCGGCCTGCTCGATGATCCAGCCAGCGATGGCGTGATCGAAGTCATCGCCACCCAGGGCAGTGTCCCCCCCCGTGGCCAGCACTTCGAAGACGCCCGCGGTCAGGCGCAGGATCGAGATATCGAAGGTGCCGCCCCCCAGGTCGAAGATCGCCACCACGCCTTCGGCGTTCTGGTCCAGGCCATAGGCCACGGCGGCAGCGGTCGGCTCATTGAGCAGGCGCAGCACGCTCAGGCCGGCCAGGCGCGCCGCGTCCTTGGTGGCCTGGCGCTGGGCGTCGTCGAAATAGGCCGGCACGGTGATGACCGCGCCCACCAGCTCGCCACCGAGGGTTTGCTCGGCGCGCAGGCGCAGGACCTTGAGAATGTCGGCCGACACCTCCACCGGGCTCTTCGGCCCCTGGACAGTGTCGATGAATGGCATGTGCGATTCACCGCCAACGAAGCGGTAAGGCAGTTGCTCGCCCAGTTGCTTGACGTCGGCAAGACCGCGCCCCATCAGGCGCTTGACCGAAAGAACGGTGTTCAGCGGGTCGCTGGAGGCTGCGTCACGAGCGTCCTGGCCGACGTCGCAGTGCCCTGGCAAATAGCGCACGGCGGACGGCAGGATGACATTGCCCTGGGCGTCGGGCAGGGGCTCGCTGCGACCGCTGCGCACTGCAGCGACGAGAGAGTTGGTGGTACCCAGGTCGATACCCACCGCCAGGCGACGCTGGTGCGGCTGGGGGCTCTGACCGGGTTCGGCGATCTGCAGTAGGGCCATGCTTATCTGAATACCTTAGGCGTCATCACGGGCAACGCCGGGGTTAATCGTCGAGGCGCTCTTCGAGTTGGCGCACTTCTTGGGCGAGCTTGTCGAGGAACTGCATGCGGCGCATCAGGCGCTCGGCCTTGTCGCGCTCGGCAGCTTGATCCCAGCAGGCGGCGAAATCCTCATTGAGCGTGTCCTGGGCGACCTTCAGGCGCTTCTTGAACACGGCAACACCGTCGAGGTCGGCTTCGTCCTGCAGCTCTTCGAGTTCTTCACGCCACTGCATCTGCTGCAGCAGGAAGTCGGGGTCGTGGACCGTGACTTCCTGGGGCACTTCGTGGCCGCTGACGGCCAGCAGGTAACGCGCACGACGCGGCGCGCTGCGCAGCGTCTGGTAGGCGTCGTTGAGTGCTGCGGACTTTTCCAGGGCAACACGCTGCTCACGCTCGGAGGCGTCGGCAAAGCGGTCTGGATGGACCTCGCGGGCCAGCTCACGATAACGGGTGGCCAGCTTGTCGAGGTCCAGGCGAAAGCCCGGCTGCAGGTCGAACAGGGCGAAATGGCAAGGAGTACCCACGTCAAGCCTCAGACATTGAAGCTTTCGCCGCAGCCACACTCACCGCGCACGTTGGGGTTGTTGAACTTGAAGCCTTCGTTCAACCCTTCCTTGACGAAATCCAGCTCGGTGCCATCGAGATACACCAGGCTTTTCGGGTCGATGATGACCTTCACGCCATGGTTCTCGAACACTTGGTCCTCGTCGGCCAGCTCGTCGACGAACTCCAGCACGTAGGCCAGGCCCGAGCAGCCGGTGGTGCGCACGCCCAGGCGGATGCCTTCACCCTTGCCGCGCCCATCGAGGGAGCGGCGAATGTGGTTGGCGGCGGCTTCTGTCATGCTGATAGCCATCGGAACTCCTTACCTCGCGGCGACTTAGATCAAGCCTTTCTTCTGCTTGTAATCGCGAACGGCTGCCTTGATGGCATCTTCGGCGAGTACCGAGCAGTGGATCTTGACCGGCGGCAACGCCAGTTCTTCGGCCAGCTGGGTGTTCTTGATGGTTTCGGCTTCGTCCAGGGTCTTGCCCTTCATCCACTCGGTGGCCAGGGAGCTGGAGGCGATGGCCGAACCGCAGCCGTAGGTCTTGAACTTGGCATCTTCGATGATGCCTTGCTCGTTGACCTTGATCTGCAGACGCATCACGTCACCGCACGCCGGGGCGCCGACCATGCCGGTACCGACGTCCGGGTCTTCGGCGTCCATCTTGCCGACGTTGCGCGGGTTTTCGTAGTGGTCGATGACCTTTTCACTGTATGCCATGGTGCAATTCCTTCCTCATCAGGGAGCCGCTCTTGCTGGCGACTGCTTAGTGGGCGGCCCACTCGATCTTGGAGATGTCGACGCCGTCTTTGTACATGTCCCACAGCGGCGACAGTTCGCGCAGTTTGTTCACGGCCTTGCAGACTTCCTGCGCGGCGTAGTCAACTTCTTCCTCGGTGGTGAAGCGACCGAAGGAGAAGCGGATCGAGCTGTGCGCCAGCTCGTCGTTGCGGCCCAGGGCGCGCAGTACATAAGAAGGCTCGAGCGACGCGGAGGTGCAGGCCGAACCGGACGATACGGCGATGTCCTTGAGCGACATCAGCAGCGACTCGCCTTCGACGTAGTTGAAGCTCAGGTTCAGGTTGTGCGGAACGCGCTGGGTCTGGCTGCCGTTGACGTACAGCTCTTCAAGGTCGGAGACCTGCTTGAAGAAGCGATCGCTCAACGCCTTGATGCGCACGTTTTCAGTGGCCATTTCCTGCTTGGCGATGGCGAAGGCCTCGCCCATGCCCACGATCTGGTGGGTCGGCAGGGTGCCCGAACGCATGCCGCGCTCATGGCCACCGCCGTGAATGATGGCTTCCAGGCGCACACGCGGCTTGCGGCTGACGTACAGCGCACCGATGCCCTTCGGGCCGTAGACCTTGTGCGCCGAGAACGACATCAGGTCGACCTTGGTCTTCTGCACGTCGATTTCGACCTTGCCGGCCGACTGCGCGGCATCGACGTGGAACAGCACGCCGCGCGAGCGGGTCAGTTCACCGATGGCGGCGATATCGTTGATCGAGCCGACTTCGTTGTTCACGTGCATCAGCGAGACGAGGATGGTGTCGTCGCGCAGCACGGCCTCGACCATCGCCGGGGTGACGATGCCGTCTTCACCGGGTTCGAGGTAGGTGACTTCGAAACCTTCGCGCTCGAGCTGGCGAGCGGTGTCGAGGACCGCCTTGTGCTCGATCTTGGAGGTGATGATGTGCTTGCCCTTGGTCTGATAGAAGTGCGCGACACCCTTGAGCGCGAGGTTGTCGGACTCGGTGGCACCGCTGGTCCAGACGATTTCGCGCGGGTCGGCATTGATCAGCTCGGCGACCTGGCGGCGGCCATTCTCGACCGCCTCTTCAGCGCGCCAGCCGAACACGTGGGAACGCGAGGCCGGGTTACCGAAGTTTCCGTCGACCAGCAGGCAGTCGGCCATCTTCTGGGCGACGCGGGGATCGACCGGGGTGGTCGCGGAGTAATCGAGGTAGATCGGCAACTTCATTGAGTATCTCCTATCAGGCGTTGGCGTCGCTCGTCGCTGCATCAGTCGACGGCGGACGTCTCAATCTTGTCCAGCTGGGCAACGCGACCGGCGACTCGGCGCAGGTCCTGGCGCTGGGCGACTTCCTGCACCTCGCGGCGCATGACGAGGTCGGACAGGCTGATGCCGCTGAGGAATTCGTGGATCTGCTGGCTGAGGTCGCACCACAGGTGGTGGGTCAGGCAGGTATCACCGGCGTGGCAATCCCCGAGGCCTTGGCAGCGAGTGGCATCTACCGACTCGTTGACCGCGTCGATTACCTGCGCCACCTGGATGGTTTCCATGCCCCGCGACAGCTGGTAGCCGCCACCCGGACCGCGCACGCTGGAAACCAGGCTGCTGCGGCGCAGCTTGGCGAACAGCTGTTCCAGATAGGAGAGGGAGATGCCCTGGCGCTCGGAAATGTCGGCCAAGGATACCGGCCCATGCTGCGCGTGCAACGCCAGGTCGAGCATGGCGGTGACGGCGTAACGGCCTTTGGTAGTCAATCGCATGGCTATGGGTACCACGGGAGTTACAGGATGTGTGCGAGTATGCGATTCCCGAGCATTTAAGTCAACTATAAGACCTAGTGCTTTAGTCGGGTTTGCACGCGGGAAGCGGGCGCGATGATAGCAGACAAGGGGCGCGAGCACACGCCCCGTGTATCAGCCCGGCGTAATCAATGCGACGGAGTGTCGCTCTGCGCAGCCTGCTTGACCTCGGCGAAGTCCTCTTCCGGCAGGGCCGGCAAGGCCTTGGCACAGTAGTCACTGCCCAGGTTGGTCAGCGCCCCGCACATGCCCTCCAGGCGCTCGTCGACCGCCTGCAGGTGGTCGAGCATCTGGCCGATGGCGCGCGCCACCGGGTCGGGCATGTCGCCACTGACGCCGTAGGCATCGAAGCCGATCTTCTCGGCCATGGCCTTGCGCTTGGCCTCGACCTCGCTGTCTTCGGTCTTGACGATGATCCGCCCCGGGATCCCGACTGCCGTGGCACCGGCCGGCACGGCCTTGGTCACCACCGCATTGGAGCCGATCTTGGCCCCGGCGCCCACCGTGAACGGGCCGAGCACCTTGGCGCCCGCCCCCACCACTACGCCGTTTTCCAGGGTCGGGTGTCGCTTGCCCTTGTTCCAGCTGGTGCCGCCGAGGGTCACGCCCTGATAGAGCGTCACATCATCGCCGATCTCGGCGGTCTCGCCGATGACGATGCCCATGCCATGATCGATGAAGAAACGCCGGCCGATGGTGGCGCCGGGGTGGATCTCGATGCCGGTCATCCAGCGCCCGAAGTTCGACACCAGGCGCGCCAGCCACTTGAAGTCGCGCTTCCACAGGGCATTGCCCAGGCGATGCAGCCAGATGGCATGCATCCCGGGGTAGCAGGTCAGCACCTCGAAGGCATTGCGTGCCGCGGGGTCACGATGAAACACACTCTGGATATCTTCACGCAGACGCTCGAACATTGTTTCTAGTCCTTCCGCTTGTGCGCATCACCCCGGGCGACTTTCTGAGTCTCGGTGAGGATGCCGCGCAAAATGCTCATTTCCGAACGATTGACCGAGCTGCGCCCATACAACCGGCGCAGGCGCGCCATCAGGTGCTTGGGCTTTTCAGGGTCGAGGAAGCTGATGTCCACCAGGGTCTTTTCCAGGTGTTCGTAGAACAGCTCCATTTCGTCCAGGGTGGCCAGCTCGTCGCTGGCATCGACCTTCTCGACCTTCGCCGGCGCACCTTGCGCCGCCAGCCATGCGGTGCGCACCTCGTAGGCGAGCACCTGGACTGCGGCAGCAAGATTCAGCGAGCTGAAGTCGGGGTTCGATGGAATGTGCACGTGGAAGTGACATCGCTGCAGTTCGTCATTGGTCAGGCCTGCATGTTCGCGACCGAACACCAGGGCGATCTCCTCGCCGGCGGCCGCACGCGCGACGCTCTGCACCCCGCATTCGCGCGGGTCGAGCATCGGCCACGGCATGCTGCGGTCACGGGCGCTGGTACCAATCGCCAGGCTGCAGCCAGCCAGCGCCTGCTCGAGCGTATCGACCACAACGGCACCGTCCAGCACATCGTCGGCGCCGGAGGCACGAGCGCTGGCGTCCGCAGCGGGGAAATCCAGTGGCTGAACCAGCACCAGGCGCGACAAGCCCATGTTTTTCATGGCACGAGCAGCGCCGCCGATGTTGCCGGGGTGGCTGGTATTGACCAGAACAACACGAATATTCTGCAGCAAGGTGTCGAGCTCACGGATGCCTATAAAGGGGGGAACGATCTTACCTAAGCGACGGGCGTAACGCCACGAATGCGAATGTCACCCTTCTGCCGGAACAGTTTTCTGATAGACTATGCGGCTTTCTTCTTTAACATCTCCAGGTGAAACGCCCATGCAGCCTATGCTGAATATCGCCCTGCGCGCCGCTCGCAGCGCCAGTGAACTGATTTTCCGCTCCATCGAACGCCTGGACAGCATCAAGGTCGACGAGAAAGAGGCCAAGGACTACGTCTCCGAGGTCGATCGCGCCGCCGAGCAGACCATCGTCAACGCCCTGCGCAAGGCTTACCCGAACCACTCGATCCAGGGTGAAGAGACTGGCCTGCACGCCGGCTCCGGCGAGGAAGGCAAGGACTACCTGTGGATCATCGATCCGCTGGACGGCACCACCAACTTCCTGCGTGGCGTTCCGCACTTCGCGGTCAGCATCGCCTGCAAATACCGCGGCCGTCTCGAGCACGCGGTCATCGTCGACCCGGTCCGCCAGGAAGAATTCACCGCCAGCCGCGGTCGTGGCGCCCAGCTCAACGGTCGTCGCCTGCGCGTCAGCTCGCGCACCAGCCTGGAAGGTGCCCTGCTGGGTACCGGCTTCCCGTTCCGCGACAACCAGATGGCTGACCTGGACAACTACCTCGGCATGTTCCGCGCCCTCACCGGCCAGACCGCCGGCATCCGCCGCGCCGGCTCCGCCGCCCTGGACCTGGCCTACGTTGCTGCAGGCCGCTTCGACGCCTTCTGGGAGTCGGGCCTGTCCGAGTGGGACATGGCTGCAGGCGTACTGCTGATCCAGGAAGCAGGCGGCCTGGTGAGCGACTTCAACGGTGGCCATGACTTCCTCGACAAGGGCCACATCGTTGCCGGCAACATCAAGTGCTTCAAGGCGGTGCTGACTGCGATCCAGCCGCACCTGCCAGAGAACCTGAAGCGCTGAGCCAAGGCTCCAGATGCAAAAAAAGCACCCCTCGGGGTGCTTTTTTATGCCTGTTTTCCACAACCCTGCCGACCCGCAATGGGGCCGGCACGCAGGTCACTGCCCTGGCTGTGCCTGGCTCAGTATCAGCTTGCCATTCTTGTCCAGCGGGATGGTCGAGCCTGGCTCGTGATCCATCTTCACCACACCCGCCTGATCACCGATGGTGTACTTCACGGTGTAACCCACCACCTTGTCGCTGACGTCGTTGACCGTGTTGCAGCGCGTTTGCGTGGTGGTGTAGGTATCACGCTCCTGCATGCCCTCCTGCACCTTGTTGCCGGCATAACCGCCACCGACCGCACCGGCCACCGTTGCGATCTTCTTGCCGGTGCCGCCACCGATCTGGTTACCCAGCAGCCCACCGGCCAGGGCGCCCACCACGGTACCTGCGATCTGGTGCTGGTCCTGCACCGGACGCTGGCGCGTCACGGTCACGTCCTTGCACACTTCGCGCGGTGTCTTCACCTGTTGCTTGATCGGCTGTACGTCAGTGACCTGGGCATATTCCGGCCCTTTGTTCACCAAGCTGTAGGTCGCCACAGCACCTCCGGCTGTAACACCGACAGCACCCAAAACCGCACCCACCAGCATTGATTTGTTCACGTGGAATCTCCTGATCATACCCGCGGGACATTGCCCGCCTTCTCCCTGCCTTGGAGCAAAAAAAAAGGCGCGAGTTCAACACTCGCGCCTCCCTTTACGCCAAACGGCGCAGGACAAGCCCTTACGGACGGTCGTCCACACCCTCGGCCTTGACCGGCGGGATCAGGTCTTCGCTGTTCAGGTTCAGCCAGATCAGCACCACGTTGGCGATGTAGATCGACGAATAGGTACCCGCCATGACACCGATGAACAGGGCCAGGGAGAAGCCGAACAGGTTGTCGCCACCGAAGAACAGCAGCGCAGCGATCGCCAGCAGGGTGGACACCGAAGTGGCGATGGTACGCAGCAGGGTCTGGGTGGTCGAGACGTTGATGTTCTCGATCAGCGAGGCCTTGCGCATCACGCGGAAGTTCTCACGCACCCGGTCGAACACGACGATGGTGTCGTTGAGCGAGTAGCCGATGATCGCCAGCACCGCCGCCAGCACCGTCAGGTCGAAGGTGATCTGGAAGAACGAGAGGATGCCCACGGTCACGATCACGTCGTGAATCAGCGAGACGATCGCACCCACCGCAAACTTCCACTGGAAGCGAAACGCCAGGTAGATCAGTACCCCGCCCAGCGCCAGCAGCATGCCCAGGCCGCCCTGGTCACGCAGTTCTTCACCGACCTGCGGGCCGACGAACTCGACACGCTTGACGGTGGCCGGGTTGTCGCCGCCCAGTTTCTGCAGCGCCTGGGCAACCTGATTGCCCAGTTGCGGGTCGTCGCCAGGCATGCGCACCAGCAGGTCGGTGGTGGCACCGAAGCTCTGCACGATGGCCTCGTGGAAGCCGGACTCGACCAGTTCGGCACGCACCGCCTTGAGGTCGGCCGGACGCTCGTAGGTCAGCTCGATGAGCGTACCGCCGGTGAAGTCCAGGCCGAAGTTCAAGCCCTTGTGCCACCAGCTGAACAACGCCAGTACGGTCAACAGGACAGTGACGGCGAACGCAACGTTGCGCACGCCCATGAAGTTGATGGTTTTCATCGCAGCTCCCTCAAACCCACAGCTTCTTGATGTCACGCCCGCCACAGGTCAGGTTGACCATTGCGCGGGTCACCATGACGGCGGTGAACATCGAGGTGAAAATCCCGAGGGACATGGTGACCGCGAAGCCTTTGACCGGGCCAGTACCCATGGCGAACAGGATGCCGCCGACCAGCAGGCTGGTCAGGTTGGCGTCGATGATCGCGGTGTAGGCACGGTTGAAGCCTTCGTGGATGGCGCGCTGCACCGACATGCCGTTTTTCAGCTCCTCGCGAATTCGCGAGAAGATCAGCACGTTGGCGTCGACCGCCATACCCATGGTCAACACGATACCGGCGATACCCGGCAGGGTCAGGGTCGCGCCCAGCAGCGACATCAGCGCCAGCAGCAGCACCATGTTGCCCGTCAGAGCGATGGTGGCGAT
The DNA here is from genome assembly GCF_014268955.1 of Pseudomonas sp. RW3S2. Lineage (NCBI taxonomy): Bacteria > Pseudomonadati > Pseudomonadota > Gammaproteobacteria > Pseudomonadales > Pseudomonadaceae > Pseudomonas > Pseudomonas sp. RW3S2. The sequence goes on along the minus strand of NZ_JABWRM010000014.1, from coordinate 113,941 downwards.
CACGCCGAAGCCACGGTAGATGGCGATGATGAACAGCGAGACGAACAGCATGCCCCACAGCGACGCATCGACACCCTTGGTGATGTTGTCGGCACCCAGGCTCGGGCCGATGGTACGCTCTTCAGCGAAGTACATCGGCGCTGCCAGACCACCGGCACGCAGCAGCAGGGCCAGTTCCGACGACTCGCCCTGGCCGTTCAGGCCAGTGATGCGGAACTGGCTGCCCAGCGGCGACTGGATGGTCGCCAGGCTGATGATCTTCTTCTCTTCCTGGAAGCTCTGTACCGCCACTTCCTTCTCGACGCCGTCGACGGTCTGCTTGACGTAGCGGGTCACCGGCTTCTGCTCGATGAAGATCACCGCCATGCTGCGACCGACGTTGCTGCGCGTGGCGCGGCTCATCAACTCGCCGCCGTGGCCGTCCAGGCGGATGTTCACCTGCGGACGACCGTGCTCGTCGAAGCTCGCCTGGGCATCGGTGACCTGGTCACCGGTGATGATCAAGCCACGCTCGACCGCAGCCGAACGGTTGCCATCACGGAACTCGAAGACCTCGGTAGTCGCTTTCGAAGCACCTGGCTCAGCGCCGAAGCGGAACTCGAGGTTGGCGGTCTTGCCGAGAATACGCTTGGCTTCGGCCGTGTCCTGCACGCCGGGCAGCTCGACCACGATACGGTTGGCGCCCTGGCGCTGAACCAGCGGCTCGGCCACACCCAGCTCGTTCACACGGTTGCGGACGGTGGTCAGGTTCTGCTTGATGGAGTATTCGCGGATTTCGGCGACCTTGGCCTGGGTCAGCGCCAGACGCAGCACGGAGAGCTCATTGCGCTCGGTGGTGGTGATGTCGAAATCATTGAAATTCTTGCGGACCAGGGCACGCGCCTGTTCGCGGGTAGCATCGTCGGAGAAGCCCAGCATGATGCTGCCGTCCTGCTGGGGCAGGCTACGGTAGCGCACGCGCTCTTTGCGCAGCAGGGTCTTCACTTCGCCGTCGTAGACCTTCAGGCGGGCACTCATGGCCTTGTCCATGTCCACTTCCAGCAGGAAGTGCACACCACCGGAGAGGTCCAGGCCCAGCTTCATCGGGCTGGCACCCAGGTTGCGCAGCCACTGCGGGGTGGTCTGGGCCAGGTTCAGTGCGACGACGTAGTCGTCACCCAGGGTCTTGCGCACCACATCCTTGGCCGGCAGTTGGTCTTCCTGGTTGGTCAGGCGCACCAGCGCACTGCCCTTCTCGCCCAGGCTGCCACCCTTGACGGTGATACCGGCATCAACCAGCGCCTTGGTAGCGCGGTCGAGGTCGGCCTGGCTCACGTGCAGCGCGGAACTTGCACCGCTGATCTGCACCGCCGGGTCATCCGGGTAGAGGTTGGGAGCGGAATAAATAAAGCCGACCGCCAGTACCACCAGGATCAGCAGGTATTTCCACAGAGGGTATTTGTTCAGCATCACGCCGCCCGTTCAAGACGCGGGGCGCTTTGCGCGCCCCGACTGGAAAAAATGAAACCGGTAACTCAGATAGCCTTGAGCGTACCTTTTGGCAGGGTGGCCGCGATGGCACCCTTCTGGAACTTCAGCTCGACGTTGTCGGACACTTCCAGTACCACGAAATCGTCGGAAACTTTGACAATCTTGCCGGCGATACCGCCGTTGGTGACCACTTCATCACCCTTTTGCAGTGCGCTGAGCAGGTTTTTCTGCTCTTTGGCGCGCTTGGCCTGCGGGCGCCAGATCATCAGGTAGAAGATGACCAGGAAGCCGACCAGGAAGATCCACTCGAAGCCGGTACCAGCTGGGCCGGCGGCAGGGGCTGCAGCGTCCGCGTAAGCGGCGGGAATCAGAAAGCTCATGTAGCACTCCAGTTGCTGAATTTAGTTATGTGTGCGAACAGTCAGTCCAAAGGCGGAACGGGAAGTCCGCGCTTGGCATAGAAGGCGTCGACAAAGGCGGCCAATTTACCCTGTTGAATAGCCTCGCGTAAACCGGCCATCAAGCGCTGGTAATGGCGCAAGTTGTGGATGGTATTCAGCATGCTGCTCAACATTTCGCCGCACTTGTCCAGGTGATGCAAATAAGCGCGGGAGAAGTTGGTGCAGGTATAGCAGTCACAGGTCGGATCCAGCGGCGAATCATCGTGGCGATGGAACGCATTGCGGATCTTGATCACCCCTGTATCGACGAACAGATGGCCGTTGCGCGCGTTGCGCGTGGGCATCACGCAGTCGAACATGTCGACGCCGCGGCGCACACCCTCAACCAGATCTTCCGGTTTGCCTACCCCCATAAGGTAACGAGGTTTGTCAGCAGGCATTTGTGCCGGCAGGTAATCCAGCACCTTGATCATCTCGTGCTTGGGTTCACCCACCGACAGGCCGCCGATGGCCAGGCCGTCGAAGTCGATGTTGACCAGCGCTTCCAGCGAGCGCATGCGCAAGTCCTGGTACATGCCGCCCTGAACGATGCCGAACAGTGCCGCGGTGTTGTCGCCGTGGGCGTTCTTCGAGCGCTGGGCCCAGCGCAGCGACAGCTCCATGGAGGTGCGCGCCACGTCGTGCTCGGCCGGATATGGCGTGCACTCGTCGAAGATCATCACGATGTCCGAGCCCAGGTCACGCTGTACCTGCATCGACTCTTCCGGGCCCATGAACACCTTTGAGCCGTCTACCGGCGAGGCGAAGGTCACGCCCTCTTCCTTGATCTTGCGCATCGCACCCAGGCTGAACACCTGGAAGCCGCCGGAGTCGGTGAGGATCGGGCCTTTCCACTGCATGAAGTCGTGCAGGCCGTTGTGCTTCTTGATCACCTCGGTGCCCGGGCGCAGCCACAGGTGGAAGGTGTTGCCCAGGATGATCTCGGCGCCAATGGCCTCGATGTCCCGCGGCAGCATGCCCTTGACCGTGCCATAGGTGCCCACCGGCATGAACGCCGGGGTTTCCACGGTGCCACGGGGGAAGGTCAGCCGACCGCGACGGGCCTTGCCGTCGGTGGCCAGCAGTTCGAAGGACATTCGACAGGTGCGACTCATGCTTGATCCTCGGGGCCGCGCGGCGCCGGATTGCGGGTGATGAACATGGCATCACCGTAACTGAAGAAGCGGTATCCCTGCTCGACCGCCGCGGCGTACGCGGCCATGGTCTCGGGATACCCCGCAAAGGCCGAGACCAGCATCAGCAGCGTGGACTCGGGCAAATGGAAGTTGGTTACCAGGGCATCGACCACATGGAACGGCCGGCCGGGGTAGATGAAGATGTCGGTGTCGCCACTGAACGCCTTGAGCACGCCATCGCGCGCGGCGCTCTCCAGCGAACGCACGCTGGTGGTGCCGACCGCGACCACCCGCCCGCCACGGGCGCGGCAAGCCTCGATGGCATCGACCACCTCCTGGCTCACTTCGAGCCACTCTTTATGCATGTGGTGGTCTTCGATCTTGTCGACCCGCACCGGCTGGAAGGTGCCGGCGCCCACGTGCAGGGTGACGAAGGCACGCTCGACGCCCTTGGCGGCGATCTGCGCCAGCAGCGCCTCGTCGAAGTGCAGGCCCGCCGTGGGTGCAGCAACCGCACCGGCACGCTCGGCGTACACGGTCTGGTAGCGCTCACGGTCGGCGCCTTCATCCGGGCGGTCGATATACGGCGGCAGCGGCATGTGACCGACGCGATCGAGCAGTGGCAGCACCTCTTCGGTGAAGCGCAGCTCGAACAGCGTCTCATGGCGCGCGACCATCTCGGCCTCGCCACCGCCATCGATCAGCACCGTGGCGCCGACCTTCAGTGCCTTGCTGGCACGCACATGGGCCAGGACCCGATGGCTGTCGAGCACGCGCTCGATCAGCACTTCCAGCTTGCCGCCGGAGGCTTTCTGACCGAACAGCCGCGCCGGAATCACCCGAGTGTTGTTGAACACCATCAGGTCGCCCGGGCGCAGGTACTCGAGCAAATCGGTGAAGCGCCGGTGCGCCAGCTCCCCGCTCGGCCCGTCAAGGACCAGCAGACGGCTGCCATGGCGCTCGGCCAGGGGATGGCGGGCGATGAGGGAATCAGGGAGTTCGAAGGAAAAATCGGCGACGCGCATGATCGTGTTCGGCTTGGCAGGGCCGGGAAGTTTAGCCCAATGCATGAAAATTGACCATGAAAGCCGATTGACCGACTGCAGGAGCCTCTCTATACTGCGGCGCCACAAGCCCTGATGGCGGAATTGGTAGACGCGGCGGATTCAAAATCCGTTTTCGAAAGGAGTGGGAGTTCGAGTCTCCCTCGGGGCACCAAGATCCAGAAAAAACCGACCTTATGGTCGGTTTTTTTGTGGCCGGGATTCAGGGCCTGAAAGCGGTAAGCGTCAGCGGAAATCGCCCTCTTCTCATCTCGCCCTGGTCGTAGTGGGCATATCGGGGCGGCGAACCGCGACGAACACTGGCAATGCCGATGCCACCCAGACAGTCAGTGGCTTCGCGGGTAAACCCTTTAGTGATTTACGTGCCAACTCGGAAACTGTTTGTGGGCTGCCTAGACGGCAGTGAACGTGATTCATTGGATGGATCGGGCGACCGAACTTTTCTGAGCTGCCTACACGGCAGTGAACCTTGATAGAGCGCGCTCTGGCTCATGCCCGTGTGTTTCTGAGCTGCCTAAACGGCAGTGAACAGCTTGTCGGCACCGGCGGCGCCCGTGTCGTGTTTCTGAGCTGCCTACACGGCAGTGAACGAGGACACCTTCTATGATCGCCCTAGCCTACATTTTCTGAGCTGCCTACACGGCAGTGAACAAGGGCACGGCGGCGGCTGTCGCTTCCGTCAATTTCTGAGCTGCCGTGTAGGCAGCTCAGAAAGACGCCCAACAGGTGAATCCCTGCAACTGTCCGTTCACTGCCGCGTAGGCAGTTCAGGAAAGGCAAAAAAATACCGCCAGGCGGCGGTTGTCTGTTCACTGCCGTGCAGGCAGCTCAGAAACAAGCCCAGCCCCGCACTGGGCCGAGGCCGTAGTTCACTGCCGCGTAGGCAGCTCAACAAAATAGTCGTAGCGAAACTACTTCTGGTTACTCGCCGAGGATGGCACGAACTACACCGTGCTCGCGGCGTTTCGACAAGCCCGTGGCTGCAAGGAGTCGTATCGCAGCCTTTAACGTCGGCTCAGTGCCAAACGTGCAGCGAACAGTACAAAGACCATACCTGTTACTCGATCCATCCATTTGATGAGGTTTCCTTTGCGCAGGATGCCTGCAAAGGATTGTGTCGCACTGATCAACCCCACCGCCCAGATCAACCCCAGCAGCACATGAATGCCCACAAGCCCGAAGGTCCATGCAATCAATGGCTGGCCTTGCGGAATGAATTGCGGCAGGAACGACACGTAGAAAATCCCGACCTTAGGATTGAGCAGATTGCCCATCATGCCCTTGAGGAACCAGTTCGCTGCCGGTCTCCCCTCAGCCTCGGCAGGCGCCAGCGACTGGCGTGGGCGCAGGAGCATGTTCACGCCCAACCATGCCAGATAGGCAGCGCCACAGTACTTGAGGATGTCGTACGCCAGCTCGGAGACAGCGATCAATGCGCCAAGGCCGAAGGCGACCGCTGCGCCCCAAAGCAGGCAACCGGCGTTGATGCCCAGGGCCGCGCGCAGTCCCTGCTTGCGTCCTTCGACGGCGGAGGTTCTGAGGATCAGGGCGGTGTCGAGGCCGGGGGTTATCGTCAGCAGGGTAGCCGCGAGCGTGAAGGCAATCAGATTGTCGGCGATGGACATGGGGGCTCTACCTGACGGGAAGTTGCCCTAGATTAGCTTGGGCGCAGCTTTTTTCGTTGTGGATAAGTGGCTCGATTTTCAGTTTTTCCCCATTCCCTGTAGTCCGTTTCCCAAACATACTCTCGGCCGCCTAAAGCCGTTGCGGTGCCATGGGGCGCGTTCTAGTCTCGCCCGGTCGTTGCTCATCAACGACCGGCTATGACAGGCCGAATCAGCATTGCAACTCACACGGCTTCGCTTTTATGGCGGCTGTAGGTGGGGCACCTTCGGGTGCGCCGGGTTTCCTTGCTGACCGGTCTGTCAACCTGCTTACAGCTGCCACCCTCTTGTTTGACAGCAATGGTGGTGGTCCCTTCATCAGCGAGGAGTTCACCATGTTAAAGATCGTCCCCGATCCCCCTTTCTCCCCCGAAAATCCCCACGCCCTCGAAGACCTCGTCCTCCAAATCATCGAACACCTCACCTGCGCCCTCGCCATCACCCACCACAGCACCGCCCTCACCCTCGGCACCCCCGCCCAGCCCCTGACCATCGCCACCGCCCACGAAGTCGATGCCGCTCTGAGGCTGGCGGAAACCGCACTGAGCAGGATCCAGGTCCGTCACTGAAGGAGCATCGAACATGAGCGATACCACTGCAGGCGTCACCGGGTTCGGTTACGGCGATGGCGACAAGCCGCTGTTCCGGGTCGAGCCCGGGCATGATTCGAAACTGGCAATGGAACAGGCGTCGGCAATGATGGCCTGCGCCAAGCGCATGACCTTGCTCGCCTCCACCGATGGCGAAGCCGACCTGGGCTGGGCTGCGCACTTGCTGTGCGACATGGTCAAGGCGGTGATGGATGACGTGGAGATAGGGCGCGGACGGGAAAGCCGCTAGGTCAGAGCCGCATTGTCGATAGGTGGGGCTGCACGTAGCCCCGGCCTATTGAGTCGCATCGGCTACACAGGCTGTGATTCAGTCGCTTGGGCGAACCGCTGGCTTCGCACCAGCAGTACCAAACTCCACACTTTAACGGCTTCCGTGACAACTCCCAGTAGAAAAAGCAGCCAGGGTGCTGGCGTAACAAGGATGTTGGGCCATAGGAAGGCGATAGGTATCGAGGGAAGCAGGATCATTCGAAATGGCGCCTGGGCCAGGCCGACATAGGCCGCAACACGCACACCTTTGATAAACAGCAAACCACTGGCGACTACCGAGAGATGCACCGCTACGCCTGTAAGGCCGATAAACAATGCCAACTCACCATGCTCGCGTGACAAGGCCACAATGCTTTGCAGATCATCCCAAAATGGAATCCGACCACGGCGAATGCTGGCGACTGCGTAGAGCACGATGATGAGCGCATCCATCGCGCCCCAGCATAATTGGGTGAATCGCTGAATACGATCGTTCATCAGGGCCAAAAAACACCTCCTTTCTGTTCATAGATAGTGTCCGCGACGACAGGTCGCCAATGCCAAGACTTACCGTCAACAGGCCAATGATCATCAGCCTCGACATAAACCTGTCTAATGTGCCGAATTTCGCCATAGTTACGTTTGGTTGAGCGAAGCGACATCCGCAATTCATGCTCCTCCAGCGGAGTCCATCTCTGTGTGATCGTTCGAACCGTATTCGAGTAATCCTTGCCTTCAGACAAGAACATTCGGTCTTCACCGCGAGACACCAGGAGGTTGGCAGCGAAGGCCAAGGCACTTTTTCCCATATCAACACTGATATCTACTGTTCGCCATTTTCCAGGACCTTCATGCAACACGGAGGTGCTAGGACAACCTGGATTGGATTGGCACCATGACAAATGCGGGTAATGGCCAAGTCCACCGGAGACGAAAGGCCTGAGCGGCCTAGGAGTAATTAACAGCCATCGCCCGTGCTCGACGTGTGCTAGCAAGGTTTCAGTGCAAGACGTACCAGCTCGCAGAGGAGATGAATGAGTACAGGATCGGATCAGCTCATCAAGGCCAACAAGATACTCATCATGCCGAAGAGCGCTTTCAACCCTGCGTCTGGCAAATGTTGGGCTTTCAATTTGCGCAAGATGCTCCGTTTGCACCTTGGTCCACCGGACCAGCTTTTCCATGGCAAACATTCCAGCGTCGAAACGCCAGTTCTAACCGTTTGCCACTTACCAGATCAGCAGTACACATCCCAAATATCAGTCGGATTTTTCCGCATGCAGCCCGCCATTGACGCTCAGCCCAGAATCCTCTGTGCGGTGGTCGCATTGCGCGCCAGTTCCAGCACCTTGCCTTGCAGAAAGTCCGCGTAGTACTCCTTCAACTCATCAGCCCAACCGGCAACCGGGTCCGCCTCATCCTGCGCGGCGGGAGAATAGATGAACTCGCCAGGGCGGTTGCCACTCAAGGTCAGGCGCCCAAGCGTCAGAACCTCACCGGTCTGGGGGGGCTCCGTGTAGATGTAGGCACTGGGCATCAGAAGTCCTCCGGCTTGGCGCGACGTCTGCGCGCTCGGCGGCCACTGGTCTCGTCCTTCAACTCAACGAAGGAGACTGAAGCGTCCTCCAGAGGACGGAAAACCTTGTCTGTGAGACCAAGGTTCCACAACACGAGCATCAACGATCTGACGCTGACGGATGGATCACCACGTTCGATGCGACGCAGCATCTTCTCGGTAACGCCAAGTCTACTGACGACATCCAGTTGCCGGACAACCTGCTCCAGGCGCGCCGTTTTGACTAGGCTCTGTATGAAAAACCTTGATACTCGGTGATGCTGCGTTGAAAACAGCCTCGGAATGCTCATTTACAACCCGTAAACTCCGCTTCCTCGGCTGTTTTCGCCTTGCCTGACCTTCGTCTCAAGGCTTTTCATACAGACCCTAGAAGCCCTATACGCTGGAGGCTTGCGTCACAATCTACCGGAAAAAATCTTTCCATAAGCGGCCAAATATGTCCGACTAATTAAAATAAACGGACGATTAAATCCGTTTATCCATAGGGTTGGGTACGCCTAAACATAGCTGAAGAGCCTGCTTATCGAGAACAATCGGATGATTGGCGTCCGTTTATTTTTGAGCTGCGCGGGTCAGAAGAGGTCGACCTGCTGAGCCAACTAAAAACCAACACATAGCAACTATGGAATTGCTGGTGTTAGACCATCGCCCCATACCGCCCCGCCACCACAATCCGATTTCGCCCCGCACTCTTGGCCTGGTACAGCGCCATATCCGCCTCATGCAACCAGGCCTCGGCGCTCTGAAGATGCCCGCCAAAAGGCGCGATGCCGATGCTCAGGCTCAACCCCTGCTCCGGCAATTCAGGATGGCGATAACACTCCACCGCCTCGCGCAGCCGCTCGAGCACTTCTTCGGCCTGCGCCACGCTGACGCCGGGCAGCATCACGCAGAACTCATCACCGCCATAGCGCGCCACCGGGTCGCTCTTGCGCAGGTGGGTCGGCAGGAACGCGCTGAGGGTGCGCAGGATGTCGTCGCCCATCAGGTGGCCGTGACGGTCGTTGATCTGCTTGAAATGGTCGATGTCGATCAGTGCCAGCACATTGGCCTGATTGTCGCGGCGGCAACGCTGGAATTCGCGCAGCAGCAGGTCTTTCCAGGCGCCGTGGTTGATCAGGCCGGTGAGGCTGTCGGTCTGGCTCAGGCGCGCCAGGGTGCGTTTGTGCTGGGCGAGCTGGACGGTGACTTGATAGCAGATCAGGCCGATGGCCATGGGGTAGATCAGCAGGATCGGCAGGCACGCAAGCATCTGTGCCTGGCTGGTAGGCGGGAATAGCGGTGGCGCGTACAACCAGAGCCCCAGGCCAATGCCCAGCGCCTGGGCGAGGAAGGTCTTGCCGAGCATGTGCCAGCCGCCAGCAGCGATCTTGTCCATGGCGATCATCGACAGGATGATCACGCTCGGCAGCGGGTTGAGCCCCATGACGCCAGCCCAGCAGCCTCCTGCAAAGCCATCGAACACCAGGTTGCGCTGCTCGGCGCGAAAGGGCTGCTTCGACAACCGGGCCAGCTGATAAGCGACGTGCGGCCAGACGAAGCCGTGCAGCGCTAGCAAGGCCCAGGTCCACCAGGCCGGCTGCAGCGGCCAGATGCCGATCAGCACACAGAAGAACCCCAGCCCGGTGCCAATGGCGCGGGGTGGGTACATGCGTTTGGCGAAGGAAAGACCCTTACCCGTTCGCTCGATCATTGAGGGCTCACCGAAAAAATGGACTGTCCTTGAATGCACCGGACAGGCAGCCAGGCGGGAAAATGCCCTGGGGGTCGGCGTTCGAGCATTGTGCCACTATCGAAAACAGGACTTCAAACGTGCTGGACGAAATACACTAACCGTCGGGTTAATTCCGTCTCGACCTCGCGAGAAACACGTCCAGTAACATCCAGTCCACCGAACCTTGCCCCGCCCCCGACGTCGGATCCTTCATCCGCTCCACGAAGAGATCCCTGCGTGAAAAACTACCTCGTGCGCAAGTACCGCCTGGTCCTCAAGACCTTCAACTACATCGGCTGGTCGCTGCTGTGGCTGCTGGTGTGGGACATCCTGGTCACCATCGACTTCATGCTGTTCTTCAACAGCAAGTTCAGCCTGCCGCTGATCCCGCTGACGCTATTGGGTTCGGCGCTGGTGGTGCTGGTGAGCTTTCGCAACAGCAGTGCCTACAACCGCTGGTGGGAGGCGCGCACGCTGTGGGGGGCGATGGTGAACAGTTCACGCAGCTTTGCGCGGCAGGTGCTGACGCTGGTAGACGATCCAGATGACGGGCTCAACCCGGTCAAGGCGACCTTGCTGCGTCGGCATGTGGCCTATGTGAACTGCCTGGCAGCGAACCTGAAGAACGAGCCGTGCCCGCCGGAGCTGATGGCGTTCATCCCGCATCACGAGTTCGAGCGGCGCAATGGTTCGAACAACTTCGCCAACGACATCCTCGCCGGCTCCGCCGCCTTGCTGGCACGCGAATACAAGGCCGGGCGGCTGGACAGCATTCGCCTGGCGCGGCTGGAGTCGACGCTGGTGGACCTGTCCAACGCCCAGGGCGGGATGGAGCGGATCGCCAATACGCCACTGCCCTACCCTTACGTGTATTTTCCGCGGTTGTTCATCACGCTGTTCTGCGTGATCGTGCCGATCGGGCTGGTGGAGTCGCTGGAGTGGTTCACGCCGCTGGCTTCGACAGTGGTGGGCTTCATGCTGCTGGCGATCGAGCGGATCGGCACCGATCTGCAGAGCCCGTTTCGACGCAGCGAGCACCAGATTCCGATGGACACGATCTGCGAGGCCATCGAACGGAACCTGGAGTCGATGCAGCGCGAGGCGCAGTGTGGGGAATGGGTGGATTGAGGTCGATGTGTGGGAGCGGGCTTGTCCCGCGATCACCGGCAAAGCCGGTGCCATCCCCACAGTAGCCAGCGAATCGCCACGCTTACGGAGAGTGCTCAGGCCCGCACATAGCGCTGGCGCAGCACATCGCTGAAGGCATCCACCAGCAACACCAGCACCAGCATGCCGATGATCACCGTGCTGGCCTGGGCTTCCTGGAACAGGCTGAGGGTGGTGTAGAGCATCTGCCCCAACCCGCCCGCACCAACGAAGCCCAGCACACTGGCCATGCGGATATTGTTCTCCCAGCGATACAGGCTGTAGGCCAGCAACTGCGGCCACAGATTGGGCAAGGTGCCGAAGCAGAACGCTGCGACCTGGCTGCCGCCCTGCAAGCGGATCGCCGCCGCCGGCTCTGCGGGCGCGTTCTCCAGCGCCTCGGCGAACAGGCGCCCCAGCACGCCTGCCGTGTGCAGCGCCAGGGCCAGGGTGCCGGCATTGGGCCCGAGCCCGGCTGCCAGCACGGTCAAGGCCGCCCACACCAGCTCAGGGATAGCCCGCAGGGCATTGAGCAGCAAGCGCGCCGCCCCCTGCAGCGGCCAGCCGAAGCGCCCGGCCGCGGGCAATGCCAGCAGCAGGCCAAGCACCATCGCCAGCAAGGTGCCCAGCCCCGACATCGCCAGGGTTTCCAATGCACCACGGCCCACGGCACGCAGATGCTCGGGGGACAGGTCGGGGCTCAGGAAGCGCGAGGCGTACTCGCCCATCTGCGCCAATCCACCATTGCCGACGACGGCCGCAAGGTCGAGTTCCAGGTAGGCGAACGACGCCACCACCGCCGCGACGATGGCGACGATCACCAGCAGGTTGATCGCCCGGTTCATGCCAGCCTCCCACGCAACACGCGGCTCAACACATCGGCCAGGGTCACCAGTACGAGAAACGCCAGCAGCATGCTCGCCACCTCGGCGCCAGCGAACATGCGCATCGACAGGTCGATCTGCTGCCCCAGCCCGCCAGCACCGACAAAGCCCATCACCACCGAAGCCCGCACCGCGCATTCCCAGCGATAGACCGTGTAGGACACGACCTCCGCCGCCGCCACCGGCAGGATGCCATAGCAAAACGCACTCAGCCGTCCGCTGCCGGCCTGCATCAAGGCGTGGGCCGGGCGCTGGTCCACCGACTCGAAGATTTCGGCATAGACCTTGCCAAGCATGCCGCTGTAGGTGATGGCGATGGCCAGTACCCCCGCCGTCGGTCCCAGCCCCACGGCGCGCACGAACAACAGCGCCCAGACGATCTCCGGCACGCTGCGCAGGAACACCAGCAGGCCGCGTACCGGCATGCGCACCAGCCGCGACCAAGGCCCGGGGCGACCCGCGCGGGATGCCGCCCTCAACGACAATGCCCGGCTGCCCAGCAGGCTGGCGGGGATGGCCAGCAGCAATGCCAGGGTCATGCCGGCAGTGGCCACGGCAAGCGTCTGCAGGGTGGCCTCGAACAGCAACGCCAGAAAGTCCCGGTCATGGGCCGGTGGCCAGAAGGCGCCAACGAAGCTTGCCATCTGTTGACGGTTCTCGGCCTGCAACAGCACCCCGGGGTCGAGTTCGCTCAACTGCACGCCCGGCCACAACAGGGCCAGGCACAACAGCGTCAGCAACAGGCGTGGCAACGCCGCAGGGTCGCGGGCATCGGTCTTCAGCATCGCGGGATCTGCACCGTCAGCGTCGGCCCCACGGTCGTTGGCGACGCCAGTTGCTCATTGGCGTAGAGGGCGTCGAGCAAGGCATCGGTCACCGCCACTGCCGGGCAATCGAACACCACGCGCCCTTCGCGGATGCCAATCACCCGGGGGAAATGCGCGAGCGCCAGCTCCACGGCATGCAGGCTGGCGACCAGTGTCACGCCATGGGTTTGCGCGTGGCGATTGAGCAGGGCCAAGCTGTGATCAGCCAGCACCGGGTCCATCGCCGAGACGGGTTCGTCGGCCAGCAGTACTTCAGGTTGTTGATACAGCGCCCGGGCGATACCCACCCTTTGCAACTGGCCACCGGACAACTGCCCGCAATGCACGAACAGCTTGTCGGCCAGCCCCAACTCCGCCAGCACCTGTCGCGCGCCCGGCACATCGCTGGGGTGCAGCAGATTGAGCAGGCCGCGCAAGGTGCCCCACTGGCCAAGGCGCCCGGCCAGGACGGCGGTGACCACCCGCTGGCGCGGCGGCAGCGGCGGCGCCTGGTGCACCAGCGCGACCCGCGCCCGCAGGCGCTGCCGCGCACCCGCCGACAATGCCCAGGGCTGTGCGCCAAGCACCTCCAGGTGCCCGGCGCCGGGCTGCACGGCCGTGGCCATCAGGTGCAGCAGGCTGGACTTGCCCGCTCCCGATGGCCCGATCACCGCCACCCGCTCGCCCTTGTCGATGCGCAGGCTCACGTCTTCGAGGGCGCGTACCTGACCATGCCGAAGCCCTGCCGCGTGCAGTTGAATACTCACTTGAGCAAGCCGGCCTCACGGGCAGCCTGTTCGGTGCCGGCGTAGTTTTCGGGTTTGGTTTCGATGAAGCGGCTGGCCGCTTGCAGGTCGAGGATCGCCTTATGCTCGGGCTTGGCCGGGTCGAGGGCGAGGAAGGCCTGCTTGATCTTGTCTTTCAGGGCCGGGTCCATGTTGCCGCGCACGGTCCAGTTGTAGTCGTAGTAGGTCGGCGTGGTGGCAAACACCTTCACCTTGCTGGTGTCGACCTTGCCCGCATCGACCAGCTTCTGCCAGACGCTGGCGTTGAGCACGCCGGCATCGACCTTGCCCGCCTGAACCCAGGCCACGGTGGCGTCGTGTGCACCGGAATAGGCGACCCGACTGAAGTAGTCTTCAGGCTTGATGTTGTCTTGCTTGAGCATGAAATAGCGCGGCATCAGGCTGCCGGACGTCGAGGAGATCGAACCGAAGGCAAAAGTCTTGCCCTTCAGGTCGGCCAGGCTCTTCACGTCCGGGTTGGCGGTGATGAACTTGCTGGTGAACTGCGCATCCTGCTCACGCTGCACCAGCGGAGTGGCGGTCGGATCCTTCAGGTGCACCTGGACGAAGGTGAAGCCCCCCAGCCAGGCCAGGTCCAGGCGATTGCTGGCCAGCGACTCGACCACCGCCGGGTAGTCGGCGACCGGTACGAACTGCACCTTCATGCCCAGTTGCTGCTCGAGGTATTCACCCAGCGGCTTGAACTTGCGCAGCAGTTCGGTCGGCGCTTCGTCGGGAATAGCGCTGACCCGCAAAGTGTCGGCGGCCTGTGCGATGACGGCGCAGCAGGACAGCATGAGGCCGGCGGCGAGCGCCAAGGGGCGTTTGAGCATGGGAGTTCTCCGGTTCAATAGCGGGGAAAGTGCCGGCGACGCACCGACTGCGGGAATTATAAGAGCCGATGGCGCAAAGGCCAGCTTTGCTACAATCGCGCAACAATTGGACCCCGAGGTGCCTAATGAGCGAGCCGATTCGCCTGACCCAGTACAGCCACGGCGCAGGCTGTGGCTGCAAGATCTCCCCCAAGGTGCTGGATGTGATCCTTGCCGAAAGCGGCAGCCAGGCGCTGGACCCCAAGCTCTGGGTCGGCAACGCCTCGCGTGACGACGCTGCCGTGTACGCCCTGGACGACGAGCGCGGGGTGGTCTCGACCACCGACTTCTTCATGCCCATCGTCGACGATCCGTACGACTTCGGCCGTATCGCCGCGACCAACGCCATCAGCGACATCTACGCCATGGGCGGCGACCCGCTGATGGCCATCGCCATCCTCGGCTGGCCAGTCAACGTGTTGCCGCCTGAGGTTGCCCGCGAGGTGATCCGTGGTGGCCGTGCGGTCTGCGCCGAAGCGGGCATTCCACTGGCCGGCGGCCACTCCATCGATGCGCCCGAGCCGATCTTCGGCCTCGCGGTGACCGGCGTGGTCGGCAAGCGCAATCTCAAGCGCAACGACACCGCGACCGCCGGCTGCACGCTGTACCTGACCAAGCCACTGGGTATCGGCATCCTCACCACCGCCGAGAAAAAGTCCAAGCTGCGTGAGCAGGACCAAGGCCTGGCGCGGGACTGGATGTGCACCCTGAACACACCCGGCAGCCGCTTCGGCAAGCTCGACGGGGTCAAGGCGATGACCGACGTGACCGGCTTCGGCCTGCTCGGCCATCTGGTCGAAGTCGCCGAAGGCAGCGGCCTGACCGCGCGCCTGCAGTTCGAGGCAGTACCGCGCCTGCCGGGTGTGGATCACTACCTGGCCGAGGGCTGCATTCCCGGCGGTACGCTGCGCAACCACGACAGCTATGGCCACAAGATCGGCACCCTGAGCGATGAGCAGAAGCACCTGCTGTGCGACCCGCAGACCAGTGGTGGCCTGCTGGTAGCCGTGAGTCCCGAGGGTGAGGCGGAGTTTCTGGGGGTCGCCGCTGAACTGGGCCTGGACCTGTCGCCGATCGGCACGCTGGTCGAGCGACAGACCTACGCAGTCGAGGTGATTTGATGCGCCCCGACTGCACCGACTTCAAACAGCTGTTCCTCGACGATGCGCCGATGATGGACATGCGTGCACCGGTCGAGTTTGCCAAGGGTGCCTTCCCCAGCGCCATCAACCTGCCGCTGATGAACGACCAGGAGCGGCAGAAGGTTGGCACCTGCTACAAGCATCAGGGCCAAAGCGCAGCCATCGCCCTGGGCCACCAACTGGTCAGCGGCGCGGTCAAGCAGGCGCGCCTGGAAGCCTGGGCCGCATTCGCCCAGGCCAACCCCCAAGGGTATCTGTACTGTTTTCGTGGCGGCCTGCGCTCGCAGATCGTCCAGGGCTGGCTGAAAGACGTGGGCATCGACTATCCGCGGGTCAAAGGCGGATACAAGGCCCTGCGGACCTTCCTGATGGACACCACCCAACAGGCAGTCGAGCAATGCGACTTCGTACTGCTGGGCGGCCTGACCGGCACCGGCAAGACCGACGTGCTGCTGCAACTGGACAACGTGCTCGACCTCGAAGGCCACGCCAACCACCGCGGCTCCAGCTTCGGCAAGCGCGCCACCGCGCAACCGGCACCGATCGACTTCGAGAACCGCCTGGCCATCGATGTGCTCAAGAAGCGGGCGCGGGGCGTGCAGCAGTTCGTGCTGGAGGACGAGGGGCGGATGGTCGGCAGCTGCTCGGTGCCGCTGGCGCTGTACCAAGGCATGCAGCAGTATCCGCTGGTGTGGCTGGAAGACAGTTTTGCCCATCGCGTCGAGCGCATCCTGCGCGACTACGTGATCAACCTGTGTGCCGAATTCGTTGCCCTGCATGGCGAAGAGGATGGGCGCCGCCTGTTTGCCGAGCGCCTGCGTCAGAGCATGGGCAATATCCACAAGCGTCTGGGTGGCGAACGCTTCCAGCGGCTGTATGCGCTGCTGGAGCAGGCGCTGCAGGTGCAATTGCACAGCGGTGAAGTGGACCTGCACCGAGGCTGGATCGAGGGTCTGCTCAACGAGTACTACGACCCGATGTATGCGTACCAGCGTGAGGCGAAGTCAGGCAGGATCGAGTTTGCCGGTGACGCGCTCGAGGTACGGGAGTACCTGAAAACACGGGCGCTGCGCCGGCGCTGATTGCCTCGTGGGGCATGGCACCGACTCTGCCGGTGCGATACCTGGAGGAGCAACTGTCTTGCTCAAAATCTAAAGGCCAGCCCACCCCCCCTGTGGGAGCGGGCTTGTCGGGGCGCCGAACCGCCGCGAACACGGGCGTAGCCCGTGCCAGGCAGCGTGTTGTATTTTTCGCGGGCAAGCCCGCTCCTACAGGGTTCGAGACCATTCACTGCCCAGGGCTGAGAATCCGCTCCAGCTCCGCGGCGCGCTCGCGGGTCATGTCCAGTACGCACATGCCGCCTTCGAGTTGCGCCAGGGTCCCGCCGCTGGCCTGCACGTGGAACTTGCAGTTCTTGTCGCGGAAGCTGATCCAGTCGCGCTGCACTTCGCGCAGGCTTTTCTGCTGCGGCGCCTCGAGCTTGCCGAGCAACTGCTTGTAGACCCGGTTGAGGCGATCATCCTGCAACTTGGTTTCATCCTTGATGCAGGCACTCATCGCAACGGTGCTGGAGGCGTTGTCCATGCATTGGGTATAGGCGGGGGAGTTCTCGTCGGCCTGTGCCTGCGAGGCGAATACCAGCGCGGCAACGACGGCTGCCAGGGAATGCTTGAACATCGAAGAGAACCCTCTGATCGGAAAGATTGCCAGCCTAGCAGCAAGTACGCCGCAAGGCCCCTGTAACCCCGTGAAATCGGACCCGTCCTACGCAGGTGAATGCCAGCCCTGGCAGTGGCGATGGATCAGCTCGCGCAACCACTGATGCCCAGCATCGCCCTCGCGCCGGGCATGCCAGGCCTGGGCAAAGCTGAACGCGCTGATCGGCAGCGGCGGCTCGAAGACCCGCAGGGCCTTGTCTGGCGGGCTTGCTGCCAGACTGCGCCGGGCCACGGTCAGCACCAGGTCGGTCCCGGCCAGCACGGTCTGGGCCACGCCCCAATGCGGCAGAGTAAGGGCAATGCGCCGACGGACACCAAGAGCCTTGAGTGCCTGGTCGATCTCGTTGTCGATGCCAGGACGTACCGCCACCAGTACATGCGGGCGCGCCA
This sequence comes from Pseudomonas sp. RW3S2, assembly GCF_014268955.1. Taxonomy (NCBI): domain Bacteria; kingdom Pseudomonadati; phylum Pseudomonadota; class Gammaproteobacteria; order Pseudomonadales; family Pseudomonadaceae; genus Pseudomonas; species Pseudomonas sp. RW3S2. Next base: position 96,274 of record NZ_JABWRM010000014.1, on the reverse strand, counting down.
GCCAGGTGTCCAGAGTCAGGCCGCCACGTGCTGGCAGGCTGCTGCGATCGGCCACACAGACAAACGACTCCTCGAACAAGCCCTGCTCATGGACCTCCGAGGGCAACTCGGGAAACACCCCCAGGGCAAGATCCACTTCGCCATCGATCAACTGCCCGAGCATCGCCTCGCGGCTGCCCTGGGAGATGACCAGATCGATCTGCGGTGCCACGCTACGCAACTCGCGCATCAGCGCAGGGAGGACCACCTGGGCGCCGTAGTCGGACATCGCCAGGCGAAAGGTGCGGCGCGCCTTGCCCGGCTCGAACCCCGGGCTGCCCAGCAGCCCGTCGAGCTGCGCCAGCGCCTGCTGCAGCGGATCGCGCAGGGCCTGGGCGCGAGGGCTCAGTACCAGGCGGGCGCCACGGCGTACCAGCAGCGGGTCGGCGAAGATGTCGCGCAGTTGCGCCAGTGCGTGGCTCACCGCCGGCTGGCTGCGGTGCAAACGCAGCGCCGCGCGCGAGACGTGCTGCTCGCTGAGCAAGGCATGCAGGGTCAGGAGCAGGTTGAGATCGATGCGACGCAGGTCATCCATATGGCGAATAAAGCCTGTGCAGAATTCGAATTTCCATCATTTAAGCGCATACAAGAGACTGGGCCAAGGTTATCCACAGGAGCTCACGCCATGCCCAACGTCTTTGTCTTGTCCGCCATCCTGCCCTTGCTCGTCGCCCTGCTCGCCGGAGCGGCGGTGCCTTTTCAGGCTGGCAGCAATGCTGCATTGGGGCGCTTGCTCGGGCACCCGTTGTGGGCGGCGGGGGTTTCGCTGCTGGTCAGCCTGATGATGCTGGTGCCAGCGCTGCTGTTGATGCGCGCGCCCATGCCACAGCTGCAGAACCTGGCCCAGGCACCCTGGTGGGCCTGGCTGGGGGGCGTCGCCGGGGTGATCTACATCACCGCCGCGTTGGTGCTGACGCCACGCCTGGGCGCGGCGGGGTTCATCGTCTGCGTGATCGCCGGGCAGGTGCTGTCGTCGTTGCTGATCGACCAGTTCGGCTTGATGGGCCTGCCGGAGAAACCCGTGAACCTGCCACGGCTGCTGGGGGTGGCGATGATCGTCGGGGGCATGCTGGTGGTGCAGTGGGGCACGGCGCGCAGCGCCTGAGGCCAGGGCTCTACAAGCTTTGTGCAGGCTCGGGCGGCATCAGCACCTGATCCACCTCGAAGCGCAGCGAGGGCATCTGCGTGGCGGCATACAGCATCACCCCGAGCGCCGCGATCAGGGCCACGTCCAGCCAGTGCCAACCTGGCATGTCGTCGGCCTTGCGGGCCTTCCAGCACCACCAGGCCTGGCCCGCGCAGAAGGTCAGGATCGACAGCGACCACAGGTAGAACCCGGCACCGAAACCTGTGACATCGTGGAACGCGTAGCTGCGGTTGTCAGGTAGCCGCTCGAGGCCAAGGCTGCTTGCGGCCAGGTACAGCGCCAGCAGACCGAACAGCAGCGACAGTCGCCGCAAGCGCCGATGGCTCAGGACCGCCAGCGCCATCAGGGGGTTGGCGAACCACTGGTACAGCTCGAATGCCACGCCCCAGGGGCCGTAGAGCAGCATCTGCAAAGCGGGCATGTGCCGCCCGGCCCCCATCAGGACGCCGTCGAAACACAGGCCAAGCAGGTAAAGCAGCAGGCTGATACTGAGGTAGTAGGCTGGCAACCGAAGCTCCATCGGATCGGGCGAAACCCCGACCTTACCGCACCCGCGCCTCAGGCGACAGGCGGTTCCAGCAACAGCCCGTAAATCCCCGAGTCGGACAGCTCGCCCGCCACGCACCAGCGGGCGCGCAGCGTGCCTTCGAGGACGAAGCCCTGGCGCTCCAGGGTGCGCGCCGAGCCTTGGTTGCGCGGGTCGATCTCCGCCTCCAGGCGGCGCATGTGCAGGGTGTGGGCCAGATAGTCGATGAAGCAGGTCAGCGCCTCGTCCATGTAACCCCGACCTTGCACGGCCTTGGCCAGGCAGTAGCCGATCTCGCCGCGACGCGAATCGTCATCGAGATTGAACAACTGGACCATGCCGATCAGCTCGCCGTTGTCGCGCCGGTACATGCCGAGCTTGAGCAGGGTGCCGGCGGCATAGGCTTCACGGTCGGCGGCCAGGGCGCTTTCGGCCTCGGCCAGTTCTTGCCAGGGGGCATGGTGCCAGAAACGCATGACCTCCGGGTCGGCCATGATCGCCAGCCACTGCGCCGCATCGCCATGACGCATGGGGCGCAGTTGCAGGCGCGGGCTGTCCAGGCACAGGTCGCTGGGGAAACTGCGGGGGTGGGTCACGCAGGGACTCCTGTCCGACTTTGGGAAGATGACAGTCTAGCGTCAGCGGCGTGACGAAAGTAAGTCGAGGTGGCGGTGAAGGCTCCGTCACGTAGCAAGCCCGCGCCCACAGGTCTTGTGGCGCGGGCTTGTTATGTAACGGGGCTGCAGAACAGCCCCTGTGGTTCAACCGATCAGAAGCCCATGCTGAAGCTCAGCACCACGCCATGGTCGCGGTTCTCGCTGGACAACTGCCCGGAGTAACCCAGGCCCAGCTTGCCGCTCTGGCCCACGGCCAGGTCGACACCCGCCTCGACCACCGCCGCATCCCGCGCGATCGGCACCCCTTCGGTGCTGAAGCTCGCACCTCCGGCGATGAAGCGTGCATCGGCATCGGGCTTGGTATCGCCGAACGCGTGGCGCCAGCCGACCGACAGGCGCGGAGTGATCTCGCTGCCGTTGTCCAGCTTGATCCGCTTGCCGGCGCGCACCCCGACGGTGGAGAAGGTCACGTCCTGATCGACGCTGGCCTTCAGGCGACCGTCCCCACCCTTCTCACGGGCACTGTCACTGTCGTAGTTGACGTAGGCAAGGCCCGCGAACGGCTCCAGGGCGATACCGCCAGCGTCGATGGCGTAACCCACCTCGCCGAACACCTGGGCGCTGCGTGCCTTGTACTTGGCTTTCAGGCGGTCGTCGTAGCTGCCCACCTGGACATCGCGCTTGGTATCGATGTCGTGCCAGGTGTAGCTGGCGCCCAGGCGTGCGGCGAAGGCATCCATCTGGTAACCCAGGTAGGTGGCCAGGTGGTAGCTGTCGACGCTGGCGTCCGACTGACGACGGTGGGCATCGATGCTGCTGCGGGTGTACCCGGCAGCGATACCGACCTTCCACTGATCGTCCAGGGCACGATCGACACCGAGCATGAAGCCCGACAGGTCACGGTCGACGCTGGCATGGCTGCTGCTGCCGTCGTAGTCACCCCAGCCGCCGATGGCGCGGATCCAGCCCACGGCCTGGCCCTGGCAACCTTCGCTGGTCAGCTGCTGGTTGGCGGTCGGCGCCAGGGTGCGGCGTGGGTCGTCCTCGCGGCTGCAATCCGGTTGACGCATACGGTCGTTGACCGCGTCGCGGATGTAGCGCGAATCCTCGATCAGCACGGTCGCGGTGCTGGCGTGGATTTCCCCGGACAGGCTGTCGAACGCCGACTGCGCGGCCTGACGGTCGAGCGGCAGGATGTTGTCGCGCAGGCTGGTCGGCGCGCCGGTGCTTTCCAGGGCCGTGGCGACACCACGCTGGTTGCTGGAGGCAGCGACATCGGCGAACGAGTTGCCGTTGCGGCTGACCGACAGGGTCACCTGGTTGGCGCCATAGTCGATCGAGCTGTTGAGGAACGCCGAGTTCACCAGGTTGTTGCTGGCGAAGGTGCCGTTGATGCCGCCAGCTGCACTGACCACGGTGTACTGCCCGTTGCCGCCGGAGAGGTTGGCAACCGTCAGGCTGCCGCCCAGGTTGGCGGTGCCGCCGACATTCAGGTAGTTCACCGGGGCGGTGCCCAGGTCGATGACCAGGTTGCCGTCACTGGCGTTGGTGAAGTTGCCACTGACATTGAGGTTGCCCGCAGGCCCTGGCAGCACGGTGCCGTGGTTGGTCAGGCTGGCGACGGTGCCGTTGCCGGTCAGCGCCGCGCCGTTGGCCACGGTGACCTGGGCGCCAAGGTTGGTGCCCGGGTTGTCGGCATTGCCGACCTGCAGCGTGCCCTGGTTGACGTTGAAGGCGCCGCTGAACGGCTGGTTGCCGGTCAGCAACAGGCTGCCCGCCCCTTGCTTGGTGGTGGTGCCGGTGCCGCTGAGGGTGCCGTTGAAGGTGCCGTTGGTGCCCTGCGCGAACACCAGGTTGGCGTTGTTGGTGATGTTGCCTTGCAGGCTGGTGGTGTTACCGGCCAAGGTGCCGCCGCTGACGGTGGTGCCGCCGCTGTAGGTGTTGGCACCGGTCAGCACCAGGGTGCCTGCGTCGAGTTTTTCGATACCGCCAGTGCCAACCAGTGGCGCACTGATCACGGCGCTGGCACCTGCGTTGACCCGTACCGGCGCCAGGCTGCCATCGGCGCCGTTGACCGGGGTCAGGCTGCCACCTGTACCCGGCACCACCTGGTAGCCGTCGCTGAGGAACTGCATGCCGCTGAACGACTGATTGCCGACCACGGTGACGGTGCCAGGCTGGCCACCGAACACGGCGAAGGCATCGCTCCAGGTTTCGCCAGTGGTGCCGTTGGCGTTGGTCCAGTTGGTACCAGGGCCCCAGGTGCCACTGCCGCCGCCGATGCTGCCGTCCGGATTGGTCTTGCCGCCGTTCCAGAACTGCAGCTGGTCGCCCGCGCCCTGCACCACCAGGTTGATCTGGTTGGCGATGGCGGTCTGCAGGCTCAGGTCGCCCAGTGCCACGCTGCCGGGGACAGCGCCGAAGACCAGACCGTTGTTGGTCAGTACCCCGCCATAGTTGAACAGCTGGTAGACACCGGTGCCGAAGCCGCCGGCATTGGTGATGTTCAGCGTACCGTCGAGCACCAGGTTGCCGTCGACCTTGACTACGGTAGTGGACGCCGCTGGCGCCCCGAGGGAGAAGTCCAGGGCACTGCCGGAACTCAGGTTCAGGCTGCCTACCGTCAACGGTGTGCTGCTCTGGCCTGCGGCCAGGGTGGCGCCGTCGGCGATCTGTACGGCGCCGGCATAGGTGCCGCTGCCGCCCAGGCGAGCGCCGGTAGCGACCTGTACCGTGGCGCTGTCCAGGCGTCCGTTGACCAGCAGGCTGCCGGCATTGACGGTAGTGGCCCCGGTCAAGCCGTTGACCCCGGTCAGCAGCAGTTCACCGCTGCCGTTCTTGGTCAGCGTACCGCTGCCAGTGAGGTTGCCGGTGTAGCTGCCGTTGGCGTTCTGCTCGAAGGTCAGCGCCGCGTTGTTGAGGATCGCACCCTGCAGGCTGGTGGTGTTGCCGACCACGCTGCCCGCGTTGATCTGGGTGCCGCCGCTGTAGCTGTTGCTGCCGCCCAAGGTCAGCAGTCCTGCGCCATTCTTGACCAGCCCGCCGACACCGCTGATGTCGCCGTTGAGGGTCAGCGCGTTGCTGCCGCCGATGGCCAGTGCGCCGTTGAGTACCGCGGCGTTGGCCAGGGTGACGGCGGTGTTGCTGTCCAGGGTGGTGCCCGCGGCGGCCGTCAGCGTGCCGCTACCCAGCGCACTGTCGTTGCCGACCACCAGGGTGCCGCCGTTGAGCGCGGTGCCGCCGCTGTAGCCGTTGGCGGCGTTGAGCACCAAGGTGCCAGCATCGTACTTGGCCACGTTGCCGGCACCGTTGAGGGCGACGTTGAGGGTGGCGGTGACGCCGCTGTCTACCCGCAGGTTGGTGGTGCCGCTGGTGCTGGTGAGCAGCTCGCCCCCCGTCCCGGCATCGAGCACATAGCCGTCGGTGATGAACTGCAGGCCGGTGATGCTGTGGCTGCCGTTCACGGTGACGGTGCCGGTGGCGCCCTGGAAGACGGCGAAGGTGTCGTTCCAGGTGGTGTTGAGTACGCCGTTGGCATCGGTCCAGTTGGTATTGGTGGCATCCCATGTACCGCTGCCGCCATCGATCAGGCCGTTGGCCACGCTCTGGCTGCCGTCCCAGAACAGCACGTTGCTGGCACCGCCCACCACCAGGTTGACCTGGTTGGCAATGGCCGTCTGCACCGTCAGGTCGGTCACTGGAACGGGCGTGGTGCCAAAGGTCAGGCCATTGTTGACGAGGCTGCCGCCGTAGGCGAACAGGCGGTACACACCGGCACCGAAGCCACCGATATCAGTGACGTTCAAGGTGCCGCCAAGGGTCAGGTTGTTGGCGACGTTGACCAACGGCGAATTGCCGCCAGTCGGCGCGCCAAGGGCCGCGTTGAAGTTCGAACCGGCATCCAGCGACAGGTTGCCCGCGTTCAGGGTCGTGCCGCTGGTGGCTGCGAGGCTGCCGCCGCTGGCGACGGTCACCGCCCCACCGAGGCTGCCCGCACCCGACAGCGTCGCCCCACTGGCAACGTTGACCGCGCTGCTGGCGAGCGATCCATCCACCTTCAAGCCACCGGCCTGCACGTTGGTATTGCCGGTATGGCTGTTGCTGCTGCTCAGGGCCAGGGTGCCGGTGCCGAGTTTATTGAGCGTGCCGATGCCGCTGATGTTGCCGTCGAACACGCCGCCTTCGACGTTGAGGCTGTTGCCCGCAGCGATCTGGATCGCGCCGGTGCCACCGATCTCGCCCAGCGTGGTGTTGCCGTCAAGATTGAGGCTGGCGCCTGCACTGACGTTCAACTCGCTCTGGGTACCCAGCGCGGTGGTGCCGATAGTGCTCAGGCTGCCGGAGAGGATGTTGAGGATACCGCTGAAGGTGTTGTTGCCCGACAGGGTGAGGTCGGCCAGGCCGTTCTTGTTCAACACGCCGTTGCCACTGAGCACGCCGGCCAGTTGCAGGTCGTTGCTGCCCAGCACGTTGAGGATGCCGGTGACACTGACCGGATTGGCCAGCGTGACCGCAGCGCTGCTGTCGAGGATGGCGTTGCCGGTCACGTCCAGGCCACCTGTGCCGAGCGCGCCGTTGTTGCCGACCACCAGGGTGCCGGCCTGCAGCTCGGTGCCGCCGCTGAAGGTATTGGCGCCCAGCAGGCTGAACCGCGCGATGCCGGACTTGATCAGACGGCCAGCGCCAGCGACGGTGCCGCCGAGGCTCAGGTCATTGCCGCCCAGCACGTTGAGGTTACCGGCCAAGTTGACGTTGTTGGCCAGCGCCACGGCCTGGCTGCTGTCCAGGCTGGTGCCTGCCGCCGCATCGAGCGCGCCGGTACCCAGTGCGGTGTTGGAACCTACCACCAGGGTGCCGCCGTTCAGCGCGGTGCCGCCGCTGTAGCTGTTGTTGCCGGACAAGGCCAGTTGCGCATTGCCGGCCTTGACCAGGCTGCCGGCGCCGCCAATGTTGCCGGTGAGCGCCAGATCGTTGTTGCCGGTCAGGTTCAGCGGGCCGGCCAGGGTGATCGCATTGGCCAGGCTCACGTTCTTGTTGGTGTCCAGGGTGGTACCACTGGCAGTGTCCAGCAGGCCGGTGCCGAGGGCGGTGTTGCTGCCCAGCACCAGGGTGCCGCCGCTGAGCTGGGTGCCGCCGCTGTAGCTGTTGTTGCCGTTGAGCACCAGGGTGCCGGTGTCGAGCTTGTTCAGTTTGCCGACACCGCCCAGGCCGACATCGAGGGTCGCGATCACGCCGGGATCGACCCGCACGCTGGTATCGCCACCGCTGCCGTTGACCAGGTCGAGCAGGCCGGCGGTTCCGGCCAGCAGGCGATAGCCGTTGCTGACGAACTGCATGCCATTGACGCTCTGGCTGCCGTCGATGGTGACGTCACCTGCCGTGCCCTGGAACACCGCGAAGGTGCTGCCCCAGGTAGTGTTGACGGTGCCGTTGAGGTCGGTCCAGTTGGTGTTGCCGGCGTTCCACACGCCGGTGCCACCATCGACCTGGCCGTTCGGGGCAGTCTGGCTGCCGTCCCAGAACTGGATGTTCAGGCCGCTGGAGCTGACGAGCAGGTTGATCTGGTTGGCCAGGGCGGTCTGCAGCGACACATCGCCAAGGCTCACGCCCAGCGGCAGGGTGCCGAAGTCCAGACCGTTGTCGGTCAGCGCGCCGGCGTAGTCGAACAAGCGGTACACGCCGTTGCCGAAGCCACCGATATTGCTGACGTTGAGGGTGCCGTCGAGGGTCAGGTTGCCGCCGACATTGAACAGTGCGGTGCCGCCAGTGCCTGGCGAAGCCAGACCGACATCGACGATCGATCCGCTGTTGAGCACCAGCGAACCGAGGCCCAGGGTGGCGCCGCTCTGGCCTGCCAGGTGGCCGCCGTTGTCGATCACCACCGAGGCATTGGCAGAGCCGCTGCCGGTGAGGGTTGCGCCGCTGGCGACGGTCAGCAGGTTACTGCCCAGGCTGCCATCGATTTTCAGGGTGCCAGCGTTGACCTGCGTGTTGTCAGCCAGGTTGCTGGTACCGGTAAGGGTCAGAGTACCGGTGCCATCTTTGGCCAGGCCGCCCAAGCCGCTGAGGGCGCCACCGAAGGTCGTACTGGCGTTGTTGCTGCCCAGGTTCAGGGTGCTGCCAACGCCGACATCGACGTTGCCGCTGCCGGTGAGGGCACCAAGGCTGGTGTTGCCGTTGAGGTTGAGCTGGCCACTGGCACCGATGTTGAGGGTGTCGACGTTGGCCAGCACGCCGCTGCCGAGCGTGGTGAGCGAGCCGGCCTGGATATCGACGTTGCCGGTGAAGGTCTTGACGCCGACCAGGGTCAGGTCGTCGACACCGGTCTTGACCAGGTTGCCTGTGCCGCCCAGATCGCCACTGAGGATCAGGGCGTTGGCGGCCTCGACGGTCAGGTTGGCGCCGTTGCTCAGGGCGATGGTGTTGCCCAGTGCCATCGGCGCGCTGTTGGCCAGGGTGGCGTCGGCGGTCACGCTGAGGGTGCCGGTGCCCAGGGCGCCACTGCTGCCGAGGGTCAGGCGCCCGGCATTGAGCTCGGTGCCGCCCTGGTAGCCATTGTTGCCGTTGAGGGTGAGGTTGCCGCTGCCGTTCTTGGTCAGCCCAGCGGTACCGTTGATCACACCGTTGAGGGTCAGGTCGTTGGTGCCGGCGACAGTGAGGCCGGCGTTGAGGGTGACGTTGTTGGCCAGGGTGGTGCTGGCGACGCCGCTGCTCAGGGTCGAATCCCCGGCGACGGTCAGAGCGCCCTGCCCCAGCGCGTTGTCGTTACCCACCACCAGTTGCCCGGCGCCCAGGGTGGTACCACCCAGGTAGTTGTTGGCGCCATTGAGGGTCAGGGTGCTGGCGCCAGCCTTGTTCAGGCCACCGACACCGTCGAGCACGCCATTGAGGGTCAGGTCGGCGGTGCCTGGCAGGTTGAGCGTGCCGCCCAGCTCCACATTGTTGGCCAATGCGGCGCTCGCGCTGGCATCGAGGGAGGTATTGGCGCCTGTGGTCAGATCCCCGGTGCCCAGCGCGGTATTGCTGCCGACGGTCAGCGTGCCGGCGTTGAGCGTGGTGCCGCCGCTGTAGGTGTTGTTGCCGTTGAGGGTCAGGCTGGCGGCACCGTTCTTCACCAGGCCGTTGGTGCCGGAAACCACACCGTTGAGGGTGAGGGCCTGGCTGCCATCAAGGGTAAGATTGCCACCGGTCAGGTTGACCGCGTTGACCAGAGCCAGAGCCTGGCTGGCGTCGAGGGCTGCGGCGCCGGTGACGTTCAGGGCGCCACTGCCCAGGGCACTGGCGTTGCCCAGCAGCAGGCTGCCGGCTTGCAACGAGGTGCCGCCGGTGTAGTTGTTGGCGCCGTTGAGCACCAGTTGACCGGTGCTGGTCTTGTTAAGGCCGCCGCCGCCGCTGATGACCCCGTCGAGGGTCAGCGTCTGGGCGTTGTTGACGCCCAAGGTAGCGCCCGTGCCCAGGCCGATGGCGTTGGCTACTTGCAGGGCGCCGGTGGTGGCCAGGGTGCTGTTGCCGGTGACCGAAAGATTGCCAGCGCCCAGCGCGCTGCCGTTGCCCAGGGTCAGGGTGCCTGCGGCGAGCGTGGTGGTGCCTTGGTAGGTGTTGGCGGCACCGAGGGTCAGGTTGCCGGTGCCGGTCTTGGTCAGCCCACCAGTACCGCTGATCACGCCGCTCAGGGCCAGGTCGTTGTTACCAGGCAGGGTCAGGGTGTCGTTGAGCGTGACCTGATTGGCCACGATCAGGGGGCCAGTGGTGGCCAGGTTGCTGGCGCCGCCGACGGTCAGGTTGCCGAGGCCCAGTGCCGAGTTATTGCCCAGGGTCAGGGTGCCGGCGTTAAGGGTCACGCCACCGGACAGGGTGTTGGGGCCACTCAAGGTGAGGTTGCCGGCGCCATTCTTGGTCAGGCTGCCAGCGCCCGCGACCAGCCCAACAAGGCCCAGGTCGTTGCTGCCGGCGATGGTGAGGTTGCCGCCCAGGTTGACGGTGTTGCCGATAGTGAGCGCCGAGTTGCTGTCCAGCGTGGTGCCCGCAGCCGCGTTGAGCTGGCCGAGGCCGAGCGCGCTGGCACTGCCGAGCACCAAGGTGCCCGCGTTGAGGTTGGTGTTGCCCAGGTTGCCATTGATGCCATTCAGGGTCAGTGTGCCACTGCCGGTCTTGGTCAGGCCGCCCACGCCGTTGAAGTTGCCACCCAGCACCAGGTTCTGCGCGCCGGCGATGGTCAGGTTGCCCGCCAGGTTGAGGGCGTTGGCCAGGGTCACGTTGGCGCCTGCACTCAGGGTTGTGCCACCTGTGGCATTCAGCGCGCCAGTGCCCAGGGCGGTGTTGCTGCCAACCACCAGGGTGCCGCCATTGAGGCTGGTAGAGCCCTGCTGGCTGTTGCTGCCGTTCAGGGTGAGCACGCCGGTGCCGCTCTTGATCAGCCCACCGGTGCCGCTGAGTGCGCCGTTGAGCGTGAGGTTGCCAGTGCCTGGCACGGTCAGGTTGGCGTTCAACGCAACGGTGTTGGCCAACGCCACGTTACCCGTGGTGGCGAGGCTGGAGCCGCCAGTGACGTTCAGGCCGCCTGTGCCGAGGGCCAGGTCGTTGCCCAGGGTCAGGGTGCCAGCGGCAAGGGTGGTGCCGCCGCTGTAGGTGTTGGCGTTGCCCAGTGTCAGGTTGGCCGCGCCGTTCTTGACCAGGCTGCCGGCACCCGATACCACGCCAGACAAGCCAAGGTCGGCGCTGCCTGCGATGGTCAGCGCGCCACTCAGGGCCAGGGCGTTGCCAAGGGTGACTGCGGTGTTGCTGTCCAGGGTGGTGCCCGTTGCGGCGCTGATCGCGCCAGTGCCCAGGGCGGTGTCGTTGCCCACTACCAGGGTGCCACCGTTGAGCAGCGTCCCGCCGGTGTAGCTGTTGGCGCCGTTGAGCACCAGGGTGCCGGTGTCGAGCTTGGCCAGTTGGCCGCTGCCGGAGAGGCCGACGTTGATCGTCGCGGTAACGCCCGGGTCGACACGCACGGCAAAGGCACCGTTGCTGGCGTTGACCAGGTCCAGGCCACCGGCACCGATCAGGCGATAGCCATTGGTGACGAATTGCAGACCGGTGGCAGCCTGGGTGCCCACCACGTTGACATCGCCAGCGGTGCCCTGGAACACGGCGAAATCGCTGGCCCAGCTGCCGTTGAGCACACCGTTGATATCGGTCCAGTTGGTATTGCTGCCATCCCAGGTGCCGGCGCCACCGTCGATGACGCCGTTCGGCACGCTTTGCGCACCGTCCCAGAACTGCACGGTGCCGGTGGCACCGCCCACCAGCAGGTTGATCTGCGCGCCGATGGCGGTCTGCACCTGGACATCGCCCGGCAGAACGCTACCCGGCAACGCGCCAACGACCAGACCGTTGTCGACCAGCGCGCCGGTGTAGTCGAACAGCCGATAGATACCGGTGCCGAAGCCACCGAGGTCGGTGACGTTGAGGGTGCCGTCGAGGGTCAGGTTGCCGTTGACGTTGACCAAGGCAGTGCCGCCCGTGGAGGGCGAGCCGAGGCCGAAGTCGAGAATCGAGCCGCTGTGCAGGGTCAGCGCGCCGGTATTGAGGGTCGCGCCACTGTTGGCCAACAGGTGTGCGCCGTTGGCGATGTCGACCGCGCCCAGCAGACTGCCGGTGCCGCCCAGGCTGGCGCCGACATTGACCTGTACGCCGGAGCTGGCGAGCGAACCGCTGACATTGAGCAGGCCGCCATTGACCGTGGTGGCGCCGCCAAGCACGTTCACACCGGACAGTTCCAGAGCACCGGTACCTGCCTTGATCATGCCACCGCTACCGGCCAGGGCGCCGCTGAACACGCTGTTGAGGTTGTTGCCGCCGACCGTCAGGTCACTGCCCCCCGCCACGCTCACCGCGCCGGCACCGCTCAGGCCGCCGATCGTGGTACTGGCACCGAGGTTCAGGCTGGCGCCCGCCCCGACGTTGACGCCCGAGCTGTTGCCGAGGGCGCCAGTACCTATGGTGGTGAGGCTGCCGCCGAGCAAGTCGACGGCGCCGCTGAAGGTGTTGTTGCCGGTCAGCGTGAGGTCGGCCAGGCCATTCTTGATCAGACCTGCGGTACCGCTGATGACACCGCCCAGGGTCAGGTCGTTGCTGCCGCCGAGGGTCAGGTTGGCGTTGAGCGCGATGTCGTTGCCCAGGGTAGCGACCGCGCTGTTGTCCAGGCTGGCGGCGCCGGCCACGGTCAGGGCACCGGTCCCCAGGGCGCTGCCGTTGCCTATCACCAGGCCACCCGCGTTGAGCGTGGTGCCACCGGCATAGGTGTTGACCCCGTCCAAGGTCACGCTGGCATTGCCGTTCTTGACCAACTTTCCTGTCCCGCTGACTACACCACCGAGGGTCAGCGCGTTGCTGCCGGTGAGGGTGAGGTCGGCGTTCAGGCCGATGTTGTTGCCCAGGCTAAGTGCGGCGCTGGCGTCCAGGCTTGCGGCGCCACCGACGGTGAGGTCGCCGGTGCCGATGGCGCTACCATTGCCCAGCACCAGGGCGCCAGCGTTGAGCAGTGTGCCACCGGCATAGGTGTTCAGGCCGCCGAGGGTGAGCGTGCTGGTGCCATTCTTGATCAGACGGCCGGTGCCATCGACCAGGCCGGAGAGGTTGAGGTTGTTGCTGCCGGCCAGGGTGAGGTCGGCATCCAGGGTAACGGCGTTGCCAACGGTCAGCGCAGCCGTGGCATCCAGGGTACCGGCACCTGCGACGGTCAACTTGCCGACGCCCAGTGCGTCTCCATTGCCCAGCACCAGGCCACCGGCATTGAGGGTGGTGCCGCCCAGGAAGGTGTTGGGGCCGGAAAGCGTCAGCGTGGCGGCACCGTTCTTGACCAGGCTGCCGGCACCGGCGATCACGCCACCGAGGCCCAGGTTGGCGGTGCCGTCGAGGGTCAGGGCACCGGCCAGGTTCACGGCGTTGCCGAGGTTGACTGCGGTGTTGGCGTCCAGGTGGGTACCGGCAGCGGCATTCAGCGCGCCAGTGCCCAAGGCCGTGTTGCTGCCGACCACAAGGGTGCCGGCGTTGAGGTTGGTGGCGCCGAACTGCGTGTTGGCGCCATTGAGGGTCAGGGTCGTGCTGCCGTTCTTGGTCAGGCCACCGATACCGGCGATAACGCCGCCCAGGGTCAGGTCGTTGCTGCCGGCGAGGTTGAGGTTGCCGGCCAGGTTAAGCGCGTTGCCCAGGGTCAGCCCGGCCACCGACGAATCCAGCGTGGTGTTTGCGGCGGCGTTGAGCGCGCCTGTGCCCAGGGCGGTGGCGCTGCCGACCACCAGGGTGCCGGCGTTGAGCGCGGTGGCACCGCTCTGGTTGTTGCTGCCGCTCAGGGTAAGGGAGCTCGCCCCATTCTTGATCAGGCCGCCGGTACCGCTCAGGTTGCCAGCCAGGGTCAGGTTGTTGGCGCCGGAGAGGGTCAGGTTGGCGCCGAGGTTGACGCCATTGTTCAGGGTCATCGCCGCGCTGTTGGCGAGTGTGGATGCGCCGCCAACGTTGAGCGCGCCGGTGCCCAGCGCCGCGGCGCTGGCCAGGGTCAGGGTGCCGGCGTTGAGGTTCAGGCCGCCGCTGAAGGTATTGGCACCACTGAGGGTGAGGTTGCTGGCACCGCTCTTGACCAACGCACCAGTGCCACTGACCACCCCGCCCAGGGTGGTGGCGTTGCTACCCAGCACGCTCAGGGTGTTGGCCCCCAGGTCGATGGCGTTGCCCAGGTTGACGGCCACGCCCGCGTCGAGGCTGGCATTGCCGCCCAGGCTGAGGGCACCGGTGCCCAGTGCGGCGTTGTTGCCGACGGTCAGCACCCCGGCGTTGAGGGTGGTGCCACCGCTGAAGGTGTTGGCGCCGTTGAGGGTCAGGCCGGCGGCGCCGTTCTTGACCAGCGCGCCGGTGCCGCTGACCACCCCACCCAGGGTGGTAGCACTGGTGCCCAGCAGGTTGAGGGTATTGGCGCCCAGGCTGATGGCGTTGCCCAGGTTGACACCGGTGCTGGCATCGAGGCTGGCATTGCCACCCAGGGTCAAGGCACCGCCGCCCAGGGCGTTGTTGTTGCCCACGGTGAGTTTGCCGGTGTTGAGGGTCAGGCCGCCGCTGAAGGTGTTGTTGCCGTTGAGCGCCAGGTCGGCTGCGCCGCTCTTGACCAGTGCGCCGGTGCCGCTGATCACCCCGCCCAGGGTGGTGGCACTGGTGCCCAGCAGGTTGAGGGTGTTGGCGCCGAGGTTGATCGCGTTACCCAGGCTGACCGCTGCGCTGGCGTCGAGGCTGGCGTTGCCAGTCAATGCGAGAGCGCCCGTACCCAGCGCGGCGCTGTTGCCGACAGTGAGTTTGCCGGTGCTGAGCGTGGTGCCGCCGCTGAAGGTATTGACGCCGTTCAGGGTCAGGTCGGCCGCGCCGTTCTTGACCAGGCTGCCGGTACCGCCAATCACACCGCCCAGTGTGAGCGCGTTGTTGCCAGTCAAGGTCAAGGCACTGCTGCCCAGGTTGATGGCATTGCCCAGGGTCATGACGGCCGTGGTATCGAGGGTGCCGTTGCCGGTCAGGGTCAACGCGCCACTGCCCAGACCGCTGGCATTGCCGAGGGTGAGCGTGCCTGTGCCGAGGGTGGTGCCGCCGGAGAAGGTATTGACGCCATTGAGCGTCAGGTTGCCGGTACCGCTCTTGACCAGCGAGCCCGTGCCGCTCAGCACGCCGCCAAGGCTCAGGGCGTTGCTGCCGGGCAAGGTCAGCGCCGCGTTCAGCGCCACCGCGTTGTTCAATACCAGCGGCACACTGCCTTGCAGGCTGCCCGCACCGCTGACGGTGAGCGCTCCACTGCCGAGCGCCGCAGCGCTGGTCAGGTTGAGGCCGCCCGCAGTCAGGTTGGTGCCGCCGCTGTAAGTGTTGGTGGCACCGAGGGTGAGCAGGCCGGCGCCGGTCTTGGTCAGCCCGCCGACGCCCGAGACCACGCCGTTGAGGGCCAGGTCGTTGCCACCGCCGACACTCAGGCCGGCGTTGAGGGTCAGGGCGTTGGCCAGGCTCAACCCCGCGACACTGCCCAACAGGCTGCCACCGTTGACGGTGATGCCGCCGCTGCCGAAGGCGCTGGAGTTGTCGAAGTTGAGCACGCCGCCGTTGAGGGTGGTCTGGGTCGTGCCGCTGAGCACCGCGCCGATCAGGCTCCAGGTGCCGCTATCGACGATCAGACGGCTGAAGTTGATGTAGTTGTTGGCGTTGATCGTGCCGCTGCCGGCAGTCCCGCTGCCGCCACCAATAGCGTTCTGCAAGGCCAGCGTGTTGGTGCCGCCGGCACCGCCGTCGATCTTGCCGGCGGCTGCGAAAGCCAGGTTGGGATTACTGGTGACCAGCAAGGCGACACTGATACCAAGCCCGGCACCGACACTCGAACCAGTGATGGCATTGAAGCGGTTGGTGCTGTTGGCCCCCATCGACAAGCTGCCGGTCAAGGTGCCGGCGTTAGTGAAGGTGTTGCCTGCGGCAGAAGCCTCGAACGCTGCCCGGCCAAGAATGGTGCCGGTGTTGGTGAAGTTCACCGTGCTGCCGCCGGTAACCGCGATGACCGGGGTGTCTTCACTGAGCAGCGTCAGTGAAGCCAATGCCGAGGAGCCAATGCTGCCGGCGTTGGTGATGGTAGTGGTACCGGCCGCACCGTTGCGCGCGTCCAGCGCCATGCCCGTGAGGTTAAGAAGGTTGGCGCCGAGCAAGGCACCCGTGCCCTTGATCACACCCGTGGCATTGTTGTTGATGTTGAGCGTGCTGCCGGTGCCGGTATTGCCGATCAGCACTGCACTGGACTGAATGCTCAACAGCCCCAGCAATGTAGGGTCGATGGTGCCGGAGTTGTTCAACGTGTTGTTGTTGCCCGCCAGCGACAGCGACGTGCCCCCTACGCCCAGCAAGGTACCCAGGCTGGCGCCAGGGTTCACGTTGACCGTCAGGCCGCTGCCGCCGTTGGTATAGCTCGGTGCCAGAGGGTTGGCGGCGCCGTTACACGTGATGGTGGAACCGGCCGCACTGCACACGGCCAGGGCCTGCTCGCTCGTCAGACCGAAGGCCAGGCCTCCGACAGCCAGGCTCACAGCGAGCGACAAATGGGAAAGACGGGTAGGCAAAATGGAGGCGACGCTTCTGTCCACGGAGAGCTCCTTCGTGGATCAGGTGGTTCGGTCCTTGAACGCGTGCACTGCTATGTTGCCGGTTAGTCGAACACGCGACGACGAAACACCTGACCATGGCTACATGATTCCTTGTTGGGAATGTGTAGCCGCTGGCGAGCAGGCGCGAAGGGACGCGGGGACGGTCAAATGGTGTTAATACTTTCTCGAGGCAGCACGTATTTCGCGGGCTGCAGCAGGGTGTCGCTTGGATCCAACCGACGAACGGTCATGTCCGGTGGGCAAAACGTGATGTGTTTGGCGGTTCAGGCGACCTCTGCCCCATCGTCAGGCCAGTGCGGTTCGTTGGCGCCAGGCGGGGTCAGCGGTGGCAGGCCATAGGCGGCACGGGCGTCATCACAGCTGGGGTTGTGCACGCCGTTCTCCCACGACGCGTCGAACTCGCGACAGGGGCTGGAACGATTCTCGTAGATGGTGCACCCCACCTTGTTGCCGATCTCGCCTTCCAGGCTGATACAGCGGCAAGGCTTGGCGTCGGTGCCGATCATGGCCACGCGGGTCGGATTGATCTGCACCACCAGATCGTCGGGCACCAACCCGCCCGAAGACTGGCATTCACCCCAAAAGAAAGACACACGAAAGTAGCCGCAGCAGGCGCCGCAGGTCAGGCAAGGGTTCTGTTCGGACATGATGGCCAGGAAGGGAAGTTGTTGTTATCGAGCGGGCGCTCGCGGCGCCATTTTTAATCCAAGCACGAGCGGCTGGATAGAGGGGAAATGAAAAAAAGACGGCCGCTGGTCGCAGCCCTCGAGCGCCATGCCGACCGTGGCAGGCAAAAGCCGCAATCGGCCTGCCATCGCAGACCGGCTTGCGGCTTGACGCCTGGGGCTTACTTGCTGGTCAGCCCGTCGGCGCGGAACATCTGACGGATACCGCGGATGGCCTGGCGGATGCGGTCCTGGTTCTCGATGAGGGCAAAGCGCACATGGTCATCGCCATAGTCGCCAAAACCGATACCGGGCGAGACACAGACCTTGGCCTCGGCCAGCAGCTTCTTGGAGAACTCCAGCGAGCCGAGGTGTGCATAGGCTTCGGGGATCTTGGCCCAGACGTACATCGAGGCTTTCGGATTCTCGACCATCCAGCCCATCTCATGCAGCCCCTTGACCAACAGGTTGCGGCGTTGGCGGTACTGCTCGGCGATGTCGCGCACGCACTGCTGGTCACCTTCCAGCGCGGCAATCGCCGCCACCTGCAGCGGCGTGAAGGTGCCGTAGTCGTGGTAGCTCTTGATCCGCGCCAGGGCGCTGACCAACTCGGGGTTGCCGACCATGAAGCCGATCCGCCAGCCCGCCATGTTGTAGCTCTTGGACAGGGTGAAGAACTCCACCGCGATATCCTTGGCGCCAGGCACCTGCATGATCGAAGGCGCCTTCCAGCCGTCGTAGACGATGTCGGCGTAAGCGAGGTCGTGCACCACCAGCACGTCGTACTGCTTGGCCAGGGCCACCACTCGTTCGAAGAAGTCCAATTCCACGCACTGCGCGGTCGGGTTGGAGGGGAAGCCCAGGATCATCATCTTCGGCTTGGGGATCGATTCGCGGATCGCCCGCTCCAGCTCATTGAAGAAGTCCACTCCCGGCACCAGCGGCACGGAGCGCACCTGGGCACCGGCGATCACCGCCCCGTAGATGTGAATCGGGTAGCTGGGGTTGGGTACCAGCACCGTGTCGCCATGGTCGAGGGTGGCGAGCATCAGGTGCGCGAGGCCCTCTTTCGAGCCGATGGTGACGATGGCTTCGCTGTCCGGGTCGATCTCGACGTCGTAGCGTTCCTTGTACCAGTTGGAAATGGCGCGGCGCAGTCGCGGGATGCCGCGCGAGGTGGAATAGCCGTGGGTATCTTCACGCTGGGCGACCTGCACCAGCTTCTCGACGATGTGTGGCGGGGTCGCGCCATCCGGGTTGCCCATGCTCAGGTCGATGATGTCTTCGCCACGACGGCGTGCCGCCATCTTGAGCTCGGCAGTGATGTTGAAGACGTAGGGGGGGAGACGATCGATGCGCGCAAAGCGGCGCGGCGAACCTGGGTTGGCCATGCTTTCCTCGAGAGACGTAAGCGCCCGGAACCGTCCGAGCGACGTTGGCCACTGCGGTGGCCGAGGCAGAAAATAGTCTGGTTGCCCCGGCGTTGTAAAGGGGCTATCGATAGATTCGCCGCCCACCAGCGAGACTTACCCGCTGGTGGGTCGAAGAACTCAGCGCAGGGCTTTGTAGGCGTGCAGGTCGAAACGCTGGATACTCAACCCATCGCTGGGGTCCAGGTGCTCGCCACGCACCTGGCTGAACTCCGTGGCAATGCTGCCGCGATGAACCATACGCTCATCGGCAGTGCCTTCGGTCAGTACGGTATAGGACTTCTTGCGCATGGCGCGGTAAAGCTCATCGTTCGCATCGATGGTCTTGTGATAGGTCATCAGCCCCGCATCGTCCAACTCCAGACACTTGTCCAGCTTTACGCCCCAACGCTTCAGGCAAACCTCCGCGAAGTGCCGCACGATCATCCCCGGCTCAGGCAGTGCCTTGCCAGAACCTGCGCCGTCTATCGAAGCATTGCCCACCAGCGTTGCATGGCGGCCCGGCATCGGCAGTACGCTGACACGTGTACCGTACGCTGTGGCAGGCACCACACAGGCGAACCCTTTGGATCGCTCGTCTCGCGCATAGAACCCCACGTACTCCTTCACGTTGGCTCCCAGTTGCACGCGCTCAGACTTCAGGTTGCCTACCCCCGGCACCGGATCGATGGCAAAGATGTTGACCTTCACATCACGCAGCTCCGGATCTTGCGCCATTGCGTTGGCGAGCATGTGACAACTGATTCCGCCCCTGCTCCACCCCACCAGGTTGACCGTGATCGGGATCAACGGTTTGCGCAGTTGCCTGATCATCTGCTCTTGCAAGGCCTGGGGGGTCACCGCGCGATCACCATAGTCGTAGGTGCGCCAGAACCACGAGCCACCGGCCTCGGCATCAGGAATTGGAATGCCAGCGCTCTTCAGGTTCTGGTATTGCTGCTCGGTGAGCTTGGTGCGGGCCCAGGTACTCTTGCCCTTGATGACCTGCAGGGCATGCCGCACGTTCTCATCCCAACCTTTGCCGAACAGCGTGCCGGTCACTTTGTAGTAGTCGCCGTCGTCAACGAACAAGGCATCGTCCTGCAGGTTGCCACTGCCTGGGCCATCGACTGCGATCCAGTCGACGAACTCCCTGCCGAAGGTATGGTTGGCCAGCGTGGCGATCAGCTCGCCATTCCAGAAATTAGGGTTGTTGTGATCGAAACGGTGGGAGCCGGTTCCGCAGAAATAGACGGTAAAAACACTCATTTGGATGCTTCCTTATGACTTGGAAGCTCAAACTAGTGCGTTCGGATACCAGCGCGCAGACGGAAAATCTACCAATAAAAAACCCGGCCACAGGCCGGGTTCTTGTAATGCGCGTAGGCTTCAGCGTGCGTAGGTCATCAGCACGTCGGCAGCAGTCTGGCTATCCACCGACATCATCACGCTCAGCGCGGTGACGGTCAGGATGGAGAAGCCAAACACTTTGCGTGCCCACTTGCTGTCATCTTCGGCCTTGTAGCCACCCCAGGCCATGTACAACCAGTACAGACCCATGGCGGCTGCGACGGCCAGGTAACCCAGACCGGCGTACCCACCCAGCGTCAGCATCAACGTGGCGAGCACGAAGGCCAGCACGTACAGCACGATCTGCTTCTTCGCCGCCAGGATACCGCGAGCCACCGGCAGGACCGGGATGTTGGCTGCGCTGTAATCCTTGAAGCGGAAGATGGCGATGGCAAAGCTGTGCGGCATCTGCCACAGGCTGAACATCACCAGCAGCGTGACCGCTGCCAGGTCGAAGCTGTTGCTCACTGCGCAATAGCCGATCACCGGAGGCATGGCACCGGACAGGCTGCCGACCAGGGTGCCGTGCACCGATTTGCGCTTGAGCCACAGGCTGTAGAAGCCGACGTACACCACGAAGCCGATCAACGCACAGAACGCCGACAGCGGGTTGGCCTGGACATACAGCAGGCTGAAACCCGCCACCCCGAGCAGGGTGGCGTAGATCAGTGCGAGGGGCAGCGACATGCCGCCCTGAACCATGACGCGGTTCTTGGTACGTTCCATCTTCTGGTCGATGTCACGGTCGATGCAGTTGTTGAACACGCAACCGGACGCAACCACAAGCGAAGTACCTACCACCACCGCCAGGAACAGGGCGAAATCCACATGGCCCTTCGCGGCAAGGAAGAAACCGCCTGCCACGGAAAGCACGTTACCGAAAATGATCCCCGGTTTGGTGATTTGGATAAAGTGCTTCACGGACATGCAGTCTTACCTCACTTGGCCAACATTTCGTAGTGGATGCTGAACATGATCCACAGCGACAGGCCTACCAGCAGTGCGATTACCAGAGCGGTGAACAGGAACGTCGAGACAGTGGAGCGCTGCTCTTTCGAGCGGTCCATGTGCAGGAAGTACACCAGGTGCACCACGACCTGAATGACGGCCATGGCCACCACGATGAGGACGGTCAGGTTCTTCGGCAGGGTCGGATACATCACCAGGCCGAACGGGATCGCGGTCAGGATGATCGACAGGATGAAGCCGATCATGTAGGACTTCACGCTGCCGTGGTTACCTTCGTGGTGAGTGTCGTGTGCGTTAGCCATTACAGAACCCCCAGCAGGTAGACGACGGTGAAGACGCAGATCCAGACCACGTCCAGGAAGTGCCAGAACAGGCTCAGGCAGCTCATGCGGGTCTTGGCAGTCGGCGTGATGCCGTGCTTGTTGATCTGGTACATCAGGATGGCCATCCAGATCAGACCCGAGGTCACGTGCAGGCCGTGGGTGCCGACCAGCGCGAAGAACGCCGACAGGAAACCACTGCGCTGCGGGCCGTAGCCTTCAACGATCAGGTGATGGAACTCGTAGATTTCCATCGCGATGAAGCCTGCACCGAACAGGAAGGTGATAGCCAACCAGCCCAGTACGCCTGCCTTGTTACCGGCGAACATCTTCAGCATGGCGAAGCCGAAGGTGATCGAGGACAGCAGCAGGAACGCGGTTTCGACCAGCACGAAGTCGAGCTGGAAGATGTCATGACCCGACGGGCCGCCGGCAAAACTGCCGGACAGCACCGCGTAGGTGGCGAAGAGCGACGCAAACAGGATGCAGTCGGTCATCAGGTACAGCCAGAAACCGAAGACGGTCATCTGGCCCGAGTCGTGGTGGTGATCGTCGTGCCCATGGTCGTGACCATGCGCATCGCCGTGAATTACTTGACTGGACATTGATTACACCCGTTCAAAGGTTTCGACACGTGCGCCACCGGTAGGTACACCGGCAAGCTGCAGGGCCCGCTGGCGTTCGCCTTCGATGCGCGCCACTTCTTCGGCAGGAACCATGTAGCCCTGATCGTCACGTGCAGCGTGGCGAACGAAGACCGCGATGGTTGCTACCAGGCTCGCACCCACCAGCCACCAGATGTGCCAGATGAAAGCGAAGCCGAAGATGGTCAGGAACAGACCCATGAACAGACCGGTCGAGGTGTTGTTCGGCATGTGGATCGCTTCGTACTTGGCCGGCACCTTGTAGGCGACACCGGCTTCCTTGGCTTCTTGCCAGGCGTCCAGGCCGACCTTCTCAGGCATGTGGGCGAAGTTGTAGAACGGAGGTGGCGACGAAGTCGACCATTCCAGGGTACGGCCACCCCATGGATCGCCAGTGACGTCCAGGTTCTGGTTGCGGTCGCGAACCGATACGTACAGCTGGATCAGTTGGCAGGCGATACCGAACAGGATCAGCACCGCACCGACCACGGCCACGTACAGGTAGGGTTCCCACAGTGGGTTGTCGGAGTGGTTCAGACGACGGGTCATACCCATGAAGCCCAGCGCGTACAGCGGCATGAAGGCCACGTAGAAACCGGACAGCCAGAACCAGAATGCCGCCTTGCCCCACTTCTCGTTGAGGGTGAAGCCGAAGGCTTTCGGGAACCAGAAGGCGAAGCCGGCAATGTAGCCGAACACCGCGCCGCCGATGATCACGTTGTGGAAGTGGGCAATAACGAACAGGCTGTTGTGCAGTACGAAGTCAGCACCTGGAACGGCCAGCAGTACGCCGGTCATGCCACCGATGGAGAAGGTGACCATGAAGCCCAGGGTCCAGAGCATCGGCGGAGTGAAACGCACGCGACCCTGGTACATGGTGAACAGCCAGTTGAACAGCTTCACACCGGTCGGAATGGAGATCAGCATCGTCGCCAGACCGAAGAAGGTGTTGACGCTGGCGCCGGCACCCATGGTGAAGAAGTGGTGCAGCCAGACCGCGAAGCCCAGTACGGCAATGGCACCCGATGCGTAGATCATCGCGTGGTGGCCGAACAGACGCTTGCTGGAGAAGGTCGAGGTTACTTCCGAGAACACGCCGAACGCCGGCAGGATCAGGATGTACACCTCAGGGTGACCCCAGGCCCAGAACAGGTTGACGTACATCATCGGGTTCCCACCAAGCTCGTTGGTGAAGATGTGGAAGTCCAGATAACGGTCAACGGTCAGCAGGGCGAGTGCGGCGGTCAGGATCGGGAAGGAAGCGACGATCAGCACGTTGGCCCAGGTGCAGGTCCAGGTGAAGATCGGCATGTCCATCAGTTTCATGCCAGGTGCGCGCATCTTCAGGACGGTGACCAGGAAGTTCACGCCTGTCAGTGTCGTACCCAAGCCTGATAGCTGTAGCGCCCAGATGTAGTAGTCAACCCCTACGCCCGGACTGTACTGGATCCCCGACAGTGGCGGATAGGCAACCCAACCGGTCTTGGCGAATTCGCCGACGCCCAGGGAGATGTTGACCAGCAGCACGCCTGCCAGCAGCAGGTAGAAGCTCAGGGAGTTCAGGAACGGGAAGGCAACGTCACGTGCACCGATCTGCAGAGGCAGGGCCAGGTTCATCAGGCCGGTGAAGAACGGCATCGCCATGAAGATGATCATGATCACACCGTGGGCGGTGAAGATCTGGTCATAGTGTTCAGGCGGCAGGTAGCCTTCGGAGCCGCCGGTAGCGGCAGCCAACTGGGTACGCATCATGATGGCGTCGGCGAAGCCGCGCAGCAGCATGACCATCGCGACGATGATGTACATCACCCCGATCTTCTTGTGGTCGACCGTGGTCAACCACTCGGTCCACAAGTAGGACCACTTGCGGAAATAGGTGATGGCACCAACGACGGCGAGGCCCCCGAGCGCGATCATGGCAAGCGTCACCATGACTATCGGCTCGTGATAGGGAATCGCCTCCAGGCTTAATTTACCGAACATCTCTTACTCCTCTGCACCGGCAGCTGGTTGCATACTCGTTTCCACACCCTTGGTAGTGGCCAGGTCTTTGCTGCCTGCTTCTTCGTGGCTCGGACGACCACGGTTCATGCCTTCGTACTTGTCGACGATGAGCTGGAACGTGTCAGGCGAAGCCTCGCTGTACAGCGCGACTGGGTTGTTTTCGCTTGGTTTGGCCAAGGCGTCGTATTCGGCCTTGTCCAGCTTCTTCGGCGAGGCCTTAACTTGCGCGACCCATGCATCGAAGTCGGCTTGCGAAGTGGCGGTTGCCTTGAATTTCATACCGGTGAAGCCAGCACCGCTGTAGTTCGCGGAGATACCGTCGAACTCGCCATTTTCGTTGGCGATCAGGTGCAGCTTGGTGGTCATGCCGGCCATCGCGTAGATCTGGCCGCCCAGCGCAGGGATGAAGAACGAGTTCATCACGGCGTCGGAGGTCACGCGGAAGTTGACCGGGGTGTTAGCCGGGAAGACGATCTTGTTGACCGTGGCAATGCCCTGCTCCGGGTAGATGAACAGCCATTTCCAGTCCAGGGCGACCACGTCGATCTGCACCGGCTTCACATCGGAATCCAGCGGACGATAAGGGTCGAGCTTGTGGGTGGAGTGGTAGGTGACGTAGCCCAGGGCGATGATGATCAGGATCGGGATGATCCACACCGCGGCTTCGATCTTGGTCGAGTGCGACCAGTCGGGGGTGTAGGTGGCAGCCTTGTTGGAAGCACGGTACTTCCAGGCGAAGACCAGGGTCATGATGATGACTGGCACCACGACCAGCAGCATCAGGCCGGTAGCGATGAGGATCAGGTTCTTTTGCTCAATGCCGACCTGGCCCTTCGGGTCGAGCAGGGTCCAGTTGCACCCACTGAGTAAAAGCATGCCTAAAAAGGGCAATATGCCAAACAGTCTGGGGTAACGCTTTTTACTCATCTCACGACCTCTAGATCAGCTTGCTTCAATGCAATGTGTTTTGTTCGCCAACACTTCGTCCTGCCAAGCGTTAGCATTTCGAGCTCGAACCCGCGCCTGCCTGGGATCCGACTGCTGGATCTGGGCGTTGAGCGCATGGACGAGCTTGGGGTTTTCTTAGGCTAAAGGCCTGTACTTCAGACCAATTCCATTTGGTGCGGGAAAACGCGGAGGGGTGTCCGCCCGGATCGCCGTTGGGCGAAACTTGTCGAAGTCAGCAAAAGGAGCGCTGGGGCTTCCTTCAATCCTGCGACTCGCAAGCAGTGCCGAACGGAAATTGGGGGCGATTGTAGATAGGTCGCCCCCCCTTGACTATGACTTATTGAGCAACAGTCTTTTACAGAATTTGTAATAATCCTGCCTGAAAAATCAACTTCGCGACAGTTTGTCGCACCCGGCTTGATAGCCCTGAAACCCTTGTATTACAAGGGCTCAACGTTGATCAGGATCAGTCTCTGGGGAAATTTTGCCGGTTATCTCACCGTGCAATAGACCTGCATCAAATCGGGACTTTTGTCTAAGCCCGGCGCCGATTCCGATAGATGCCCAGCGGCACCAGGATGGCAGTGAGGACGAAGGCCACCAGCGCCCATTGCGCCAGCGACAGACCCAGGATGGGCGGGTACGGTGTGGTGCAGAAACCGTCGACCTGGAATGCCAGGGGCCAGAGCCGCGCCAGGGGCAGGTCGTCGACGATTGGTTGCAGGACATCGACGCCGCAACTGGCGTACGGGTTGGCGAGTATATACACATGGTTGCCGGCCGCAACGATTCCGCCAATTGCGCTGAGCACGACCAACGCCTCGAAGAAGGTCAGGCTCCGTCGTCCGGGCATGGCCGCGGCAATGAACGCGAACAGCGCGATCAGCAGCAAGGCATAGCGCTGCAGGATACACAGCGGGCAAGGTGCCTCGCCTAGCACGACCTGCATGTACAGCGCGCCGCCGATCAGCGAGAGGCAGATTACCCCCAACAGCACGAGGAAGCGCCGTTCCCGATTCAGGCGCAGGGTTTGTTCGTTCATTGCCGATTCCTTGGATGGATAGGTGGCAGCGTGTTCCGCCTGCCTGGCGCAAGTCTACACGCAGGGATGGTCTCTTAGCGTGTCGAGGAAGCGGCGAGACAGCGCTGCGCAGGGCTATCCGGAGATGCTGTGACCGGTGTTGGCGACATCGGTTCAACCTTGGCCGGTAAAAAAAACGGCTGCCCGGGCGTCGCGCAGGGACCAGCCCCTCGACACCCGGGAGTGAAGGATACAGTGATTAAAGCAGGATTAAAGATGAAAGCTGCGGGACGCTGTTCATCCTTCTTTATATATGCACAGGCCAACCCCTCCGACTTGCCCGCGAAGACGCCAACCTGGTCAGTAGATCATTCCAGAGCAGCCGCCGGCCCGAAGAATTCGTAGCGGCTCTGCGCATCCGGAACCCCCAGCCCCTTCAAGTGACGACGGATCGCCGCCATGAAGCCCTTCGGCCCAAGGAAGTAGGCATCCACGTCACGCTCACGCGGCAGCCACTCGGCCAGCAGATCCTGGCTCAGCAGGCCGACTGCATTCGCATCCCGGCTGCCGTCGTCCTCGGCGTAGCAATAAAAACGCTGCAGTTGCGGATGTTGCGCGGCCAGACCGTCGACCCAGTCACGGAAGGCGTGTACCGAACCGTTGCGCGCACAGTGGATGAAGTGCACCCGACGCTCGGTCTGCAGCGCCGCCTCGAGCATCGCCAGGGTCGGGGTGATGCCGACACCACCACTGATCAGCACCAGCGGCTTGTCGCCAGCCGCCAGAGTGAAGTCGCCCGACGGCGGGAACAGCTTTAGGGTGTCGCCGACCTGCAGTTGATCATGCAGATGGTTCGACACCTTGCCCCCGGCCTCGCGCTTGACGCTGATGCGGTACTGCTGGCCATCGCACAATGCCGAGAGCGAATAGTTGCGACGTTGCTCGGCACCGTCGATGAACAGCTGCAAGCCGATGTACTGACCCGGCTCGGCCTTGAGTACCGGCTTGCCATCGACCGGAGCGAAGTAGAACGAGACGATCTCGCTGCTTTCCTGCTCACGGCGCACCACACGAAAATCGCGAGCACCGCGCCAGCCACCGTCGGCCTCCTCCTTGGCCTTGTACAGGCCCTCTTCGGCGCCGATGAGGATATCAGCCAGCTGGCCATAGGCTGCGCCCCAGGCAGCGATCACCTCCGGGGTGGCGATGTCCTTGCCCAGCACTTCCTCGATGGCGCGCAGCAGGCAACTGCCAACGATGGGGTAGTGTTCGGGCAGGATCTGCAAGGCCACATGCTTGTTGATGATCTGACCAACCAGGCCACCCAGTTGCTCCAGTTGGTCGATATGGCGGGCATACATGAGCACACCGTTGGCCAGCGCACGCGGCTGGTCACCACTGGCCTGGTGCGCCTGGTTGAACAGGGGACGGACCTCGGGGTACTCGCTGAGCATCATCTTGTAGAAGTGGGTAGTCAGCGCCTCGCCACCGCTTTCGAGCAGCGGGACAGTGGCCTTGATGATTGCACGTTGGTCGGCATTGAGCATTGCAGTGACTCCTGAGCCTTGGGCTTCGAATGGTTACCCAGACCATCGCAATTACGATGCCAAAAAATAAAACACTAGAAATCAATGAGTTATAAATAAAATTGTCAATATGACCAATGCGCGAGCATGGTCATATCGACAACATAGAGTCTAAATGACAACGGCCTGAGTCAGCAGACATGCGCTGACTCAGGCCGTTGCTCACAACACCAACGCTATTACGCAGCGTTGCGCTCGACCGAATAGGTCACGAATACATCAACTTCCTCGAAGGGCAGAATATCCGCGTTACCCACAGTGAAGCTGAACGGGAACCCGGTGAACGTCTTGGTCTCGGTGTAGGCAGGCGGGGTATTGCCGACAGCCGCCTCCCAACGCAGCGTGACCCTGTCGTTCACACGCAGAGGAGCATTTGCCGGCACCTCGATGATCGCGTTGATGGTATCCGATGGCAGCGACGCGCCCGCACCACTGCCCTCCACCTGGGCGCAGGTCGGTGCAGGAAAATCGACTGCCGCACTGTCCAGAACGCTGTAGACGTGCTCGGGCGAAGATCGCGTGATACCGAATTCCGGGGTAAGCACCGAATAGCTCAAGGTCAGGGTGCCATCCACCGCCGGGATCAGTAGCGGTAAATCGACCTCGAACACGAGTTCGTTTTTTTCTCCCCCCACAGGAACGGTCAGGTCTGTTCGCCAGGTCGCGCCGCCGCTGCCACCGCTCCTGGCCGTCCAGGCCAAGGTGACGACATCCCCTGCGCTTTGCCCAGGATAGAGAGGGATGCGCACGTGAACCTTGTCTGTGGTCAGGTCGGCAAGATCGATGACATCGCCTGTTGCCTCGACCAGGTCCGGGCGTTGCAACACAATGCCCTCCCCGACAATGGTGAGCGAGCGCCGGCGAGAAGGTCTGGCTGCACCACCAGCGGCAGGTATCGACTCATAAAAGACAGTGGCCAGGCCATTCACCACCAGCACCGCAAAGAGATAGGGCAGGCTGAAGATCTTGTCGCGTGTGCCGGTGATCGTTCTGATGGGCCAGTCATAACGCACTTCTCTTGCATCGGTTCCGGCACTGAGCCCGACCCAATGCATCGTGACTCTATCGCCGGGCGTATAACCGACATAGTCCGGCAAGTAGATGGTCACATCCTGCCCCGCCAACGGCACCAGATCCAGCTGGTAGGGTGGACTCTCCGCACTTTCGACTTCAGGTGCCGCGAGCGCATCGGGATCTTCGACCTTTACATAGGCCGATGGAGACGGCCGCGAGTAGTTCTGCACCCGGTCACGGATCTCGTAGTAGACCCGCAGGTCTTCGCCGCTTCCGCCCTTCTCTATCACATCCGCCGGAACATCAATCACCCAATTCTTGCCTACGTCGCCTGCGCCCAGGCGTGCCCCCACATGACGAACACCGCTCCAGATCAAGGTGACCTGGTCATCCGGCTGCATGAAACGCCAAGGCACGATCGAAACGCGTACCGGAGTGGTTGGGGATTCGATCGTGGAGGGCGTTACTAAAGGCGCGACAAGAAATTCGTTGACCGGCGTTTCCGGATCGGGATCAAGCCCCCCGGGCACACGCAGGTCGATCAAGACCTCTCTGTACTGCGAGTAGCGCCTGGATGTTGAGATCGGGTCATACAGCGAGTAATAGAAATAACCGAAATAAGGATAGGGAATCTGCTCGTCCGCTGGCAGTTTCAGGTCACCCTTGACCACACCGAAGCTCAACCAGCCTCGCGCCTGCATTTCGGCATCCAACAGGTAAAACTGCACTGCAGCCTCAGACGGATCGGCTTGCGGCGGTTGCGTAACTGGCTTGGTAGCCGTCCAGAAAAGACTGATCTCATCACCCTGGCGATACGCCTCGGGCAACTTCGCCAACATCGGCACGACACGCTCTGGATCAGACAACTCATTCCAACCCAGGCCATCGCGTTGCGGTCCTCCGGAATCCATGTCAGTGATGACCAGTGGATTCAGCTCACCTGCCAGAGCCGACACCGGCAGCCGACCAAGGAACATCTCTCGTTTGGTCATTGCAGATTACCCTCGCCTGTTGAAAAGGATGTTCGACCAGTCCCGCACACGCACAAAGCGCCCTGGCCGCAGTTGTCGCTCGACTCTACCCTTCGCACGCGAAGCCGTAACCTGACAGTTTTACCAGGTCCGATTGCCGTTCAGCCTGCTGCATCGCTGCAAGCGGACCTTGACGTCAGCCCGACAACTCGCCGACCGTATGGTCAACACGCCGTTCCGGAAAACCCGCATGTTCGCAAAACCCCTCCTCACCGCCCTCCTGCCTCTGGTCAGCGATCTGTCTCGCGACCTGCCGGACCAGGAACGCTATCGCCGCCTACTGCAATCCATGCGCAGCCTGCTACCGTGCGATGCTGCAGCACTGCTGCGCCTGGATGGAGAGTGGCTGGTGCCGCTTGCGGTCGACGGCTTGTCGACAGACACCCTGGGGCGGCGTTTCAAGGTCAGCGAGCATCCACGTTTCGAGATACTGCTCAGTCGGCCTGAGCCGACGCGCTTTGCCAGTGACTCCGAACTGCCTGACCCCTACGATGGCCTGGTCGCTGCAATTGATGCAGACCTGCACGTGCACGACTGCATGGGCTGCCCGCTGATGGTCGACGAACGCCCCTGGGGCTTGCTGACCCTTGACGCCATCACCCCGGGCCGGTTCCAGAGCCTTGAACTCGGCGCCCTCCAGGCATTCGCAAGCCTCGCTGCGGCAACCGTCACCGTCGCCGAGCGCATCGAGAAGCTGGCCCTGCGCGTGGAAGACGAGCAGCAACGCGCGGAGGTCTACCGACAAGCCAACGACCAGCGCAAGGAACTGATCGGCCAGAGCCCGGCGCACAAGCACTTGCTGGAAGAAATCCGCCTGGTGGCAGGCAGCGATCTGACCGTATTGATCACCGGAGAGACCGGTGTCGGCAAGGAGTTGGTCGCGCTGGCACTGCACCAGGCCAGCAAGCGTGCGGACAAACCAATGGTCAGCCTCAACTGCGCCGCCTTGCCCGATACCCTGGTCGAAAGCGAACTGTTCGGTCATGTCAGGGGCGCCTTTACCGGCGCTCATGGCGAGCGGCGCGGCAAGTTCGAACTGGCCCACGGCGCAACGTTGTTTCTCGACGAAGTCGGCGAGCTGCCTCTGTCGGTACAAGCCAAACTGCTACGGGTATTGCAGAGCGGCCAACTGCAGCGCCTGGGCTCGGACCACGAACACAAGGTAGATGTGCGCCTGATCGCCGCCACCAACAGAGACCTGGCCAGCGAAGTGCGCAACGGGAACTTTCGCGCCGATCTTTACCACCGCCTCAGCGTATACCCACTGCAGGTTCCACCGCTGCGCGAGCGAGGACGGGACATATTGCTGCTGGCAGGTTTCTTTCTCGAGCAAAACCGTTCGAGACTGGGGCTGGACAGCCTGCGCCTGAGCAGCGAAGCCCAGACGTCACTAGTGGCTTACGACTGGCCAGGCAACGTGCGTGAACTGGAACACCTGATCGGACGCTCGGCGCTCAAGGCCCTCGGTCAGCACCCCGAACGCCCGCGCATCCTCACCCTGCAAGCAGCAGACCTCGACCTTCGCACTACGCTGCCGACAAAGGCGGCTTCATTGGCCCCCATCGAGCCTGCCCTGCCGTTGCCCGAGGGTGGTCTGCGCGAAGCCGTCGACGCTTACCAGCGCCAAGTGATCGATAACTGCCTGCAACGGCATCAATACAACTGGGCCGCAGCGGCACGG
The DNA here is from genome assembly GCF_014268955.1 of Pseudomonas sp. RW3S2. Classification (NCBI taxonomy): domain Bacteria; kingdom Pseudomonadati; phylum Pseudomonadota; class Gammaproteobacteria; order Pseudomonadales; family Pseudomonadaceae; genus Pseudomonas; species Pseudomonas sp. RW3S2. The sequence continues at coordinate 65,147 of NZ_JABWRM010000014.1, read as the reverse complement.
GAACTTGGCCTGGACCGGGCCAATCTCGGCCGCCTGGCTCGTCGACTCGAGTTACGCTGAGCCACGCGGTGCATCGATGCGGCCCGGCAAGGGCGGGTAAAATAATGCGCCTCTTCCGATATCGGTATCCGCAAAGAGGCGCAAGGACAACGTCAACTAACGGGCTGGCGTGATATCTACTTCGATATCCATGAGGCGAGAAAGCACGCTGTAGTTACCCGCTTGGTCTTGCACCCGGTAACCAAAGTAGCGCAAACCATTCGAGAGCTGCGCGCGTGTGAAATACACCACTTGAGTCGCCCTGGGATCGTCGACCACCCTGCTGACGCCCAGATATTCGCCCAACCCCTCGTCCGCAGACGAGCCCAGCCACAACTCGATTTTATCGCCCTGTTCACCATACAAGTAAGCGTGAACATTAACGGCCAGTCGGTCATTGACCAGATCGGTATCCCTGATACCGTTCCTCACTTGTTCAGGGGTAAAGCCCAACGCGGAAAGGGCATTTCCACCTGGCGCTCGGCGGTCCAGACGCACGCTGACCGGCAAGTTGGCGACCACCCCCGTTTGGGTGACGGTATCAAACAGCTCGTAATCCAACGTGAACGTCTCATCGGCGCCCTCCCGTGGAAAGTCCTTCTGCTCGATATTCAGTTCGAATTGAACCACTTCGGGATCGTTCAACTCTTCTGTCGTCAATCGGTAAGGCCTGCCATAGCCCTCGAAGTCACGCAGCAGACGGAGCTCATGCGCAGGGGTCATGACATCTGCCTTGGTAATCTGAACGACCAAGTCGTTCTTCAGGTATTCGACAGGCACGATACCGGTGTCGGCATCGCGGCCAGGAATCGAGAGCGGTTGCAGAGGACCGTTCATCCGTGAGGTTTTACTCACTTCGCGCAGTGCCGTTTGTACGCCTGCGCCAAAGCTGGAGGATGTCATCTGCGTATCAACAGCAAAGCTCAGCAGACACTGCCCCCCTCCGTCATTTAATGCGATATACACATAGGCTACAGGCGCCCGCACCGGAATTTCCAGATCATTGATCAATGAGTAGTTCAATTCCGCACCATTGCGGCAGATGCGCTGCAACAGGGTGCGGTACAGCAGGGGCACCTCATAGTATCCCTGGTCAAGATCAGCTTGGGTCAGTGGCACGTTGGATGCCTCGAGGCGAGTACCGGGAAGCGGGGTCCATGGTTTTTCCGGAGGTTTGACATCGTTGCCCGTGTTAAAACCTTCGAAGAAGTAACTCAGTCTGGGGTTGCGTCCTATTTCTATGTTGGCGACACCCGCCAGAGGAATTCGGAACATCGTATCCCTCCTGCCAACGTCGAATTGGATGACTCGGTAGACCCCGCCTGTGTGTTCGTCTTCGTAATCGACCGCTTCCGGGAAGCTCCCCAACTGAAGCGGCGTAGTCCCGCCCGGCAGCTCCGAGCCGGCGGAGACAACGACTTCCTGATCGGGAGATCTGGCCGTTACAGGGGTAGTACCGCCACCAGGCAAATCCAACTCACGGGTAATGACAAAGAAGATTTTCGGTGTGCCTGTTCCGACCGCTTCGATCACATCGGCGAACGGAACCTCAATGCTGATATCGCTGCCTTCATTTGCCGTAGTGATCACGGTCGGCACGATAGGCGCGGAGATCGTGTCATAGGTCAGTTGAATGCTGTCGCCGATCTTCCAGATCGGCTGATTATCTCCAACCCTGGCACGGGAAATCTTTACACTGGCGGCTTTGCCAAAATCTTCAGGCAGGATGGTGTTGGGTGGACTGGAACCACAGGTAAGTACTGCAGGCCTGATTAACTCATGAACCGGTGTTTCCGGATCCGGATCCGGATCCGGACCACCGGGTGACTCAAGATTGATATTTACAATGGTATCGGGAGAAGGCACAACCGGCTCAGAACCACGCCTCAAAGAATAGTTGATCGTGGTCTGCCCGAGAGGCCGCTTTGCGACGGTAGCGTAGGGAACCCGGATGATCGTGAGTGGGTCTTTGTCCAGGTCGGCCGACTGCAGGATATAAGGGAATGTATCGCCCTCCCAGGTCAGGGTGATGAGATCCCCCGCGGCAGGCGTACCGACTGTGTAAGTGGGTATTTCTACCTCGATAAAGGGCGTGGCATCATTATAGGTAATCAGCCCCTTTGCAGCCGCCGGCACTACAGCCGCGGCCAGCCCCGGTTGATCCAGATAGACCGGGATCTCCGTAGTGCTTGAAAGACTGCTGACATTACCTGACCAATCCGTTACCCGGTAACCGAAATAGAGTTTGCCGCTTCCACCGAAGGCGGTGAGCTGTTCCCGGGTGAAGTGAACATCCAGGATATTAACCGGGTCAGCAACGTCAAATGCCGGGGTCAGGTAGAACCGCTCGTCCTCGGCATCAACGTTGGAAACCCATAACTCGACTTTGTCCTCAGCCTCACCATCGTGATAAGGGTCAATCTTGACCTTTAATAGATCACCCTCCATATCGGCTTCCGTAATCCCCCTGAGCTGTTCACCGGTAAAGAAGATACCCGGGAGATTATCGCCACCCGGCGCCAACCGGTCGAAACGCAACGAAATAGGGCGCAGAGACAAATTACCTCTATTTGAAATAGGGTCAAAAACTCGGTAATCCATCGTGTACGTGACGTCGGCACCCAGTGGTGGAAAGTCTGCCATTTTAAAGGGAATAGAAAAAGCCGTGACCGTATTATCATCAAAGCCCAGGTCTGCCAACCTGTATTTGGCACCGAAAGGTTCACCATTTCGATACAGTTCAAGACTGTCTTGACGACGCATGTCTTGTGCCCGCGGAATAATAACTTCCACGTCGTCCGACAGAAAATCTTTGTGTATACGTCCCCCGACAGGGTCACGGTTAGGAATAGTCATTTCTTCGAGCAATATCTCCGCAGCCGGTGCAACACTTCCCTGCCGGCGGCTCTTGATATTCATCCTTGTGTTCATGTTCATGCCCTCACCCAATCTGATTTACCTGATATCAAGTGCGCAGCGTTTAAACAACAAACATGCTCTCACCCACGAGACAACACATATCGCCCGTGACTCAGAACGACCCAGCCACATCACCATTCGTTGTCTACCAGCAAAAACATACAAGCATGAATATTCAATGCCGTAACCTAGCATTTTTAACAGGTGTGCGATCTCGAAACAGACTTCTATACTCGCTCTCATATCAAGTGCATGCGCTGCTCGGAATACGTGTACCGGGCACCGGGCGATGTTGAAACCTATCCGTTTGGAGCATGAGCCAATGCAAGGAAGCATTTCAGTCAAGAATCCGCCTATCCAAAGCGTGCTGTGCTTGTTTGCCCTTCTCGCAGCCCCCCTTGATGCCGCCACACTTCCAGCGGGAGGTTCGGCGACCGTAAGAGCCGGCGACGTGAGCGAACGCTGGACACTGACTGCCGCCACACTGCTCATCGAGCCCGGAGGGCAGGCGCTGGACATTTATGCTGACCCAGATTCCACAGTCACGCTGGACGGCGCCACAGTACGAGGCGGCAGTCGAGCGGCGCTTGATCTCATTGAGAGCCAAAGCACTATCCGCAACTCATCGCTGACCTCCACCGGTAATATGGGGCTTTCGGTTTCCACCGGTTTAGTCTTCAACGGCCGAACTTCGACCGCCTTGGTGGAAGGTAGCGAGATCAGCGGCTTCGGTCGTGGGTTGAATGTCTCGGGAAGCAGCAGTGCAACGTTGATCGACTCCACCTTGACCGGTACCGGCAACCCGACAGACTTCATCGTCTACAGCGGTCTTGGCATGTCGCTGGTCGGCGGAGAGGCGATTCTGAGAAACAGCACGGCAACCGGTAGCAACATCGCTGCGGCGTTGCTTGCAGTGGATGATGGCCATGCGAATTCGCGACTGGTGGTGGATCACTCCAACCTTATATCCCAGAGCGGTAGCGCCATCGTAGTCAGCAACCTTGGTATCGATCCGATGCTGGGACAGATCGAGATTCGCAACAACTCGAGCGTAACTGCCGCCAACGGCATCCTGCTGCAGGTCGGTCTCCCCGATGAAGCGCCCGCAGCCGTCACTCAGGCGCACCTGCTTATCGACTCCAGCACCCTTGCCGGAGATATTCAGGTGGCCGCTCATGCGTCAGCGGATGTAGTCATGGCCAATGGCGCCAGTCTGACCGGCAATGTGAACAACATCCGCAGCCTGTCCATGGCTGCCAGCACACTGAACGGCACGATCAACCAGCCGGTCGGCTCCAGCGCAACGGTGAGCATGACAGCACAATCGAGCATCGTGGGTGATGTCACCAACGTCGCCGCATTGACGCTGGATGCGAGCAACCTGACCGGCAGTGTCAGCACAAGCCCTGGCAGTGCCAGCGAGCTGACCCTCGCCAATGGAGCAACGCTGACCGGGACTGTCAGCAACGTTCTCGGCATTGCGCTGGACAACAGCCGGATGACCGGCAATATCCTTCACGATTCACCTGCCACAGGCACGTTGAGCCTGGCCAACGGTTCAAGCCTGATGGGTACCGTGACCAATGCAAAAGCCACCGAGATAGGTGATCGCTCCCGCTTCGACATGGTCAATAGCTCGAATGTCGGAGCATTGAACCTGCAAGGTGGTGTGGTGAATCTGCGGGGTGGCAATGACGAGTTTCGGGTGCTCACGGCAAGCAGCCTCGACGGCACCGGGACATTTGCTCTGGGTACCGACCTGGCCGCTGGTCGCAGTGACCTGGTCAACATCGAAGGCCTCGCGCGTGGCAGCTACGGCATGACTATCCAGAACAGCGGAGCAGATCCCACAGCAGGAGGCACCGCTCAGCGCGTGGTACATACCCAGGGTGGCGATGCCAACTTCAAGGTCCTCAGCGATAACGGCCTGGTCGATCTCGGTGCGTTCTCCTACTCACTGGAGCGCCAGGGCAATGACTGGTACCTGACCCAACGCCAGGACGATCCGATCATCTCACCTAGCACGCAGATGGCCGTTGCAGTATTCAGCGCCGCCCCGACCGTATGGTATGGGGAACTCAGCACCTTGCGCAGTCGCATGGGCGAATTGCGTGGTGGTTACGACCAAGGTGGCTTCTGGGGGCGCACCTATGGCAACAAGTATCGTGTCTCGGCGGCAGACCAGGTGCATTACCAGCAAGTGCAGCAAGGCGTCTCCATAGGTGTCGACAGGGCACTGCCAACCGAGAGCGGACGCTGGTTGCTCGGTATCATGGGAGGGTACAGCGACTCCCGGCTCAATATGCGCCTGGGCAGTGACGGTCGAGTGGACAGCTATTACCTGGGAGTGTACGGCACCTGGTTGGCCGACAGCGGCTATTACATTGATGCGGTGATCAAGGCAAACCGCTTCGAGAACAAGGCTAACGCGCGCATGAGTGACGGGCACAAGGCCAAAGGTGAATACAACAATTATGGCTTCGGGGGATCCGTCGAAGCCGGACGGCATTTCAAGCTCGATGACAACTGGTTCATCGAGCCTTACCTCCAGGCGTCCGCGCTTTGGGTCAACGGCGAAAACTACAGCATGGACAATGGCATGGAGCTCAAGAGCAACAAGGCCAACTCATTGCTGGGCAAGGCCGGGGCCCATGTAGGCAAAACCATCGCCCTGCAATCGGGTGGTTACGTACAGCCTTACGTAAAACTGGCAGCCGCTCGCGAATTCGCCCGCAACAATGATATTCGCGTCAACAGCACCACTTTTCATGACGATCTGTCTGGCGGGCGAGGCGAGCTCGGCGCAGGCGTAGCCATCCAGCTGGCAAATGCGCTGCAGTTGCATGTCGACCTTGATTACAGCAACGGCAAGAATATCGAGCAACCGTGGGGTATGAATATCGGATTCAACCTAGCCTGGTAAGGGCCAATAGCAGCCTGCTTGTGCACTCGGCCGCGACCCAAACCCCAGACTATTCCTACATACAACTTCCGAGACCTCCGATCAAATTCAGATCTTTTTTGACCGGAGATCTCCATGTTTTTCAAGACCACGCTGGCAATATTGAGCGCTGGCGCATACGCGAGTACAGCGATGGCGGCTGATGTCATTCTGCGTCCCGGCGAAAGCCGTGAGGTAAACAGGGACACACCGATGCATCGCTACTATCTGGTCGGCCAGAACACCCTCAATGTAAGTAGCGGCGCTCAAACGGGAAGAATCCTTGCTACAGACAATTCACGTGTAAACATCAACGATGGCCGCGTGCACAGCGTGGGCGAAAACGCGCTCAGCCTGTACAACAGCCATGCAGAGATAGATGCCAGCACCATTACAGCCTTCATCGACCCATCTCGGCCAGGGCGTTCGCTGATCGGAATTGCGCTCTCCGGCGACCGACAGGCCTCCAGCGCACGCATCACCAATAGTAAAGTCCAGGCCACTGGTCGCGGTATCAACATAAGCCAAAACGCCACTCTTGACCTTGCCAATACCTACGTCGAAGGCTTGGCAGGCGCTGACGAAGAGGGCCCCATTGGCGGCGGAGTCGGTCTGGTGATTGCCGGCGCCACTGCATCTGTTCGCGCGGGCAGCGTCATCACTGGCGACAACAATGGCATCGTCATGCTGCCGGATGTCACAGATGGTTCTGAAACCAAGGCCAATCTGGTACTGGACCAGTCAAGTGTGATCGGTCGTGAGGGCAGTGCTATCAAGGTGCTCCGACATATCGACGATGAAGACGTGAACATCGAAATCAACAACGGCTCCACCCTTTCGGGCGGTAACGGCATGATTCTCGAGGTTAGCGAAGGCGCTCGCGCCAATGCGGCGATCAACAACAGCCATCTGACCGGCAACATCGTGGCCGACAAGAACTCCACCTTGAATATAAGCTTGGCTGATCATGCCAGCTTGACGGGTTCCATCGAGAATGCCGCCTCGCTGAAGATCGATGCCAGCTCCAGCTGGTCCCTGACCGGCGATTCCAGCGTCGACAAGCTGAACCTCTCGGACGGCACCGTGAACCTGCGCGGCCCTGGAGGCAGCACTGGCTTCAACCGCCTGCAACTGGGCGAGCTGTCTGGCTCGGGCACCTTCGTGCTTGGCGCCGACCTGGCCACCGGCCAAGGCGACTTCATCGACGTCAGCGGCAAGGCCAGCGGCGAACATCGCCTGCTGGTGGAAAGCACCGGCACCGACCCGAACGCCGCAGTGATCGACCATCAGGTCGTGCACACCGGCGAGGGCAGCACCTCGCAATTCGACTTGATCGGCGGCCAGGTGGACTTCGGCACCTTCGCCTACGAACTGGAACAGCGCGGCGACGACTGGTTTCTGGTACGCAAGGGCAACACCACCACCCCGGGCACACGCACGGTCACCGGTCTGTTCAGCGCCGCGCCTACCGTGTGGTACGGCGAGGCAACCACCCTGCGCTCGCGCATGGGCGAGCTGCGCAACGGCAACACCCAAGGTGGTGGCTGGCTGCGCACCTACGGCAACAAGCACAAGGTATCTGCAGGCGCCGGTGCCGACTACAACCAGGTACAACAGGGCATTTCCTTCGGTGCCGACGCGCCACTGCCGTCGAACGGCAGCCAGTGGCTGCTGGGCGTGACGGGCGGCTACAGCCGTTCGGACCTCGATCTGTCCGCCGGCACCACCGGCAAGGTCGACAGCTTCCATCTGGGCATGTACAGCACCTGGCTGGCGGACGATGGCCTTTACATCGATGCACTGCTCAAGGCAAACCGCTTCCAGAACACCTCGGACGTACGCATGAGCGATGGCCGCAAGGCCAAGGGCAAATACAGCAACAACGGTATCGGCGCCTCGATCGAAGTCGGCAAGTACATCAAGCTGGACGACGGCTGGTTCGTCGAACCCTATACCCAGCTGTCCACGCTGTGGGTCGACGGTGCCAGCTACAACCTGGACAACGGCATGCGCGCCAGCGCTGCCAATGCCGACTCCTTGCTGGGCAAGGTCGGTAGCCATGTCGGCCGTACCTTCCCACTCGATAAAGGCGGTTTCGTGCAGCCCTACGTAAAGGTCGCAGCAGCCCACGAGTTCGCTCGCAACAATCAGGTCAAGGTCAACGACAACAAGTTCGACAACGACCTGTCGGGCAGCCGCATCGAGCTCGGTGCAGGTGTGGCCGCGCAAGTCACCGACACGGTGCAGGTGAATGCAGGCTTCGACTACATGAAAGGCAACAACATCGAACAGCCTTGGGGAGTCAACCTGGGTGCGCGTTACAGCTGGTAATCCTTCAGGGGCCGCAAGGCCCTCTTTTTTGCCTAAAGCCTGAACGGCCAAGGCCGATAACCCGGCATCCACTCCCTTTTCCGACATGCCCGAAGGTTATCCATGGCCACGCAAAATGCCCGCGCGGACTCGCTGTCCCTGCTGCTGTTCACCCTGCGCAGCGGCAAGCTGATGGCTATCAACCTGCTCAAGGTCAGCGAGATCATTCCCTGCCCGCCCCTGACCAAGCTTCCCGAGTCGCATCCCCACGTCAAAGGCGTAGCGACCTTGCGCGGCAACTCGCTGTCGGTGATCGACCTGTCGCGGGCGATCGGCGAAATGCCACTGGCCGACCCCGATGGCGGCTGCCTGATCGTCACCGACATCAGCCGCACCCGCCAAGGCCTGCACGTGCAGGCGGTCAGCCGCATCGTCCATTGCCTGAGCACCGACATCAAGCCGCCGCCGTACGGTTCGGGCAACCGCTCCTTCATCACCGGCGTGACCCGGGTCGACAACACGCTGGTGCAGGTGCTGGACATCGAGAAGGTCATCCACGGCATCGCCCCGCCGGAACCTGAAACGCATCCCGGCGAGCTCAGCGCAGAAGACGCCAGCCTGCTGGCCGCCGCCAACATCCTGGTGGTGGACGACAGCCAGGTGGCGCTGCAGCAATCGGTGCACACCCTTCGCCACCTCGGTGTCGAATGCCATACCGCGCGCAGCGCCAAGGATGCGATCAATGTCCTGCTGGAGCTGCAGGGCACCGCCCAGGAAATCAACATCGTGGTGTCGGACATCGAAATGTCCGAGATGGACGGTTACGCCTTCACCCGCACCGTGCGCGAGACCCCGGACTTCAAGCACCTCTACGTGCTGCTGCACACCTCGCTGGACAGCGCCATGAGCGCCGAAAAAGCCAAGGTCGCAGGCGCCAACGCGATTCTCACCAAGTTTTCCTCGCCCGAGCTGACCGACTGCCTCGTCGTCGCGGCGCGAGCGGTCGGCTTCGCCGAGCGCTGATACATCTGGCGACACAATGCCTTCACTTGATGGTGGGGAGGACTCGGGCATAATCACTCCCCTTCCGAGGTTTTCTTGCCGGTATCGCTTATGACCCCTCTTCGCATTGCCCTGATTGCCCTCGCCATGACCAGCGGTCTTGCCCAGGCCTCCAGCCCCGACGCCTGGAACGAGTACCGCCAGCAGATGGTCAAGCGCTGCCTGGCCGCCAGCCAGTTCAAGGACGCCCACGCCCTGGGCAAGCCCGCTGAATTCGACGACCGCACCGCCTATAGCGCCCTGCTGATCGAAGGCGTGTACAAGCCAAAATACATGAAGAACCAGACAGGCACCGAACTGTGCCTGTACGACCGCGCCCAGCAGCAAGCCTACGTCACCGAATGGAAGCCAGGCGCCAAGTGAGCGACGGCATTCGTTTCGCCTGCACCGGCTGCGGCAAGTGCTGCACCGGCCACCATGTACCGCTCACGCTCGCCGAGTCCCGCCAGTGGGCTGCCAGTGGCGGCCAGGTCGTGGTGCTGATCGAAGGCTTCGTCACCGATGGCCCGGGCATGCCGGTCGAGCAACGCGATCATGTGCTGCGCCGTTCGCTCGCCGTGCCTTGCGGGAGTGCAGAGGTGCGGGTCTCGGTGACCTTCGCGGCCTTCAATCCAGGGCGCTGTCGCAACCTGGATGCCAACAATCTGTGCGGCATCTATGAAACACGCCCGCTGGTCTGTCGTATCTATCCGGCCGAGGTCAACCCGCACCTGCCTCTGCGCGTCGAAGCCAAGGATTGCCCACCCGAAGCTTGGCAACAAGGCCCGCAACTGATCGTCGGCAACAGGGCCGTCGATCCGCAACTGGCCGCACTGATCGAAGCCTCGCGCCAGGCCGACCGCGACGACATCGCCGCCAAGGTTGCGGTCTGCCAGGCGTTGGGCATGACCACCAGCGCGCTCAAGGGCAACGGTTTCACCGCCTGGCTGCCAGACATGCAGGCGTTTCTCGCGGCGCTGGATCAGACGAGCGATCAAGCGCTCGTGCCATGGACAGTGCATGTGCAAGATGTCGAACTGGCCGACGGGCTGCAGGGGCATGGGCTGCTGACGACCGGCGAAGCGCCGGTGTACTACGCCTTTATCGGGTTCTGAGCTGGAATCTGCGGTGCCCTTTTCGCGGGCAAGCCCGCTCCCACAAAAAAAAGCAGTCCTAGCCCCTGTGGGAGGGGCTTGCCCGCGAAAAGGGCACCGCCAGCCTCACTGACAGCGCCGCCAGAACTCATCCGCCAACCGCCGCAGATCCTGCGCCAGCCCCGCCACATCACTGGCACTGCTGTGACTGCGCTGCCCCACATCCACCGTCGCCTCGCTGGCCTGGCGAATACTGACGATATTGCGGTTGATGCTCTCGCTGACCTGGCTCTGCTGCTCCACCGCTGCCGCGATCTGCAAACTCATCTCGTTGATCTGGTTGACCCGCACGCTGATGCTGTCGAGCGCATCGCTGGCCAGGCGCGCCTGCTCGACGCTATGCCCGGCGTGGGTGCTGCTCTGACGCATCACCTGTACCGCCGCACGGGTACCCTCCTGCAAGGCAGCGATCATGCGCTGGATCTCGTGGGTCGACTGCGCGGTACGCTGGGCCAGGCCACGCACCTCGTCGGCGACCACGGCAAAACCACGCCCCTGGTCGCCGGCACGCGCCGCCTCGATGGCGGCATTGAGTGCCAGCAGGTTGGTCTGCTCGGCAATGCCACGGATCACATCGATGACCCCGGAAATCTCGCCGCTGTGGTTTTCCAGTTGCTGGATCACCTCGCTCGCCTCCACCAGCGAACCGGCCAGGTCCTGGATCGCGCAGCGGTTGCGGTCGACCACTTGATGACCCGACTGGGTTTCCTCTTCGGCCTGGTCGGCAGCCATCGCCGCCAACTGCGCGCTACTGGCGACCTGGGCGACGCTGGCGCTCATCTGGTGGATCGCCGTGGCGACCTGGTCCGCCTCGCTCTGCTGCTCGAGGCTGTTGGCATGACTGGCCTGCAGGGCTTCGGCCAGCGATCCGGAATGCCCGGCCAGGCGTGTCGAGGTATCGCCTATGCGCCCGACCACCGCCCCCAACTGCGCCTTGAGCATGCGCATGGCGAAGTCGATCTGGCCAATGTCATCGCGCCGCCCCGTGTACAACTGCTGGCTCAGTGGATTGTCGGCCACCGCCAGGGCCTGGGCACGCAGACGCTCGAACGGGCGCAATAGCCCCCACACGGCCAAGCTGCTCAGGCCCGCTGCCGCCAGCCACTCGATCAAAGACACCTGCCAGGCGCCGGCCGACCAGCCCTGCCCGACGCCGATCACCAGCGCCAGCACAGCGCCAATGCCCAGCGACAGCCGCGCCCGCAGGCCCGGCACCGGCAGACGCTCGCGCCAGCGCCACCGCCCTTCGCGCAAACGTGCATAACAGCGCTCGGCCGCCGCGACCTGCTCGTCGAGTGGACGGGTGCGCACCGACTGGTACTCGACCGTCTGCCCCGCACTGCCGATGGGCGAGACGAAGGCGCTGACCCAGTAGTGATCACCGTTGCTGCAGCGGTTCTTCACCAGCCCCATCCACGAACGACCGGCCTTGAGCGTCTGCCACATCTGCTCGAAGGCCTGGGCAGGCATGTCAGGATGGCGGACCACATGATGCGGCTGGCCGAGCAACTGCTCGCGGGCAAACCCGCTGATACGCACGAAATCATCGTTGGCGTAGGTGATGCGGCTATCGAGGTCGGTGGTGGAAAGGATGTTGGCATCACCGGGATAATCCACTTGGCGACCGGTAACAGGCATATTGCACTTCATCGGAGGCTCTCATTGTTGTCGGGACAATCGGGAGGGCGTTCGACTCTAGGGGCAAACCCCGGACGGGCATTGATCCAGCGCAATGCCTTGGCAATTGGCCATCAATGATTGGAAACTGTCAGCGCTGTCAGCCAGGCGTCACGTTGCCGACCAGATTGGGGGGCTATAAGCAGAAAAAGGACAGGACATAAAGCCGGTTATCTAGGTGTTCTGTTCGCGGGCAAGCCCCCTCCCACAGGTACTTCCGTAACAGATGGTGTGCGAGCGGGCTTGCCCGCGCAGAACACGACACGTAACCAACCCTGCCAACTGACCGGTACCAGCACCGATGCGACGTCCCTCCCGCTCCTTCGTTCTCGCCACCCTGGCCATCCTCTTGCTGATCGCCGTGGCCGGTTGGTTGCGCCTGCGCCAGGACACGCCTGCCCCACGCGCGCAAAATGCCGTGCCGGTCAGGGTGATCAGCGTCACCCAGCAGGACGTGCCGCGCTTTGCCAGCGCCATCGGCTCGGTACTGTCGTTGCACAGCGTCGATGTACGCCCGCAGGTCGAGGGCATCCTGACCCAGGTGCAGGTCAAGGAGGGCCAATGGGTCAAGGCAGGCGACCTGCTCGCCACCCTCGACGACCGCGCGATCCGCGCCAGTCTCGAGCAGGCTCGCGCCCAACTCGGCCAGAGCCAGGCACAGTTGCAGGTGGCCGGTGTCGACCTCAAGCGCTACCGCCTGCTGAGCAGCGACGACGGCGTCTCGAAACAGACCCTCGACCAGCAACAGGCGCTGGTGAATCAACTGCAGGCCACGGTCAAGGGTAACCAGGCAGCCATCGCCAATGCCGAAGTCCAACTGTCGTACACGCAGATCCGCTCACCGGTGACCGGTCGCGTCGGCATTCGCAACGTCGACCCCGGCAACCTGGTGCGCAGCAGCGACACCCAGGGTCTGTTCAGCGTCACCCAGATCGACCCGATCGCCGTCGAGTTCGCCCTGCCGCAACAGATGCTGCCCAGCCTGCAGAACCTGCTCAAAGCCCCATCACCAGCGCTGGTCGAGGCCTACATGGACGCCGACGGCGAACGCAGCCTGCTCGGCCAGGGCCACCTGGCGCTGATCGATAACCAGGTCTCGGCCAACACCGGCACCGTGCGTATCAAGGCCGAGTTCGACAACAAGGATGGCCGCTTATGGCCGGGCCAACTGGTGACCATTCGCCTGCGCACCGCCATCGACGAGAACGCCCTGGTGGTGCCACCACCCGTGGTGCAGCGCGGCATCGATGGCCATTACGTCTACCGCCTCGATGGCGACAAGGTTGCCAGCGTACCGGTCAAGGTGCTCTACCAGGACAGCGACCTGAACATCGTCGCCGGGGTCAAGGCCGGTGATCGCCTGGTGCTCGACGGCCAGTCGCGCCTCAAGCCCGGGGCACGGGTCGAGGTCGCCCCCGACCTGCCCGCCAGCCCCGAAGTGGCTGACCGCCGGAGCCAGCCATGATCACCCGCAAAGGGGTTTCGGCCTGGTGCATCGACCACCCCATCGCCACCCTGCTACTGACCTTCGCCCTGGTGCTGCTGGGGGCCATCGCTTTCCCGCGCCTGCCGGTGGCCCCCTTGCCGGAAGCCGACTTCCCGACCATCCAGGTCACCGCACAGCTTCCCGGCGCCAGCCCGGAAACCATGGCATCCTCGGTGGCGACGCCGCTGGAGGTACAGTTCAGCGCCATCCCCGGCATGACCCAGATGACCAGCAGCAGTGCCCTGGGCTCGACCACGCTGATCCTGCAGTTCACCCTCGACAAGAACATCGACACCGCCGCCCAGGAAGTCCAGGCCGCGATCAACACCGCCACTGCGCGCCTGCCGCAGGACCTGCCCAGCCCACCGACCTGGCGCAAGGTCAACCCGGCCGACAGCCCCGTGCTGGTGCTGACCGTCAGCTCCGAGCAAATGCCCGGCAACGAGCTCAGCGACTACACCGAAACCCTGTTGGCGCGCCAGCTCAGCCAGATCGACGGGGTCGGCCTGATCAACATCACCGGCCAACTGCGCCCCGCGATCCGCGTACAAGCCCAGCCCGAGAAGCTCGCGGCCATCGGCCTGACCTTGGCCGATATCCGCCAGGCCATCCAGCAGACCAGCCTGAACCTGGCCAAGGGCGCGCTGTACGGCGAGCACAGTGTCTCGACCATCGCCGCCAACGACCAGTTGTTCCACCCCGAAGACTACGCCCAACTGATCGTCAGCTACCGCAACGGCGCCCCGGTTCGCCTGCAGGACGTGGCCAAGGTGATCGAAGGCGCCGAGAACGCCTATGTCAAATCCTGGTCCGGCGACAAACCCGGGCTGAACCTGGTGATCTTCCGCCAGCCTGGCGCCAATATCGTCGACACCGTGGATCGCGTGCTCGACGCCCTGCCGCGCTTGCAGGAAATGCTTCCAGCCTCGGTCGAGGTGTCGGTGCTCAACGACCGCACCCAGACCATCCGCGCCTCGCTGCATGAAGTTGAACTCACTCTGATGATCGCGGTGATACTGGTGATCGGGGTGATGGCGCTGTTCCTGCGCCAGTGGTCGGCAACCCTGGTCGTCTCCAGCGTGCTGGGGGTGTCGCTGATCGCCAGTTGCGCGCTGATGTACGTGGCAGGCTTCAGCCTCAACAACCTCACCCTGGTGGCCATCGTCATCGCCGTGGGCTTCGTGGTCGATGACGCCATCGTGGTGGTGGAAAACATCCACCGTCACCTGGAAGCCGGAGACGACAGCCGCACGGCGGCGATCAAGGGCGCCGGCGAGATCGGCTTCACGGTGATCTCTATCAGCTTCTCGCTGATCGCCGCGTTCATTCCACTGCTGTTCATGGGCGGCGTGGTCGGGCGTTTGTTCAAGGGGTTCGCCCTGACCGCCACCTCGACCATCCTGATTTCGGTGGTGGTGTCGTTGACCCTGGCGCCGACCCTCTGCGCCTTGTTCATGCGCAAACCGCCGCAGGAACACCACGACGGCTTCGGCCAGCGCCTGGTGCGCTGGTACGAAAAGGGCCTGGACCACGCCCTCGCCCACCAGCGCCTGACGCTGGGTGTGTTCGGCCTGACCCTGGCGCTGGCAGTGGTCGGCTATATCGCCATCCCCAAGGGCTTCTTCCCGCTGCAGGACACCGGCTTCATCCTTGGCACCAGCGAGGCCGCCGCCGATGTGTCGTACCCGGCGATGATCGAAAAGCACCAGGCGCTGGCGAAGATCATTGAGGCCGACCCTGCGGTACGCGCCTTCTCCCACTCGGTCGGGGTCACCGGCAGCAACCAGACCATCGCCAACGGCCGCTTCTGGATCACCCTCAAGCCCCGCGGCGAGCGCGATGTATCAGCCAGCGAACTGATCGACCGCCTGCGCCCGAAACTCGCCCAGGTGCCCGGCATCGTCCTGTACCTGCGCGCCGGCCAGGACATCAACCTCAGCTCCGGCCCGTCGCGCACCCAGTACCAGTACGTGCTCAAGAGCAACGATGGCGTGGCCCTGAACCTGTGGACCCAGCGCCTGACCGACCGCCTGCGGGAAAACCCGGCGTTCCGTGACCTGTCCAACGACCTGCAGCTGGGCGCCAGCGTCACCCGCATCGACATCGACCGCCAGGCCGCCGCTCGCTTCGGCCTGACCACCACCGACGTCGACCAGGCGCTGTACGACGCCTTCGGCCAGCGCCAGATCAGCGAGTTCCAGACCGAGACCAACCAGTACAAGGTGATCCTCGAACTCGACGCCCGCCAGCGCGGCAAGGCCGAGAGCCTGAACTATTTCTACCTGCGCTCGCCGTTGTCGGGCGAGATGGTGCCGCTGTCGGCCCTGGCCCATGTCGCACCGCCCAGCACCGGCCCGCTGTCGATCGCCCACGACGGCCTGTTCCCGGCCGCCAACCTGTCGTTCAACCTCGCCCCCGGCGTGGCCCTGGGTGATGCGGTGCGCATCCTCGAACAGACCCAGCGCGAGCTGGGCATGCCCGATGCCATCGTCGGCAGTTTCCAGGGCGCGGCACAAGCGTTCCAGAGTTCATTGTCGAGCCAGCCTTGGCTGATCCTCGCAGCACTGGTGGCGGTGTACATCATCCTTGGCGTGCTCTACGAGAGCTTCGTACACCCGCTGACGATCATCTCCACCCTGCCCTCGGCGGGCCTCGGTGCGCTGATTCTGCTCTGGGCCATGGGCCAGGACTTCACCATCATGGGGCTGATCGGCATCGTGCTGCTGATCGGCATCGTCAAGAAGAACGGCATCCTGCTCATCGACTTTGCCCTCGACGCCCAACGCAACCAGGGCATGACGCCCGAGCAGGCAATCCACCAGGCCTGCCTGACACGCTTCCGGCCGATCATCATGACCACCCTCGCCGCCCTGCTCGGCGCGGTGCCTTTGATGTTCGGCTTCGGAGCCGGTGCCGAGCTGCGCCAGCCGCTGGGCATCGCGGTGGTCGGTGGCCTGCTGGTCAGCCAGGCGCTGACGCTGTTCACCACCCCCGTCATATACTTGGCCCTGGAGCGCCTGTTCCACCGCCGCAAGGTCGCCAACGCGGCCGCGACCGCCAGTTGAGACAAACTCATGCGTGTGCTGATCGTCGAAGACGAAGAAAAAACCGCCGACTACCTGCATCGCGGCCTGACCGAGCAGGGCTTCACTGTCGATCTGGCCCGTGATGGCATCGATGGCCTGCACCTGGCGCTCGAGGGCGACTATGCGGTGATCGTGCTCGACGTCATGCTCCCGGGCCTGGATGGCTACGGCGTGCTGCGCGCCCTGCGTGCACGCAAGCAGACCCCGGTGATCATGCTCACCGCCCGCGAGCGCGTCGAGGACCGCATCCATGGCTTGCGCGAAGGTGCCGACGACTACCTGGGCAAGCCGTTCTCCTTCCTCGAACTGGTCGCCCGCCTGCAGGCCCTGACCCGTCGCAGCATCAGCCATGAGCCGCTGCAGATCCAGGTCGCCGACCTGTGGATCGACCTGATGGCACGCAAGGCCAGCCGCGCGGGCCAGCGTCTGGAGCTGACCGCCAAGGAGTTCTCGCTGCTCAGCGTGCTGGCCCGGCGCCAGGGCGAGATCCTGTCCAAGACCGCCATCGCCGAGCTGGTCTGGGACATCAATTTCGACAGCGACGCCAACGTTGTCGAGGTCGCGATCAAGCGCTTGCGCGCCAAGCTCGACGGGCCGTTCGACAACAAGCTGCTGCACACCATCCGAGGCATGGGCTATGTCCTGGAAAACCGTGCGGGCTAACTCCCTGGCCCTGCGCCTGTCGCTGCTGTTCACGCTAGTGGCGCTGGCGGTGTTCGTGCTGATCGGCAGCGCGTTGTACCGCCAGGTCGACCGCAGCCTCGACCTGCTGCCGGCGGCCGAGCTGGATGCGCGCTTCAGCGTGCTGGAGTCCACCCTCAACCGCTTCGGCACCCTGGAACACTGGGCGAAGATCCACAACAAACTCAACCTGCTGGCCGAAGAAGACCGGCGCATCCGCTTCTGGGTGGTCAGCGATGATCCGCGCTTCGAGTACGGCCACCCCAACGAGCAGTTGCGCCGCTTCGCCCAGGGCCCGGAAGGCATGCGCGACCTGCGCCTGGCCGACAACCCCTATCCGTTCAAGATCCTGGTCAGCCAACTGCCGGCCCTGGGTGAACGGCCGGCGGTACGCTTCATGATCGGTATCGACACACAAACCTTCTGGCAGGCCCAGCACAGCCTGCTGGTGGCCATTGTCGGCCTGGCCGTGCTCGGTGTGTTGCTGGCCTCGCTGCTCGCCTACTGGGTCGCACGCATCGGCCTGCGCCCGCTACTGGCGCTGTCGGCAGAAGCCCAGGCGCTGGCCCCGCCACGCCTGGACGGCCGCCTGCGCACCCAGGACCTGCCGCCGGAGCTGGCGCAGTTTGCCAAGGCCTTCAACGCCGCGCTCGACCGGGTCAGCCAGGCCTATTCGCGGCTCGAAGCCTTCAACGCCGACGTTGCCCACGAACTGCGCTCGCCGCTGACCAACCTGATCGGCCAGACCCAAGTGGCCCTGACCCGCGGGCGCAGCGCCGAGCACTACTTCGAAGTGCTGCAATCGAATCTGGAGGAGCTCGAGCGGTTGCGCAGCATCATCAACGACATGCTGTTCCTGGCCAGCGCCGACCAGGGCAGCAAGGCCACCGCGCTGACCCAGGCGTCACTGGCCGAGGAAGTGGCGACCACTCTGGACTACCTCGACTACATCCTCGAAGACGCGCGCGTCAGCGTCGAGGTCAGCGGCGATGCCCAGGCCCCAATCGAAAAGGCACAACTGCGCCGCGCGCTTATCAACCTGCTGAACAACGCGGTACAGCACACTGCGCCCGGGCAAGTGATCCAGGTACGGATCGATGTCGATCAGGAGCGGGTCAGCATCGCCGTGAGCAACCCCGGGCCGGCTATCGACGAGGCCCACCTGCCGTTGCTGTTCGAGCGTTTCTATCGGGTCGATGCAGCGCGCAGCAACAGCGGCGGTGGTAACCATGGGTTGGGCTTGGCGATCGTCAAGGCCATTGCGCTGATGCATGGCGGCAGCGTCTTTGTACGCAGCGAAGAGGGCGCCAATACTTTCGGCATCAACCTGCCGAGCGCTCAACTACGCGGGTTTAGGGTAAAAGTCTGAAGATCCACGCAGCAATTCTTACTTTTTGCGCAAGAGTGATTATCCTCTGCGGTACTGTTTCAAGTGCCTGTTCAGGACTAACTTAGCCCTGTCTTCACTCACACTTGCCACGCAAGAAGGTTGTTTCAAATGTCCAACAGTATGGGTATTGCCAGCGTCTTCGTCCTGTCGTCCCTGTTGTTGTCGCCCCTGGCCATGGCTGAGGAATCGCCGGCCTTCGTCGCCCGTAACGCAGAGATTGCCGCCACCCTGCAACAGTCGCAGGATGCCTATGCCGCGCAGCACCAAGGCGCCACGAAAGACGCGCAACAGACAGCTTCCAAAGTCTCGAACGATGTCAATGCCGACAGCTGATCGGCAGCCGGAACACGTCCTGCTTTCCCCCGGCTACGCCATGGGCAGTGCCTGTGTCGATATGTTAGCCTTTTAAAGCCGCTGCGCATCAGCGGCTTTTTTTATGCGCTTTATTTATCAGCCGGTTTGTAACGTCCCTCACAAGAAACTGCAATTCCGACAATTAGAAACTGCCCCACCGCTAGACCAAAGGAGCATTTACTCGTGTCCTTCGCTTTCCGTTTCACGCCACTGTTCGTTGCATTGGCCGCAACGATTCCCCACGCCGCCCAGGCGGACGACGACAAGGCTGATGGCTTCATCGAGGGTTCATCGCTGAACCTGCACTTTCGCAACGCCTACTTCAACCGCAACCAACTCAACCAGGGTGTGCGCGACAATCGCGAGTGGGGCCAGGGCGCCGTCGCCCGCTTCGAGTCGGGCTACACGCCCGGTGTGATCGGTTTCGGTGTCGATGCCCACGCCATGCTGGGCCTGAAGCTCGATGGCGGTGGCGGCCACGCTGGCACCAGCATCCTGCCGACCCACCAGAAGAACGAAGACGAACTGGGCGCCGCGCCGCATTCATTCTCCACCGCGGGCGCCGCAATCAAGCTCAAGGGCTTCGACACAGAACTGAAGGCCGGTGACCTGTTCCTCACCAACCCAGTGATCGCCGGTGGCGAGACGCGCATGCTGCCGCAGACCTTCCGTGGCGTGGCGCTGACCAACACCAGCGTCGACGGGTTGCTGCTCGAAGGCGGCCAGGTGAGCTTCACCAAGCCCTACAACCAGAGCGGCCACCGCCGCATCGACACCTCCTACTATAGCCAGCAGACCGACGACCAGCGCAGCAAGCACCTGTCGTGGGCTGGCGCCGCGTGGAACGGCACCGAGAACATCACCGCCAACCTCTACGCCGCCGAACTGAAAGACATCTGGAACCAGTACTACGCCGACTTCGACTACACCTATGTGGTCAATGACCTGGTCAGCCTCAACCCGGGCGTGCACTTCTACCACACCCAGGACACTGGCCAGTCGAAACTGGGCAAGATCGACAACAACACCTACAGCCTGCACTTCACCGTGGCGGCCGGTCATCACAGCGTCACTGCCGCCTACCAGCGGGTCAACGGCAATACGCCGTTCGACTACATCAACCTGGGCGACAGCATCTACCTCGACAACTCGCGCATGTACTCGGACTTCAACGGCCCCAACGAGCGCTCGTGGAAGCTGCAATACGACTATGACTTCGCAGGGCTCGGCATCGCCGGGCTGACCTCGTCGCTGTCGTATTCGCGCGGCAAGCTGGACCTCACCAAGGCTGATCCGAACAGCGTTGGCTATGGCCACTGGTACAGCGAGGACGGCAAGGATGCGCGCCACTGGGAACGCGACCTGGACGTGAAGTACGTGTTCCAGGAAGGCCAGTTCAAGGACCTGTCGGTGCTGCTGCGCTATGCCAGCCACCGTGGCAGCCAGGGGTACTCGGCCGTGGATAACGATAACGACGAGCTGCGTGTGATCGTCGACTATCCGCTGAACGTGTTCTGATCGGCCCTCTCTCAGCGGATGGCACCGGCGTTGCCGGTGATCGCGGGACGAGCCCGCTCCTACAGCCCTGTAGGGGCGGGCTTGTCCCGCGAAGCCCCTGATGCATTTCCGACGGACTAATCTTGTCCGACAATTGCCACTTCCCTAGAATATTGCCGCCGCTTTATAGCCCTACCCTCACGGAAAGAGGGGCCTATGCAGTAGCGAGCCTGATGTTGCACACTCGATCCCCGCGCCCCATCCTCCCCAGGCCTCACCCCGAGCTGATCCTCAACCTGGGCAGTTGCCTCGCCGTGCTCGCGATTGTAGGTATCGTCAGCTATCTGCTCGGCCGCGAACGGGACAGTGTCGAACAGTCCTCCATCCGCGCCTCGAACAACATCGTCCAGCTCATCGAAAGTGACATCCTGCGCAACGCCGAACTCTACGACCAGTCGCTCAAGGGCCTGATCTGGGCAGTCGGGCGCCGCGAGCTGCCGGAAGTCCCCGGCCCGCTGCGCCAACGCCTGCTGTTCAACCAGGCCTTCGTCGACCGCAGCCGCGGCGATGTGCTGTGGCTCGACGCCCAGGGCGACGTGGTGGGCGACTCCACCAGCATCATTCCACGCCAGGCCAACTTCGCCAGCACGAGGGTGTTCAAGGCCCACCAGGCCAATGCCAACCTCGGTCTGCTGGTCGGTCCACCGTTCAAGGCACAGCTGGGCGATCTCGATTGGTGCATCAGTTTCAGCCGGCGCATTCCCGGCCCCAATGGTGAGTTCGCAGGCCTGGCGACCGGCGCCCTGCGCCTGTCCTATTTCAGCGAACTGTTCCAGCGCCTGGATATCGGCGAGCACAGCAGCATCAACCTGCTCAACACCAGCGGCCAGTTACTCGCTCGACAACCGAGCCGGCCACAAGACCTACCGATCGGCAGCGACTTCAGCCAGTACCCTATTTTCCAGCGCATTCTCAAGGCGCGCAGCGGCAGTTTCAGCGCACACTCGAACCTGTTCGACGAGCGGCGCATGTACACGTTCGCGCGCGTGGGCGAACTGCCGCTGATCGTGCTGGTGGCGCACTCGTCTTCCGAAGTCTTCCAGGCCTGGCGGCGCACGGCGCTGATCGTCGGCCTGGCCACGGGGGTGCTGTGCCTGGGCATACTCTGGCTGACCGTGCTGCTGGGGCGCGAACTGCGTCGGCGCCACGATGCCGAGCAGGGCCTGGCCACGCTGGCAGCCACCGACAGCCTCACGGGGCTGGCAAACCGACGTCGCCTCGATCAGGTCCTGCGTCAGGAATGGGCGCGCGCGCAACGCAACCGCACGGCGCTGGCGGTACTGATGGTGGATGTGGATCACTTCAAGGCGTTCAACCAGCGTCACGGCCACGCTGGCGGCGACCATGCCCTGCGTGAGGTGGCGCGCACCATCAATCGCTGCATCCGCAGGCCGGCCGATCTGGCAGCGCGCTACGGTGGCGAAGAATTTCAGGTGGTGCTGCCGGAAACCGAACTGGCCGGTGCGTTGCTGCTGGCCGAGCGCATTCGCCTGAGTGTCGAAGCGATGCCGCGATTCGGTGCCGATGAGCGGCCAATCACGGTCAGCATTGGCATCGGCCTTTACGAACCCGGCACCCAACACGACCTTACAGAAGTGCTGGGTGCCGCGGATGAAGCCCTTTACCGGGCCAAGGCGGGGGGCCGTAACCGGGTAGAAGGACCTGTCACGCCTGTTGCTTAGGAGCGGGCGCGAGCAGTGTCACGCAGTGCTTTCACCTGGTCGTGATTGCGCTGTACGCCTTGCAGTTGGCGATCGACCAAGGTCAGCGCATTCTGCGCGCTGGGGTTATTGAGCTTAACGAGCTTTTCTCGGGCTTCCTTGTAGGCCTTCAGGGCATGGTCTTCGCCCCGCTCCACTTCGTTGAGCACCGCTTCTTCATCCTTGCCGGTTACCATCGACTTGAGGTTGACCCAGCCACGGTGAATATCACCGCTCAAGCTGGTCGAGGTTTCGGGATCGCCACCAAGATGACGTACTTCAGCCTGAAGTTCGGCAGCGGCCTGGTTACACGCCGTCGCTCGCTGGACGAAGAAGGTCTTCAGCTCAGGATTCTTGACGTCATCGGCCGACTCCTTGAAACCCTTTTCGCCGTCCTTGCTGTACTCGATCAGGTCGTTGAGCACGTCGATCACATCTTTGTTGGGGTTGCTCATGGCGTAACTCCTTGGCAGGTGATAGTCCCTATGACTGGAGCAGTCTTCATGCCAAGCCTGAACATAAAATAAAAAGCTTACAAATCAGTTACTTATTTAATAGTCGCGACGACAGTGAAACGGTGTTCTGCATGATCGCCGCTTGCGTGCTCGTGCAGATTGCAGGGTGGCTACGCACAGCAATTGCTGTATGGTCGGCGCTTTCAGCGCACCAGGTTCACCGAATGAAACCCGAATCCTTGCAACTGCTGGTCACACGGACCATGCCCTTCGGCAAATACCAGGGCCGGATCATCGCCGACCTGCCGGGCGACTACCTGGCATGGTTCGCGCGCAAGGGCTTTCCGCCCGGCGAGCTGGGCGGGTTGCTGGCGTTGATGCATGAGATCGATCACAACGGCCTGGGCGAGTTGCTGGTGCCATTGCGGCACAAGCGTTGAGATCAGTGCTGGATGCTTCGCGGGCAAGCCTGCGAAGCATCCTCCAGTGCCTCCAGCCGATCACTTGGCCGGCGCCACCACCATCTCCACCCGCTCCCCCTTCTTGATCAGCGCGTACACCACCGCCGTCACCAGGCTCCCGGCCAGGATCGCCAGCAGGTACAGCAGCGCATGATTGATCGCGTTGGGGATCAGCAACACGAACAGCCCACCGTGCGGCGCCATCAGCTTGCAGCCAAAGTACATCGACAGCGCCCCCGTCAGCGCACCGCCGGCGATGCTCGCCGGAATCACCCGCAATGGGTCCTTCGCCGCGAAGGGAATCGCGCCCTCGGAGATGAAGCAAAGCCCCAGCACCAATGCCGCCTTGCCCGCCTCGCGCTCACTCTGGGCAAACTTGCGCCGGGCCAAAAAGGTAGCGATTCCCAGGCCGATCGGCGGCACCATTCCAGCGGCCATGGTCGCCGCCATCGGCGCGTAGCTCGACGAGGCCAGCAAGCCTACCGAGAACGCATAGGCCGCCTTGTTGATCGGCCCGCCGAGGTCGACGCACATCATCCCACCCAGCAGCAATCCGAGCAGGATCGCATTGGTGGTTCCCATGCTGTCGAGAAAACGCGTCAGTCCCTCGAGCATCGCCGCCACCGGATGACCGACCACGTAGATCATCACCAACCCGGTGAACAGGCTGGCCAACAGCGGGATGATCAGGATCGGCTTGAGCGCTTCGAGGCTGGTGGGCAGACGCGCCCAGCGGCTGATGGCCTTGGCGCTGTAGCCAGCAAGAAAGCCCGCGACGATACCGCCAATGAAACCCGCCCCCAGGGTGCTGGCCAGCAGGCCACCGATCATCCCTGGGGCCAGGCCCGGGCGGTCGGCGATGGACCAGGCGATATAGCCCGCCAGCATCGGCACCATCAGCTTGAACGCCGCCTCGCCACCGATCTGCATCAAGGCCGCAGGCAAGGTGCCCGGCTCCTTGAACGCCTCGATGCCGAAGACGAACGACAGGGCGATCAGCAGCCCACCTGCCACCACCATCGGCAGCATGAACGACACGCCGGTCAACAGGTGTTTGTAGACACCGGCCTTTTCACTTTTCGCGGGCGTCTCGGCTGCGCCCTCGGCGCTTTCCAGCTTGGCGTCGGCCAGCGCCTTGTCGAGGGTCGCCCGCGCCTGCTTGAGGGCGATGCCGGTGCCGCATCGGTAGATGCGCTTGCCCGCAAAGCGTGCAGCCGGCACCTCGATGTCGGCTGCCAGCAGCACCACGTCCGCCTCGGCAATGGCGTCGGCCGTCAGCGGGTTGCGTGCGCCCACCGAGCCCTGGGTCTCGACACTGAAACCGTAGCCCAGCTCCCGGGCAGCCTGCTGCAAGGCTTCGGCCGCCATGAAGGTATGGGCCACACCGGTCGGGCAGGCGGTGACCGCCACGATACGGGGTGCAGCGCTGCGGCTTGGCACCTCGGCGCCGCTCGCTTCGAGCACCTTGACGTTGGCCGCCGCTTCATCGAGGAAACCTTCGCGATCAGCCAGCGCCTGGGCCGGGGTGCTCTGGTACACCGGCTTGCCGACGAAGCGACTCAGGTCCACCGAACCCGTGCTGACCACCAGCACCCAGTCGGCCTCGGCGATCTGCGCAGGGCTCAGGCGCCGCTCGGGGTGCTCGGCATCCCACACCTCGACACTGGTACTCCAGCCCCGGCGTTGGGCCGCGGCGGCCAGCAAGCGTGCACTCAATACACTCGACACCTGGCCATTCGGGCAGGCGGTGACGATCGCAATGTTCATCGGCGAGCCTCTTGTTGTTGTTCTGTCAGTTGCACGGCAGCCTCCAGGCGCGACAGCTGTTCGCGGTCGTCGATGCCGAAGCCCACCTGGGTCACCGCCTGGGCAGCGATGGCCGTGGCGCGGCGCAAGGTCTGCCCGGCGCTCTCGGCCTGCAGCAGGCCATGAACCATGCCCGCCACCAGCGAGTCGCCCGCGCCCACGGTACTGGCGATGCGCACCTTGGGCGGCTGGGCATGCAGTGCCAGGTCAGCGGCGAACCAGTTCACCCCGTGCTCGCCCTGGGACACCACCACGTGAGTGACGCCGCTGTCGAGCAGACGCCGGGCGGCATCGCGCTGCTCGGAAAAAGCCTGCACGGTGATGCCGAAAAGCTCGCCCAGCTCATCGGTATTGGGCTTGACCAACCAGGGTGTGCTTTGCAGACCGGCGCGCAAGGCTTCGCCGCTGGTGTCCAACGCCACCTTCAGGCCCTGTGCGGCCAACTGCCCCAGCAACTGGCAGAACCACTGCGTGCTGACGCCACGCGGCAAGCTGCCTGCCACCACCACCACGTCATGCCCGGCTGCCCGCTGTGCCAGGTACTCGAGCAGCTCGGCCTGGGCCGCGTCGTCGACCTGCGGGCCCTGGCCATTGACATCGGTGACCCGGCCATCGGCCTCGACCAGCTTGATGTTGGTGCGGGTTTCGCCCGACACGCGAACGAAACCGTCGTCGAAGCCGCGGCGGGCAATCAACGCTTCGAAAGGCTGCAGGTTGTCGCGCCCCAGAAAGCCGCTGACCGTCACCTGATGCCCAAGGTCAGCCAGCACCTGGGCAACGTTCAGGCCCTTGCCGGCGGCGTGGCTGCGCTGGTCATGGGTGCGATTGACCTCACCGGCGTGCAGGCGCTCGAGGGTTACCGTGAGGTCGATCGCAGGGTTGAGGGTCAGGGTAAGAATCTTGGCCATTTCAATAACGCTCCACCAGCGCCCGTACCGCCTCGGCGCTGTCCTGTTGCAGGGCCTCGCGCGCCAGGGCACGGGCCGTCGGGTAATCGGCCTGGCGCACCAGGGCCTTGACTTCGGCGACGCTGCGCGCCGCGACGCTCAGTTCGTCCACCGCCAGCCCCAGCAGCACCGGCACTGCCTGCGGGTCGGCCGCCAGTTCACCGCACACGCCCACCCACTTGCCTTCGGCATGGGCGGCGCGCACGGTCATGTCGATCAGTTGCAGCACCGCCGGGTGCAGACCATCGGCCTGGGCCGACAGGCTCGGATGGCCGCGGTCGATGGCCAAGGCGTACTGGGTCAGGTCGTTGGTGCCGATGCTGAAGAAGTCCACCTCCCGGGCCAGTTGCGGGGCCAGCAGCGCAGCCGACGGCACCTCGACCATGATCCCCACCTGCAGGTCATTGACCGGGATCTCCTCACGCAGCCGCTCGACCATGGCTTTGGCCGCGCGCCACTCGTGCATCTGGCCGACCATCGGGAACATGATCCGCAGTGGCCGGTCGTCGGCCGCGCGCAGCAAGGCGCGCAACTGGTCCTCCATGACCTGCGGACGCTGCAGGGTCAGGCGCACGCCACGCACGCCGAGGAAGGGGTTGTCTTCATCGGCGATCGGCCAGTAGGGCAAGGGCTTGTCACCGCCCACATCGAGGGTGCGCACCACCAACGGGCGCCCCTGCAGGCCATCGAGCACGCGGCGATACTCGGCTTCCTGGGTGGCCACATCCGGCAGTTGCGGATGAGCCATGAAGATCAGTTCGGTGCGCAACAGGCCGACGCCTTCGGCGCCAAGCTCCACCACCTTGTCGATGCCACTGCTGTCACCGATGTTGGCGAAGACTTCGACGGCATGGCCATCGCGGGTCACGGCCGGCTCATGGCGTTTGCCCCAGGCGGCCTGCAGACGCTGCTCACGCTGATCGCGTTCGGCCAACGCACGCTGCAGCTCATCGGCAGGCGGCGCAACGCTGACCTTGCCCCGTTGCCCGTCGAGCAACAGCGGCGTACCCGCCTCCACCAGCAGGATCGCCGCCCCGGCACCGACCACCGCCGGAATGCCCAAAGCGCGGGCAACGATGGCGCTGTGCGCGGTGGCCCCGCCTTGCGCGGTCACGATGCCAGCAACCCGCGCCGGGTCGAGACGCGCCACATCGGACGGCCCGACTTCAGCCATCACCAGCACATAAGGCTGTTGCGGCTCGGCCTGCTCCGCGACGCCACACAGCTGCGCCAGCACCCTTCGGCCAATGTCGCGCAGGTCGGCGGCACGTTCGGCGAGCAACGCATCGCGCAGCGCCTCCTGTTGGCTTGCGGCCGCCTCGATCACCGCCATCCACGCCGCTGCGGCGCTTTCGCCCTGGGCCAGGCGCAGGTCCACCTCATCGCCCAGTGCCGGGTCGGCGAGCATCTCCTGGTGTGTGATGAAGATCTCACCGATGGCCTTGTCGCTGCGTTGCACCAGTGTCTGCAGCTCGGCGTTGACCGCTGCCAGGGCAGCACGCAGCCTGGCACGTTCCTGGGCGCAGGATTCGCCGCGCAGCGGATAATCGATCTGGCGCTCAATCCGTACATGGGCCGGCCCGCTGGCGATGCCTGGCGCTGCACCGACGCCCTGGACCTGGCTACCGGGCAGCGGCGCTTGCAAGGTTTCGCCCACCACCTCGGCGACCGGCAGGGCATGCGCCGGCAACGGTTCGACGTCCTCGCCCAGGCCCTGTTCGATGGCCTCCAGCAACACCGGCAGGGCATCACTGGCGATCCCCGGCTCGGCGATCAGCTCCAGTTCCTGCCCACGCCGAGCCCCTAGTGACAGCAGGCGGCTCAGGCTTTTCACCGATACGCCGGGATGGCCGCTGTCGGTCAGGCGGATGCGGATCTCACCCTCGAAGCCCTTGGCCAGTTGCGCCAGCACCTTCGCCGGGCGGGCATGCAGGCCATGGGGGTTGGCCAGTATCACGCGCACGCTGGGCCAATCTGGCGGCGCCTCGCCGCCCAGCACCTGCAGCACATCGCGGCTGCTGGTGGCCTGGTAGAGGGTCTGCCCGCGCCCTTCGATCAGCACCTGACACAGGCGCTCGAGCAAGGCCTGGTGCGCAGCGCCAAGGCTGGCCAGGCAGAACAGGCCGTTCAACGGCTGGTCACGATGACGCAGGGGCTGCTGCGGCGTCACGAACGCCAGGCCAGGCTGCAGCACATCGCGCTCGCTGTGCAACCACCACAACCCCTCCCCCAACGGCAGTGGCTCGGCCTGCTGCAACAGCGCTGCGAAACCGCTGTCTACACAGCCGCCACGCTGCAGCAGGCGCGCACCGCGCCAGGCCAGTTCAGCGAAGTCTTCGGCGGGCAGGTTCAGACCGATCAGCTGTGCATCCAGCGCCAGTTCACGCGGCGCCCCCTGCAACAGCTTGAGCAGTGCATCGGCAGAGCTGGCGCGGCGCAGCGCCTCGGCCAGGTCGGTTTCACCGAGGGCACGCGTCAGCAGTTGCAGCAGGCGCAGGTGTTCGTCAGAGCGCGCGGCGATGCCGATCGCCAGGTAGACGATTTGCCCATCGCCCCAGTCCACCCCCTCGGGAAACTGCAACAGGCGAACACCGGTGGCGTACACCAGGTCGCGGGTCTGCGGGGTACCGTGGGGAATGGCGATGCCTTGGCCAAGGAACGTGGAGCCCTGCGCCTCGCGAGCCTCAAGGCCCTGGAGGTAACCCTCGGCGACCAGGCCATCGCTGACCAGCCGATCGGCCAGCAGGCGCAGTGCCGCTGCTTTATCGCTGGCAACCTGCCCCATGGCTATCTGCTCTCTCGCGAGCTCGAGCATGACCTTCTCCTTTTGCAGTACCCGTCGCTCGGGACTGAGGTTATTGTTGTGGGATTCAACGCGTTTTTTCACCCGCGGGCTCAGGGGCAGTTCCCGTTCAATCGGATGCTGAAACGTTTAATCTGACCAGGCGGCCACGTTACTCGATAATCTGCGTAGGAAAAAGCCCCAGTTTGTCGGAACAATTGCGACAATGGTCGCCTGCACTTGGACACAATTCTGAGTAAGACTAACCGATCAGGCGCCCCAGGCTGCCCCGGTAATAACAAGGAAAATGCGGTGAAACTCAGCGATATCGCACGTCTGGCCGGTGTTTCCGTGACCACTGCCAGCTACGTCATCAACGGCAAGGCCGAACAGCAGCGCATCAGCAGCGCCACCGTCGAGCGGGTGCGCGCCGTGGTCGATGCCCACGACTTCACGCCCAACCCCCAGGCTGCCGGCCTGCGCAGTCGGCACACACGCACCCTCGGCTTCATCCTCCCGGACCTGGAAAACCCCAGCTACGCACGCATCGCCAAGCAGCTCGAACAGGGCGCGCGAGCCCGTGGCTACCAGTTGCTGATCGCCAGCAGTGATGACCAGCCCGAAAGCGAACGCCAGCTGCAGCAGTTGTTCCGCGCTCGCCGCTGCGATGCGTTGTTCGTCGCCAGTTGCCTGCCGCCGGAAGATGACAGTTATCGCGAAATGCAGAGCAAGGGCCTGCCAGTGATTGCCATCGACCGCCGCCTCGACCCCGCGCACTTCTGCTCGGTGATCAGCGACGACCGCGATGCCAGCCGCCAACTCACCGAAAGCCTGCTGGGCAGCAAGCCTCGCAGCATCGCCTTGATCGGTGCGCGTCCGGAGCTGTCGGTCAGCCAGGCCCGCGCCGGGGGGTTCGACGAGGCCCTGCAAGGTTTTGATGGCGAAGTTCGCCGCTACGAAGGCGACGCCTTCAGCCGCGCCTGTGGCCAGCGCCTGATGGAAACGCTGATCGACGAGCTCGGCGACCTGCCCGATGCCCTGGTGACGACCTCCTACGTATTGCTGCAAGGCGTGTTCGACGCCCTGCAAGCCCGTGCCAGCGGGCCACGTGGGCTGCAACTGGGCACCTTCGGCGACAACCAGTTGCTCGACTTCCTGCCGCTGCCGGTCAACGCCATGGCCCAGCAGCACGGTCAGATCGCCGCCACCGCACTGGAGCTGGCCCTGGCCGCCATCGAGCAGAAGACCTACGCCCCAGGCGTACATGCCGTGGCGCGAACCTTCAAGCAGCGCATTTCGGCCTGAACATGCGCCTGATCGACACCCATACCCACCTGGACTTCCCCGACTTCGACGCCGACCGCGAGCGCCTGCTGGCCAACGCAGCGGCGCTGGGGGTCGAGCGCATGGTGGTACTGGGGGTGGATCAGGGCAACTGGCAGCGGGTCTGGGACCTGGCTTGCAGCGATGCACGCCTGCCAGCCGCCCTCGGCCTGCACCCGGTGTACCTCGAGCAGCACCGGCCCGAACACCTGGCGCAACTGCGCGCGTGGCTAGAACGCCTGCACGGCGATCCACGCCTGTGTGCGGTCGGCGAGTTCGGCCTGGACTATTACCTGCCCGAGCTCGACAAGGACCGCCAGCAGGCCTTGTTCGAAGCGCAATTGCAGATGGCCTGCGACTTCGAATTGCCTGCGCTGCTGCACGTACGCCGCAGCCACGCCCAGGTGATCGCCACGCTCAAGCGCTACAAGCCCGCACGCGCCGGCATCATCCACGCCTTCGCCGGCAGCTACGAAGAAGCCCGCGAATACATCAAGCTCGGCTTCAAGCTGGGCCTGGGTGGCGCCGCCACCTGGCCGCAGGCCTTGCGCCTGCGCAAGACCTTGCCGCGCTTGCCGCTGGAGAGCGTGGTACTGGAGACCGACGCGCCAGACATGCCGCCGGTGATGCACCCCGGCGCGCGCAACAGCCCCGAGCATCTGCCCGATATTGCCCGAGCGCTGGCCGAGGTCATGGGGGTGGAGTGCGTGGCGCTGGCCGAGGCCAGTACGCGCAACGCCTGTGAGCTGTTCGGCTGGTAGCCGCGCAGGCGGTTACTCTTCGAACAGGGTGCAGGCCATCACCAGGGCGTCTTCACGCCCGCCAGCGACCGGGTAGTAATCGCGACGCCGACCGATCTCGTTGAATCCGTAGCGCTCGTACAAACGATAGGCCGACTGGTTGCTGGCACGCACCTCCAGGAAACACTCGCGCCCATTGAGCTGGTAGGCACGCGCCATCAGGTGTTCGAGCAGCCGCAAGCCCAGGCCGCGCCCCTGGTTCTCCGGCTTGACCGTGATGTTGAGCAGGTGCGCTTCGTCGATGATCACGTTGATCACGCCATGCCCTACCTGCTGCTGGCCGTCGAACATCAGCCACACTTCGTAGGACTTGAGCGCATCCTGGAAGATCCCGCGGGTCCAGGGGTGGCTGAAGGCGGCATATTCGATCTTCAGCACGTTATCCAGATCCGCCTCGGTCATCGGGCGGAAACTGATCGAGTCACTCATTCAACGCTCTTCCAGCGCGCCATCAGCTGGCGCATCGCTTTCCAGACGTCCGCCTTGCGTTGCGGTTCGTCCATCAACAGTTCAAGACCCGGCAATGCCCAGACATCGCCCAGGCCGTCGATCTTCAGTGATTGGTAGTAGGCCTGGGCATCGGCGTCGCCGGCAAAACGCACCGCTGGCAGGCCGATCAGCCAAAGGCAGGTGCAGGGGGCCTCTTCGAGGCGGGCCTGGATGAAGCCCTGGACGAAATCACGCGCAGCCTCCGGCCCCTGCTCCATGTTGCCGCGTACGAACAGCGGCCAGCGCACCGGCTCGCCGATGATCTGCGGCGCGTCCGGCAGGCCCGCAGCGCGCAGCATGTCCTTGAGCAACAGGTAAGAAGGGTCGCGGCTCTGGAACGGCTGACCGGTGGCAAGCTCCACCAGCAACAGGCACGTGCCGGCGCGCAGCAGTTGCAGGGCGAAACGCGGCGGCGGCACCGGGGACGGACGGGCAGCCTTGGGCGCCTCCTCTTCGCGCTCGACCGGCTTGGCAGCAGGCTTGGGCGTGCTGCCGGGGCGCGGGATCTCGATTTTCGGTCGCTCGCCGGAGCGGGCATGGACCGACGCGGCTTCGCCCTGCGCAGGCGCCTGGCGCACCGGCTGCACCTCGACATCCAGCTCCTCGACCGGCGCCACCGGCAACAGCAGCTCGGGGCGCGAAGGCGCGGCGAACGGCAGTTCGGCACGCGGCAGCCAGTGCACCACTTGCATGGCGGAAAGGTAGGCGCGGCGGCGGGGTTCGGTCAGCAAGGCTCGGGTATCCGGGGGGTTTGGTTCAGTCGGGCATTCTAACGCTGTTGGCGGCGGCGTGCCGCAACAGGCTGGCGGAAAAATTTATTGCTTGTGTCGGCCTCTTCGCGGGCAAGCCCGCTCCCACGGGGCCAGGCGCTGTATCTGTGGGAGCGGGCTTGCCCGCGAAGAGGCTGGCACAGATCAACGCAAATCCCGGACCAAGGGGTGAAATCCTCCCCCCCGTATGCAGTACAATCGCCCCTTTTATTTGGCAAGAGTCGACCCGCCAATGATCGAACCCAAGCGCGTCCTGCGCGCCCTAGCCGAACACTGGGCCCTGATCGAGCCGCTGTGCGAGCGCTTCGACCAGGGCACCCTGAGCCTGGTCGAGCTGCGTCAGCAACTGGCCCGCCAGCAGGTGGAGAGCACGCCGCAGGACATCACCCAGCTGCTCGACGTGTGGATTCGCCTGGACATCCTGGTCCCGGTTGCCAAGAGCCCGAACCGCTTCGAGCTCAACGCGCAGATCCACGACTTCCTCGCCTACCTGCGCCGCGAGCACCGCCTTGGCCTGTGCCTGGAGATCGAAGCCTACCTGCGCCACCTCGAGCGCCTGGCCGGACACATCCAGGACGCCTTCGACAACCGCGACAGCGACGACCTGGCCCGCCAGTTGCGCCTGCTCGACATGCGCGTGCGCGATGTCCTGAAGAAGCTCGACAACGACGAACAGGCGCTGGTCGCCGTGGCCGAACGGGCCAAGACCAGCAACCGCCAGATCCCCCTGCGCCAGCGCTACGCCGAGGTCCTGGCGACCTGGGACGAATACGTCGAACCGATGATCCAGCTGGTCAACGCCGACGGTGCCTTCGAACAGGGCGTACGCAAGGTCGAGACCGTGCTGCTGCGCCTGTTAGGCGAGCAAGCACGCCTGGGCCACCTGGTCGACGACGACATGCTGCTGCGCACCCACGCGCGTATCCTCGAGATGCAGACCAGCGCCCAGCTCACCCTGCGCCACGCCCGCGAGCTGCTGCTGCCGCTGCGTGAGGAAGCACGCCGACACAACGCCGTCACCCGCGGCGCGGCACTGGCCCTGTCGGTGATCCGCAAGAAGGGCATCGACGCCGTGCCGCAAGCGGCCATGCCGATGTTCACCCGGCCGCAGAGCACCTTCCTGGGCAGCGCCAGCCAGGTCGAGGCCTATGTCTACGCCCTGGCCCGCTTCGAGCCCAAACCTGCGCGCTTCCCCAAGGCGCACAAGACCCACAAGGGCCCGCTGCCGCGCGCGCCGCGTACGGTCAAGGAAATGCTCGAACGCTGCGAGGACGCCCTGCCACTGCCCGACCTGATGGTCTGGCTGCTGGAGCAGGAACCCGAAGGTGCCACCGACGAGTTGCTGTACTGGTTCTCGCGCCTTTCTCGCGAAAAGCGCTTCAACCGCGAGCGCCTGCAGCGCCAGGACTACACCACCCGCGAACACCTGGTCAGCCTGCGTTCCTTCGCCCTGACATCCAGCCGCGAACAACAACCGGCAGCCACCGAATCCACCGCGAGCCCAGCCAATGCATCTTGATCTTTCCGAACTGTCCCAGCTCGCGCCGATCTTCCGCGAGCTGTTCAAGGGTTTCCACGTCAGCCGCCGCGACCCGGAACTGTACGCGCAACTGTCGAACTTCCAGGACCAGTACCGCACCCTGTTCAAGGCGCTCGGTTTCGAGCTGGTCTGCGACACCCGCGGCTTCTACTACTTCGTCCCCGAACAGGCCGCCGCGCAGGTCAACAAGACCGCCCAGCGCCTGTCGCTGTTCACCTTCATCCTGGTCGAACACCTGGCCGACCAGGGCCGCGACCCGATGGCCGTGCTCGACGGCGGCAGCATCGGCCGCGACGAGTTGCCCTCGCTGCTGGAAAAATACCGCGACCTGTTCCTGCAAGCCGAAGTGCAGACGGTCGAGGAGCTCGAAGAGAAGATCCTGCGCCGCATGACCCAGCTGGGCTTCGCCCATGAAGAAGGCGGCATCTACCGCTTCCTGCCCCCGATGCACCGCTTCCTCGATGTGTGCCTGTCGGTCCAGCAGGACCGCGACCTGGCCGCCACCCTGCACAGCGACCTGCCGCTGCCGGTCCCGGTGCTGGTCGAGGAAGAAACCCCGGAACAACTCAACCGCACCGACGATCCGCTCGACCTCACCCCCTTCGAGGGCGACGAGAGCGAAGAAGACGCCCTGGCCCGGGCCATCCGCGAAGAGCAACAGGAGATTGACGCATGAGCCAGGAACGCTACGGCATTCGCCGCTTCGCACTGCTCAACACCGCCGGCTACAGCCTCGGCCTGTTCCCGCTGGAACACCCGCTGTCGGTCTATGGCGCGAACAACCTGGGTAAATCGGCGTCGATCAACGCCCTGCAATTCCCGATCCTGGCGCGCATGTCGGACATGAGCTTCGGCAAGTACAGCCTGGAGCAGTCGCGGCGCTTCTACTTCGCCAGCGACACCAGCTACATCCTCTGCGAACTGAACCTGCCCCACGGCCCGCACGTGATCGGCGTGGTCGGTCGCGGCCCCGGCGGCGGCTTCGGCCACCAGTTCTTCGCCTATCAGGGCGAGCTGGACCTGGCCCACTACCAGAAAGACGACACCTGCCTGCGCCAGAAGGAGCTGTTCACCAACCTCGAGCGCAACGGCCTCAAGGCCTACGAACTCAAGCCGGACGAACTGCGCCGGCTGCTGGTCGGCGGCCACACCTCGGTGCCGCTGGACCTCACCCTGATCCCGCTGCGCTCGACCAGCGAGCAGAGCCTGAAGACCTTCCGCGCGTTGTTCATCAACCTGCTGCACATGCGCGAGATCACTGCCGCCAAGCTCAAGCAGCTGTTCCTGGATGCCTTCGAGCACAGCCTGCGCTCGGGCAGCGTCGACTACATTGCGGCTTGTGAAGAAGCCTTCCGCGATGTGCGCCGCATGGAACAGGACTACAACGCCCTGGTCGCCGCCGGCCCGCTGGTCGAGGCACTTGCCGGCGGCGTGGCCCAGCGCGACATCCTGCGTGGCAAGCTGCACCGTCTCTCCCCCCTGCTCGACAGCCTGCTCGGCACCTGGCAGGACTACGCCGTAGCGCGCAAGGAAGAGCTGGTGATCCAGGCCGAGCACTACCGCGCCGAGCAGGATGGCCTGCAGAACGACCAGCGTGGCGGCACCCAGGAGCTGATGCGCCTGGAGCGCGAAATCACCGGCATCCAGCGCTGGCTCGGCGAGCTGTCGGTGCTCAAGCACCGCTTCGCACTGGTCGATGACGTCAAGGTACTGGAGCAGCAACTGCTCGCCGCCAAGGACGCCCACGACGAACTGGCCGGCGCCCTGGCGCAGTCGCGTCAGTTCTCTGCCGAAGACCTCGACGAGCGCGTGCGCGACCTGGAAAAACGCGTCAAGGCGGTCAAGCAACAGCTCGAGCACGCCGACAACAACAGCTACGCACGCCTGCGCGAGGAGTTCTCGCAGCAGGATGTCGATCGCCTGATGCGCCTGTTCAATGGCGCGCTGTTCAGCCTGCCGCTGGGCGATCGGGGCATCGAGCTGGACGACAGCGACCTGTGGGTCAAGACGCTTGAAGGCGTGCTCGACAGCTTCAAGGGCGAGCGCTTCGAAGTGCCGGGCCTGTCCATCGAACTGTCGCACATCGAGCCGCCCGCACTGCAGGCCCTGGCCGACCGTGCGGCCCTGCGCGACCAGAAAGAGCGCCTGGAAAAGGAGCTCAAGCAGCTCAAGACCCAGCAGGCCGTAGCCCTGGACCGCGCCGCGAGCAAAGCCCAGACCGAGGCGCTGTACCAGCAGGTGCTGGATGCGCAGAAGGCCCTCGAAGACTTCCGCCGCACCGAGACCCTGAGCGCCGAAGAGCCCGAGAAGATGGAGCAACTGGCGCAGTTCGAAGCTGCCCAGGACGAGCTCAAGCGCTCCAGTGACGCCTTCACCGAGCGCGTCCAGCAGTTGTCGGCCAAGCTGCAACTGGTTGGCCGCCAGATCGCCGACATGGAAGCCAAGCAGCGCACCCTGGACGACGCCCTGCGCCGCCGCCAGCTGCTGCCGGCCGACCTGCCGTTCGGCACGCCGTTCATGGAGCCGGTCGATGACTCGATGGACAACCTGCTGCCGCTGCTCAACGACTACCAGGACAGCTGGCAGGCGCTGCAGCGCGTCGATAACCAGATCGAGGCGCTGTACGCCCAGGTGCGCCTGAAAGGCGTGGCCAAGTTCGACAGCGAAGACGACATGGAACGTCGCCTGATGCTGCTGATCAACGCCTACTCGCACCGCACCGAGGAAGCCCTCACCCTGGCCAAGGCGCGCCGCGCGGCGGTCACCGACATCGCCCGGACCCTGCGCAACATCCGCAGTGACTACGACAGCCTTGAGCACCAGCTGGCGCTGTTCAACCGCGAGATCAACAAGCGCCAGGTGTCCAACCTGGAGAGCTTCCGCGTGGTGCTGGCGCCGAACAAGGAAGCGCTCAAGCACATCGACCAGATCATCCACAGTGCCGGCCAGTACGAGGAAGGCGAAACGCTGTCGGTGTTCGATCTCACGCAGAGCGCCGAGCAGGATCACAAGAACGAAGAGGCCAAGGAGTACCTGGCGCGGCTGGTAGCGGCCAACCACAACCAGCTGGGCCTGAAAGACCTGTTCGAGCTGGCCTTCGAGATCACCAAGATCAACAGCCAGCCGGTGATCCACGCCGACATCGACGGCGCCGCGTCCAACGGCACCACCATGACCATCAAGGCGCTGACCAACATGTACCTGTTGCTGCACCTGATGGACCGCGACCTGGCCGGGCGCATTCGCCTGCCCTACTACCTCGACGAAGCGGCGGACATCGACGAACGCAACCAGGCGGCATTGCTGGAGACCAGCCAGCAGCTGGGCTTCGTGCCGATTCTGGCGAGCGTGAAGCCGCAGGTGTCGGCGCGCGTGGCGATCGACCTGGAAGGCGGCAGTGGGCCGAACGGGATCTACATCGACGAGGCGGACTGGAAGTACATCAGTCGGCGGGATGAAGTGAAGGCAATCGTGCGTGAGGATCAGGCCGAAGAGCTGGCCTGAGGCAACCGCGGCCCATTCCTGTAGGAGCGGGCTTGCCCCGCGATAGGGCCCGACTTGGCAACCTCGCCGCCAGGTCGGGCCCTATCGCGGGGCAAGCCCGCTCCCACAGGGGGAGGAGCTGCGTCGTTTATTGGGCATGCGCCCAAGGCAGAATCGGAATCGCCGTCACCGCATTCTGCGGGCTACCTTCGACTATCCGGTCGCTGTACACCAGGTACACCAGCGTGTTGCGCTTCTTGTCGAGAAAACGCACCACCTGCATGGTCTTGAACACCAGCGAGGTGCGTTCCTTGAACACCTCCTCGCCATCCTTGAGCTCACCCTTGAAGTTGATCGGCCCGACCTGACGGCAAGCGATCGATGCCTCCGCGCGGTCTTCCGCCAACCCCAGCCCACCCTTAACGCCGCCGGTCTTGGCCCGCGACAGGTAGCAGGTCACGCCCTCGACCTTGGGGTCGTCGAACGCTTCGACCACGATGCGATCGTTGGGCCCAAGGAACTTGAACACGGTGGACACCTGGCCGATTTCCTCGGCACCGGCCAGCATCGGCAGCATCAACGCTGCCACGGCAAACATCCTTTTCAGCACGGGCGTCTCCTTCAGACCAGAACCAGGTTGTCGCGGTGCACCAGCTCAGGCTCGGCGCTGTAGCCCAGCAGGCTTTCGATGGCGTCCGACGGCTGGCCGATGATCTTCTGCGCCTCCAGGGCGCTGTAGTTGGCCAGGCCACGGGCCACTTCCAGGCCATCGGGGCCGACGCAGACCACCATCTCGCCACGGCGGAAGCTGCCCTGCACAGTCTTCACGCCGACCGGCAACAGGCTCTTGTTCGATTCGCGCAGGGCCTTCACAGCGCCGGCATCGAGCACCAGGGTGCCGCGGGTCTGCAGGTGGCCAGCCAGCCACTGCTTGCGCGCAGCGAGCATGCCGCGCTCAGGCGACAGCAAGGTGCCCAGGCGTTCGCCAGCCTTCAGGCGGTCCAGCACGCGTTCGATACGGCCACCGATGATGATGGTGTGGGCACCGGAGCGCGCGGCCAGGCGCGCAGCACGCAGCTTGGTCTGCATGCCACCGCGCCCCAGGGCGCCACCGGTGCCGCCCGCCACGGCGTCGAGCGACGGATCGTCGGCGCGGGCTTCGTAGATCAGTTGGGCTTCGGGGTTGTTGCGCGGGTCGGCGTCGAACATGCCGTCGCGGTCGGTAAGGATCACCAGCAGGTCGGCCTCGACCAGGTTGGCCACCAGCGCGGCGAGGGTGTCGTTGTCGCCGAAGCGGATCTCGTCGGTGACCACGGTGTCGTTCTCGTTGATCACCGGCACCACGCCCAGGTCGACCAGGGTACGCAGGGTGCTGCGGGCATTGAGGTAACGCTTGCGGTCGGAAAGGTCGTCGTGGGTCAGGAGGATCTGCGCGGTGTGCTTGCCGTGCTCGCCGAAGCTCGACTCCCAGGCCTGCACCAAGCGCATCTGGCCGAGCGAAGCGGCCGCCTGCAGCTCGTTCATCGCACTCGGTCGCGTGGTCCAGCCCAGCTGGCTCATGCCTGCGGCCACGGCCCCTGAGGAGACCAGTACCAGTTCCACGCCCGCTTCACGCAGTGCGACCATCTGCTCGACCCAGACTGCCATCGCACCACGGTCGAGGCCCTTGCCATCGGCGGTCAGCAGCGCACTGCCGATCTTCACGACCCAGCGCTTGGCGCCCGTCACCTTGCTTCGCATCTTCTCTTCCAACCTATGTCGAATCTGTAGATACCAAAACGCCGCTCATTTGAGCGGCGTACCGTGAGAGGGGGTTGAGGCCATCGCGGGACAAGCCCGCTCCCACAAGGATCGCAGCGGACCTGTGGGAGCGGGCTCGTCCCGCGATGGGCTCAACGCCCAAGCCTGATCACGGCACACTGCTCGAAGAGCGGCGTCCAGTGTACTGCAACCGGTCAGTCGCGCACGTAAATGATTTCCGGACCGTCCTCGTCGTCTTCGAAGTCATCCCAGTCGTCATCGTCGCCGATGTCGTGGACGCTCTTGACGCCGGTACGACGCAGGGTACGGGCGTCGTCCAGGGCCTGCAGCTGGGCGCGGGCCTCGTCTTCGATACGCTGGTCGAGGTCCTTGAGCTCGGCGGCGTAGGCCGGATCGTTGGCCAGGCGGTCGGCGCGGTCTTCGAGGAAGCGCATCAGGTCGTGGCTGAGCTTCTCGGTGCCCTGCTTGGAGATGGCCGAGATCACGTAGACCGGGCCATCCCAGTTCAGGCGATCGACGACTTCCTTCACACGCTCGTCGCGCTCGTCTTCCATCACCATGTCGGCCTTGTTCAGCACCAGCCAGCGCTCACGATCGACCAGTGCCGGGCTGAACTGCGCCAGCTCGTTGATGATCACTTCGGCGGCATCGGCCGGGCTGCTCTCGTCCAGCGGCGCCAGGTCGACCAGGTGCAACAGCACACGGGTACGGGCCAGGTGCTTGAGGAAGCGGATACCCAGGCCGGCACCTTCGGAGGCGCCCTCGATCAGGCCGGGAATGTCGGCAATGACGAAGCTCTTCCAGCGGTCCACGCTGACCACGCCCAGGTTCGGCACCAGGGTGGTGAACGGGTAGTCGGCAACCTTCGGCTTGGCGGCCGAGACGGCGCGAATGAAGGTGCTCTTGCCAGCGTTCGGCAGGCCCAGCAGGCCGACATCGGCCAGCACTTTCATTTCCATCTTCAGGTCGCGCTGTTCGCCCGGCTTGCCTGGCGTGGTCTGGCGCGGCGCACGGTTGGTGCTCGACTTGAAGCGGGTGTTGCCCAGGCCGTGCCAGCCGCCCTGGGCGACCATCAGTTTCTGACCGGGGGTGATCAGGTCGCCGATGACTTCCTGGGTGGAGGCATCGATCACCGTGGTGCCGACCGGCACGCGCAGGAACAGGTCCTCGCCCTTCTTGCCGGTGCAGTCGGTGCTGCCGCCATTCTGGCCACGCTGGGCCTCGTGGTGGCGGGTGTAGCGGTAGTCGACCAGGGTGTTGAGGTTCTCGTCGGCCACCATGTACACCGAGCCGCCGTCGCCACCGTCACCGCCGTTGGGACCACCGTTCTCGATGAATTTTTCGCGACGGAAGCTCATGCAACCGTTACCGCCGTCACCGGCTTTTACCCGGATCGATACTTCGTCAACAAACTTCATTCAAAACCGCCTCTCGTCGGACGACGAGCTGAAAACCAGAAAACCCTGAGGCTCTTGCAAAAATGAGCGCGGCGGCCCCGTACCATCAGAAACCAACGCCGGCAGCCCAGACAAACAGCTTTGCAAGAGGCTCACCACAAACGAAAAAGCCCCGTCGCATGACGGGGCTTCTGGAGCGACGTCGCGATTAAGCGGCGACGATGCTCACGTAACGGCGGTTGAACTCGCCTTTCTTCTCGAACTTGATCACGCCGTCGATTTTGGCGAACAGGGTGTGATCCTTGCCCATGCCAACGCCGTAGCCAGCGTGGAATTCGGTGCCGCGCTGACGGACGATGATGTTGCCCGGCTTGATAACCTGGCCGCCATACATCTTCACGCCAAGGCGTTTCGATTCTGAGTCGCGACCGTTACGAGTACTACCACCAGCCTTCTTGTGAGCCATGGTTCAATTCTCCAAATAAATTCAGGGGACCTAGGGGATTAAGCCTGGATACCGGTGATTTTGATCTCGGTGAACCACTGGCGGTGGCCCATGCGCT
Organism: Pseudomonas sp. RW3S2; assembly: GCF_014268955.1. Taxonomy (NCBI): domain Bacteria; kingdom Pseudomonadati; phylum Pseudomonadota; class Gammaproteobacteria; order Pseudomonadales; family Pseudomonadaceae; genus Pseudomonas; species Pseudomonas sp. RW3S2. The sequence goes on along the minus strand of NZ_JABWRM010000014.1, from coordinate 24,235 downwards.
TCATGTGGTGCTTACGACGACGGAACTTGATGATGCGAACCTTGTCGTGGCGGCCTTGCGAAACCACTTCGGCCACTACTTTGGCGCCAGCGACGACTGGAGCACCGATGGTGACTTCTTCACCGTTGGCAACCAGCAGAACGCGATCGAAAGTCACGGATTCGCCAGTGGCGACTTCCAGTTTCTCGATCTTGAGGAATTCACCTTCAGCGACTTTGTACTGCTTGCCGCCGGTAACGATTACTGCGTAGGACATTTTGAATCTCCGATAATCCTGCTCACCCAGCGCTTTATATGATGAGTATTGGCTGGCATGGCTGCACAAGGCTGGAACGGCCCGGTGCAATTGCGTAAGGCAGGTGCTGCCCAGGAAGTTAGGGTGCGCGATTGTACGCAACCCGGCAAAGCCTTGCAAGTGCCGCCCCGAGGGTGCAGGCAGCGCGCCTTGACACACCGGGACCCGCGACCTAGCATGCCGCGCAACCTCAATGGAGCAGCCGATGCAACCCCAATCCTTCTACCGCGCGGTAGCTGACGATTTCAGCGCCGTCGACGAGATCATCAAGAAGCAGCTGACCTCGCGCGTGCCGCTGGTATCGAAGATCGGCGACTATATCACATCCGCTGGTGGCAAACGCCTGCGCCCATTGCTGGTGCTGCTGTGCGGCAAGGCCCTGGGCCGCGAAGGCGACGACCTGCGCCTGCTGGCCGCGACCATCGAATTCCTGCACACCGCCACCCTGCTGCACGACGATGTGGTCGACATGTCCGGCATGCGCCGCGGCCGCTCCACCGCCAACGCCCTGTGGGGCAACGCCCCGAGCGTGCTGGTCGGCGACTTCCTCTATTCGCGCTCGTTCGAGATGATGGTCGAACTGGGCTCGATGCCGGTCATGCAGATCCTCTCCAAGGCCACCCGGGTGATCGCCGAGGGTGAAGTGCTGCAACTGTCGCGCGTGCGCGATGCCAGCACCACCGAAGAGGTGTACATGGACGTCATCCGCGGCAAGACCGCCATGCTCTTCGAAGCCTCGACCCACAGCGCCGCGGCGCTGGCCGGCGCCAGCGACGAACAGCGCGAGGCCCTGCGTACCTTCGGCGACCACCTGGGCGTGGCCTTCCAGCTGGTCGATGACCTGCTCGACTACAAGGGCGACTCCGAAACCCTGGGCAAGAACGTCGGCGACGACCTGGCCGAAGGCAAGCCTACCCTGCCGCTGATCTACACCATGCGCGAAGGCACGCCAGAGCAGGCGGCGCTGGTGCGCCAGGCCATCCAGAAGGGTGGCCTGGAAGACCTCGAGCAGATCCGCATCGCCGTCGAAGCCTCCGGCGCGCTCGACTACACCGCACAGATGGCCCGCGACTACGTCGCCCGTGCCATCGCCTGCCTGGAAGTGCTGCCGGCGAGCGAATATCGTGATGCGCTGGTCGAGCTGAGCGAGTTCGCGGTCGCGCGTACGCACTGATAGATCGCATCGTCTTCATTCGCGGGCAAGCCCGCTCCCACAGGGCCCAAGTACATCAGGCCTTTTGTGGGAGCGGGCTTGCCCGCGAATGCTTTTGTGCGGACAAAAAACATTTTCGCCGCAAAACCTTATACAATGTGCGCCTTTAACCCTCTGTACACCAAGGAACCGAAGTGAGCACTTTGCCGCCCTGCCCCGCCTGCAACTCCGAATACACCTACGAGGATGGCACCCAACTGATCTGCCCCGAATGCGCCCACGAATGGTCGGCCATCGGCGACGCCGAGGCGAACAGCGATGACGTGGTGAAAAAGGATTCGGTCGGCAACGTCCTGCAGGATGGCGACACCGTCACCGTGATCAAGGACCTCAAGGTCAAGGGCTCTTCGCTGGTGGTCAAGGTCGGCACCAAGGTCAAGAACATCCGCCTGTGCGACGGCGATCACGACATCGATTGCAAGATCGACGGCATCGGCGCGATGAAGCTCAAGTCCGAGTTCGTGCGCAAGGTCTGAGGCTATTTGCAGGGCCGCCCTCGGGTGGCCCTGACAGATCCTGCAACAGGATCATCTGCACCCTTTGGCAGAATTAATCCAATAGTCACTTGCCATTTTGATAATAAGAATTATTCTCATTGGAACGTTTTCCAAGGAGAATAGCCATGACCTACCTGATCGACGCCTGGCTCGACCGCCCCCATCCCTACCTGCGCATCCTCCATCGCGAGACCGGCGAAGTCTGTGCCGTGCTCGAGGAAGAAGCACTCGACGAACTGCGTGACCAGGGCGACCTGGACCTCACCGGCCTGAACTCAAGTGAGCCTGGAGTACTGAAGGAACTGGTGAGGAATCTGTTTCTGTTCTGCTATGCGCGGGCGTTGCGCCCAGGGGGAACGGATTGGAATTGAGGCCGGCATTACCGGCCTCTTCGCGGGACAAGCCCGCTCCCACAGGGATTGGGCTGGTCTTTAGATTTTGAACAAGACAGTTGCTCCCACCAGTACACCTGCGCATTAGAGCCTGCGGGGCACATGTGGGAGCGGGCTGGTCCCGCGATGAAGACGACGCAGTCTTACAGAACGTCGAGCAGCTCGACGTCGAACACCAGCACGCTGTGCGGCGGGATGCTACCAACGCCTTGCGCGCCATAGGCCAGCTCGCTCGGCACGTACAGGCGCCATTTGCTGCCCGCGTTCATCAGTTGCAGCGCCTCGGTCCAGCCAGCGATCACGCCACCTACCGGGAATTCGGCAGGCTGGCCGCGCTCGTAGGAGCTGTCGAACACGGTGCCGTCGATCAGGGTGCCGTGGTAGTGGGTACGCACGTTGTCTTCGCGGCTCGGCTTGGCACCGCTACCTGCGGTCAGCACTTCGAACTGCAGGCCCGAGGCCAGGGTGGTGATGCCATCACGCTTGGCGTTCTCGACCAGGAAGGCCTTGCCCTCGGCGGCGGCGGCCTCGGCCTTGGCGGCAGCTTCGGCCTGCATCACTTCGCGGATAACCTTGAAGCTGGCAGACAGGTCGGCTTCGCTGACGCGGCTGTCGGCACCGTTGAAGGCGTCGGTCAGGCCGGCCAGGATCGCTTCCAGGCTCACACCCGGTGGCGGGTTGTCGCGCAGCTGGCCGCCCAGCTGACGGCCGATGCCGTAGCTGACGCGGGATTCGTCGGTGGACAGGTTGAGTTCGGACATTGGCTTGCTCCGCTTAAGGGCGCACTGCATCCGCGCCCTTGGTGAAAAGGGCAAGCAGCCTAGCACACTGGGGCTGCGCGAAGCAGCTACCAGGCCGAACGCTGGGAAATCGGGACCTTGAGGTCTTCCTCCGGGTGGCTGCCCATGCCGCACATCTCATCCTGCACCGACCAGTGCACCAGATTCATCGACAGCATCGGCAGGGCTTTCAGGAGCAATCGTGCATCTTCGACCGAGTGCACCCTCAAGCGCTCTCCACGGGGGGCGTGGAGAGGATGGGCGTGACCCTTGATCCGCGCCTCGAGCAGGTAGTCACCACCTTCGATGGCGATCAGGTTGAGTTCATCGACGTGGCCGGCCCTGGCCTCGGAATTGAGCTGATGCAGATTCATGAATGCACCTCGCTGCGGAAACCCCGCATGAGTGCTCATTTTTTGTACAGAAGCTGGGATTAGGCAAGGGGCCGTCGGTCGGGCCGCGTCGTGCCTTTCGCGGGTAAACCCGCGAAACGGCCTTCACCGACTCAATGCTTGGTCAGCTTGTCCAGATAACCCATGCAGAAAGCCGAGACCACGAAGGTCATGTGGATGATCACGTACCACATCAGGTAGTCGGTGGAGATGTTCTGCGCATCCATGAACACGCGCAGCAGGTGAATCGAGGAAATGGCCACGATCGACGCGGCAACCTTCATCTTCAGCGAAGAAGAATCCATCTTGCCCAGCCAGTTGAGCTTCTCCTTGCTCTCGTCGATGTCCAGTTGCGAGACGAAGTTCTCGTAGCCGGAGATCATCACCATCACCAACAGGCCGCCGACCAGCGACATGTCGATCAGCGAAAGGATCACGAGGATCAGGTCCGCCTCGCTCAGCGCAAAGACGTTGGGCAGTACGTGGACCACTTCCTGAAAGAATTTCAGCGCCAGCGCCAGCAGGCCCAGGGACAGGCCGAAATAGATCGGAGCGAGTAGCCAGCGGGAGGCATACATCGCGTTTTCGAGAATACGTTCCATGGAGGATAGGGGCTCATGAGATGACTGAAAAAGCGTGCGCGAGTATAGCCAGCCATCTATGACAGCAAAAGTCTGCGGCGGGTTGCCGCAGAGCCCTCTTCAATTGTCCGGACGGAACTGGTAGTCCCCAAGGTTGCGACAACGCTCGCCATTGATCCGCCGCAATTGCGCCTGCAGGTGCAGGCACCAGATTTGCGGATCCTCGGCCACCTGGTAGCCGTGCAGGGTCAAGCTGTCGACAATGGCGTTCATTACCGATTCGGCCACCATCGGCCCATGAAACGGCCCTTGCGCCTTGATCGCAGAAGGCTGCTCACCGGCCATGCCGGCGGCAAACAGCAAGGTCCACATGCCGTTGTCGCCGGCCAGCGGACGGATGCTGCACTCGATGCGGGTCACCAGGCCAAGGCACTGGCGGGTGAGGCTGAGGTTGCGCATGGCGGCGTCCCCTCTGAGAAGCCCTGTTCAGCCTGCACGACAGGCTGTTTCCATCCTGAACCCTGACAACTCCTTAAGTTCCAGCATAGATGACAGGTGAGCATTGCTGGAAAACCGGCGCTGAACGGTAGCACTTGGCCGCCAGCGCCGGTTTATTGACTCAGGCAGGCTTGGCCTCAGCCACCATCTCCTCCAGCCGTTCCTTTTCGGCGTCCTTGATCTCTTCCTCGCTGATCATCTCGGCGATGGCCCGAAGGCGCTCGACCACCCTTGCATTGACGCTGCCTTCGGGGAACTCGCCCTTCTCGTCGGGCGCACCAGCGTCCTCGCCCACCAGCAGGCTCAGCGCCTCATCGGCCTGGCTCACCGCATAGACATGGAAGCGCCCGGCCTCGACCGCCTGCAGCACGCGCTCGTCGAGCATCAACGTGGCGACGTTGGCGCGCGGGATGATCACCCCTTGCTCGCCGGTCAGGCCACGCGCTTCGCACAGGCGGAAGAAGCCTTCGATCTTCTCGTTGACCCCGCCCACCGCCTGCACTTCGCCGAACTGGTTGATCGAACCGGTGATGGCGAAGCACTGCTTGAGTGGCGTGCGCGACAACGCCGAGATCAGCGTACAGGCCTCGCCAAGCGAAGCACTGTCGCCGTCCACGTAGCCATAGGACTGCTCCAGCGCGATGCTCGCCGAGATCGCCAGGGGGAACTCCTGGGCATAGCGGCTGCCCAGGTAACCGGTGAGGATCATCACGCCTTTGGAGTGGATCGGCTGGCCGAGGTTGACCTCACGCTCGATGTCGACGATGCCGCTGCCGCCCGGGTAGACCGTGGCGGAGATCCGCGCAGGCATGCCGAATGCCGAATCGCCGACCTCCAGTACCGTCAGGCCGTTGCACTTGCCGATGGCAGCGCCTTCGCTGTCGATCAGGATGATGCCGGCGAGCATGTCATCGAGCACCCGCTGCGACACCCGCCCGGTGCGGGTCGCCTTGGCCTTGAGCGCGCGCTCGATGTGTCCGGCATCGGTCATCTCGTCGTTGGCCAACTGGCGGATGAAGTCCGCCTCGCTGACCAGTTGGAATAGGTCGCCGATACGCGCCGACAGGCGCGACTGGTTCTCGGCCAGGCGCGCGCTGAAGGTCGCCAGGCGCGCCACGGCATCGCTGGTCAGCGGCGCCATGCCCTCTTCATTGGTGCGCGTGCGCAGCAGTTGGGCGAACTGCTCGAGGTTCTCGTCCACCATCGGCATGTCTTCGTCGAAGTCGACCAGTACGCGGAACATCTCCTGGAAGTCCGAGTCGTGATCCTGCAGCGCGTAGTAGAGCTGACGCGAGCCGATGATCACCAGCTTGACGTTGAGCGGGATCATCTGCGGCGTCAGGGTGACGGTGGCGATGCGCCCCAGCTCGCCCAGGGGAGACTCCATTTTCAGCTTGCGCGACTGCAACGCACGCTTGAGCGCATCCCAGACGAAGGGCTCGCCCAGCATCTTCTCCGCTTCCAGGATCAGGAAGCCGCCGTTGGCGCGGTGCAATGCCCCCGGACGCAGCTGGCGGTAGGAGGTGGAAAGCGCGCCCTGGTCGGTGCTGTACTCGATGCGACCGAACAGGTTGTCGTAGGTCGGGTGCGGCTCGAACACCACAGGCGCGCCGCCATTGACCGGATGCCCCACCACCAGGCTTGGCGCGTACTGCTCCTCGAGCATCTTGCGCGCCACCGCGTCGGTCTTGGCATCGTCGACCAGTTGCTCGACCACGGTGCGCAGCAGGTTCAACTGCACCGACTGCAGGTAAGCGCACACCGCAGCGTTCTCGGCGTACTTCTCCGACAGAGGGGCCAGTAGCGGTTGCAGGGCCAGGGTGATGGTTTCTTCGTTCAGTTCGCGCAGCTGGTTGTTCGACTCGCGCTTCCACTGCGGCAGGCTGGACAGCTCCTCGTTGAGACGCTCCTCCAGCTCGGCGATGTCTTCGTGGAACTGCTCGCGGACCTCTTCAGGCAACTGGGCGAACTCGGCCTCATCCAGCGCCTTGCCTTCGGCCATGGGGGTGAAGGCGACATTGCTGGCGTCGCGGTACAGCGCCACGTCCTTTTCCAGCGACGCGCGTTCGATCACATCAAGGGCACGGTCGTAACGCTGGTTGAAGGCGCGATCGATGGCGCCCTTCTTCTGCTGGTAGGACGGGTGCTCGAACACCGCCGGGAAGGTCGCCAGCAGGTTACCGATCAAACCGTTCATGTCGGCGATGAACTCGCCAGCAGTGCCTGCCGGCAACTCCAGCGCACGCGGCTCGCGGGTGTCTTCGAAATTGTTGACGTAGACCCGGTCGGCCGGGGTCTGCTGGCGCTTGCCCTCGGCCTTGAGGTAGCGCTTGACGAAGGAGAAGCGGCCGGTACCCGGCTCGCCCATCACATAGACGTTGTAGCCAGGGCGTGGCATGGCCACGCCGAACTGCAGGGCCTCGACGGCACGCTCCTGGCCCAGTACTCCGCGAAACGGCTCCAGATCATCGGTGTTGGTGAAGGCAAACTGCTCGGGGGAAAAACGCCGGGTCAGGGCTTCAGGCGCGAGACGCAGGCGCGCAGCAACAGGATCGGGCATTGGGTTTCCTTACTTCGGCGGGGCGGATACGCAGCATTCTGGCGCCGGGGGCGCGCGCCTTGCAAGGCTCCGCGGGACTTTATGTCGCAGGCGTTAAAAAGGTTTGTCCAAGATTTTTTCGCAATCAACTACGCAACTATTGGATCGTGCCTAAACTCCAAACTGCGCGGGTGGGTAAAATGCTTCCCCGTCCTGGCATGAACTGCCAGACAACCCTGATCATTGATACGTATCGAAAAAGAGAATAACGCTATGAAACGGATTCTTCTGGGTACCTTGTTCGCCGCGGTTTCGATCAATGCCATGGCCGAAGCGCCAGGCGGCCCGAACTGCGGTTGGGGCAACCTGCTGTTCGAAGGCCAGCGCGGCACTCCGGCGCACTTCCTGGCCTCCACCACCAACGGCACCTCCGGTAACGCCACCTTCGGCATGACCTCCGGCACCAACGGCTGCTCCACCAAGGCAGCGCTCACCTACGGCGGCAAATCGTGGCTGGCCATGAATGGCACCATGAACGAACTGTCCGAAGACATGGCCCAGGGCCAGGGCGAAGCCCTGACCACCTACGCCGTGGTACTGGGCGTCAAACCCGAAGACCGCGCGCACTTCGCCTCGGTCACCCACGACCACTTCCAGCAGATCTTCAGCAGCGCCAACGTCACTGCCGAAGATGTCCACAACAACACCATCGCGGTCCTGAAAAAGGATCCACAACTGGCGAAGTACGCTACCGAAGCGTAAGTTCGACCTGCCCGCCCCGCTTGCGGGGCGGGTTTCGCCCACCTCCCTTCGGCATCATTCAGAAGTAGTTGCCCGATATGCTCAAACGCTTCGCCTACCTGACGTTATGCGCCTGCGCCCCTGCCTACGCGACACCTTCTTTGGATGAGGCGCGCGTGCAGCAGTTGGCCGCCGACCGCTACTGGATCGCACTGGGTCACTACGAAACCGCCAAGCTGGGCGGTTGGCGCAGTTATGTGGACGACGACAAATTCTTTCTCGCCGAGGACGGCGCCCATCATCCGGATCGCGAACTGCGGGCCACGGTCGATGCGCTGTATGCCCCGGCCAACCTGGGCGACAAACACGCCCAATGCGTCTTTCCGGCGCGCACCCGCTGGCTGCGCGAGCAACTGCAGCTCAGCGACCTGCCGACCCCGGACTGCCAGGAATACAGCCGCTGGTACGCCGACGTCGCACCGCACAGCGCGGTGCTGATCTTCCCGGCGGCCTACCTCAACAGCCCGTCCTCGATGTTCGGCCATACCCTGCTGCGCATCGACAAGGCCGACACCCGCAGCAACGACACCACGCTGCTCAGCTACGCGATCAACTTCGGCGCCTATATCGAAGGCAGCGACAACAGCATCCTCTACGCCTGGAAAGGCCTGATGGGCGGCTACCCCGGGCTGTTCGCGATGATGCCGTACCAGGAGAAACTCTCCGAATACCGCAGCCTGGAGAACCGCGACCTGTGGGAGTACCAGCTGGACCTGACGCCTGAAGAGACCGGGCGCATGGTCGAGCACGTCTGGGAACTCAAGCAGGTGCAGTTCGACTACTTCTTCTTCGACGAGAACTGCTCCTACCGCCTGCTGGAGCTGCTGCAGGTCGCCCGCCCCGGGCTGGACCTGACCTCGCAGTTCCCGCTCACCGCCATCCCTACCGATACGGTCAAGGCAGTCAAGCAGTCGGGGCTGGTGTCCGATGTGCGCTACCGGCCATCGCGCGAACGCGAGCTGCTGGCCCGCGCCGAGCCACTGGACCATCACGAAAAACAGCAGGTATTGGCCGTCAGCGCCGACACTGCGCAATTGCAGAGCCCCGAGTTCACCGCCCTGCCACGCGAACGCCAGGCTTTGGTACAAGATGCCGCCTATCGCCTGGAACGCTACCGCGCCACCGGCCAGGAGCGTGACCCCGAACAGGCCAGGCGCAGCTTCGAGCTGCTGCGGGCGATCAACCGCAACCCGCCGCCACCGCTGCAGATCGAACGCCCCGGCCTGCCCGAGGACGGTCATCAGTCGCGTACCTGGCAGCTGGGTGTCGGTACCCGCGAAGACCGCGCCTTCGCCGAGTACGGCTTGCGCATGGCCTACCACGACCTCAACGACAACGCCTACGGCTTCCCGCTCGGCGCACAGATCGAGATCCTCCAGCTCAAGCTGCGCCAGTACGAGGGCAACGACTGGCAGGTGCAACGCCTGGACCTGGCCACCATCCGCTCCCTGACCCCGCGCAACGAACTGCTCAAGCCCTGGTCGTGGCAGGTGGCTGGCGGCCTCGAGCGGGTGCCGGGCAAGCATGACGACGAGGTGCTGGTCAGCCACGTCAACGGCGGCGGCGGTGGGACCTGGCAGCTTGCCGACGGCCTGCTGGGCTTTGCCCTCGGTACGGTGCGGGTCGAACATCACAATGACTTCGCCGAGTTCATCTCGCCGGCGGCCGGTTTCAATGGTGGCCTGCTGTGGCGCAACGGGCTGGGCAACATGACCCTGGAGGCAAAAGGCGATTACTTCACCAATGGTGAAGTGCGGCGCAGCCTGAGCCTGAACCAGCAGTGGGAGATTTCGCAGAACCTGGGCCTGAGGTTGAGCGCCAAGCGCGAGTTCAGCCACCTGGCCACCGCACAGAACGAGGTGATGCTGGAGTTGAAGTGGTACCAGTACTGATACCTTTGCGTGGGGCCACAGGGATTCGCATCATGACGTGCAATCCTTCGACGGCGTTTTGACATCGCCGCGACAATCCACGACCTAGACTTCCCCTATCACCCGGAGGTCCAGTGTCTATGTCGCGGTACGGTTTCGCCCTGTGGATAACCCTGCTGTTGGTCGGCTGCCAGTCCACCCGCGAGCAGATGCTCGACCAGGGCTACCCACCGGCCTATGCCGATGGTTTCCAGGACGGCTGCAGCAGTGGCCGCCAGGCAGCGGGGCTGATGGTCGGAGATTTTCGCAAGGACGTCCCGCGCTACCTCCACGATCGCCGCTACGAAAGCGGTTGGGACGATGGTTTTCGTCAGTGCCATGCCATGCAGAACAGCGAAGACACGCGCCAGTACCGAGAGCGCTACTGGGACGAGCGTGACCGCGAATGGCAGCAGGAAAAAGACCGCGGTGCAGCGCGCGCCTATCGTCACAATTAGGTCGCAGCCAGACATTCAGGGAAACTCGACAACCCTCACCATGGTCTCCAGAAACAAGGAGGCCGTTCATGAGCCGAGCATTCGTCAACGAAGACCAGGCCGCCGCCCAGGCCAGCCAGCCGGTGGAGCGACGGGTCAGCGACCAGCCCAACTACGTCACCGCCAGCGGTCTTGCGCAACTGCAGCAACGCGTGGCGGCGCTCATTGCCCTGCACAGCGATCTGCAAGCCCAGGGTGAGCATGCCGACAAACAGCGCCTGGCCGATACCGAGCGCGACCTGCGCTACTTCCGCACACGCGTACAGAGCGCCCAGGTGGTGCCACCTGCGACCTCGCAGGACAAGGTCCAGATCGGCAGCCGGGTGAGATTTGTCGATGAGCAGGATGAGGAGCACAAGGTGCAACTGGTCGGGGAAGATCAGGCCGATGCAGCGCGCGGGCTGATCAACTGGGGTTCACCGCTGGGGCGGGCGCTGCTTGGCGCAAGGCCTGGGGATGAGGTGCTGTGGCGGCGGCCGGCGGGGGATCTGTCCATCGAGGTGGTCGAGATCCTGGGTGAGGGTTAGGGGCTGCTGCGCAGCCCAATCGCGATTCCTGCAGGAAGACCAGCACAATCCCTGTGGGAGCGGCGGTTCGGCGCTCCGACTTGTCCCGCGATTGGGCCACAAAGCGGCCCCGAGGATCTCGAATCAGACCACCCCCTGCGCCAGCATGGCATCCGCCACTTTCACGAAGCCGGCGATGTTCGCGCCCTTGACGTAGTTGACCGAGCCATCGGCTTGCTCGCCATAGTGCACGCACGCATGGTGGATCGACTGCATGATCGCATGCAGCTTGCTGTCCACCTCACCCGCCGTCCACAGCAGGCGCATGGCGTTCTGCGACATCTCGAGGCCCGACACCGCAACGCCACCGGCGTTGGACGCCTTGCCCGGTGCGAACAGGGTGCCCGCCTCGATGAACACATCCACCGCCTCGAGCGTGGTCGGCATGTTGGCGCCTTCGGCGACGCAGACGCAGCCGTTGCGCAGCAAGGCGCGGGCGTCCTCGACGTCCAGTTCGTTCTGGGTGGCGCACGGCAGGGCGATATCGCACGGCAGGCTCCACGGCGTCTGGCCCTTGCGGAACTCCAGGCCAAAACGCTCGGCCAGCTCGCTGATGCGGCCACGCTTGACGTTCTTGAGCTCCATCAGCGCATCCCACTGCTCGTCGTTCAGCCCGGCCTCGCAGAACAGCGTGCCTTCGGAGTCGGACAGCGAAATCACCTTGCCGCCCAGGTCCATGACCTTGCGCGCCGCATACTGGGCCACGTTGCCAGAACCGGAGATGGCCACGCGACGCCCGTCGATACGCAGGTCTTTACGCTTCAGCATCTCCTCGGCGAAGTACACGCAGCCGTAGCCGGTGGCTTCCGGCCGGATCAGGCTGCCGCCATAGGTCATGCCCTTGCCGGTCAGCACCGAGGTGAACTGGTTGGCCAGGCGCTTGTACTGGCCGAACATGAAGCCGATCTCACGGGCGCCAACACCGATGTCACCGGCCGGCACGTCGAGGTCGGCGCCGATGTGGCGGTACAGCTCGCTCATGAATGCCTGGCAGAAGCGCATGACTTCGGCATCGCTCTTGCCCTTGGGGTCGAAGTCCGAGCCACCTTTGCCGCCACCCATGGGCAGCGAGGTCAGCGAGTTCTTGAACACCTGTTCGAAGGCCAGGAACTTGAGCACGCCCAGGTTCACCGACGGGTGGAAGCGCAGCCCGCCCTTGTAGGGGCCGATGGCGCTGCTCATCTGGATGCGATAGCCGCGGTTGACCTGGACCTTGCCCTGGTCATCGACCCACGACACGCGGAACAGCACGGCACGCTCCGGCTCGACCATGCGTTCGAGGATGCCGGCCTGCAGGTAGTGGGGGTTGGCTTCGAGGAACGGCCAGAGGCTGCGCAGCACCTCTTCGACAGCCTGGTGGAATTCGGGCTGGGCAGGGTCACGCTGCTTCAGGCGTGCGAGGAAATGGTCGACGGATTCGATCATGGTAGACATCTCACCAAGAGGATTGGACTTATTGATTTTTTCCGGACTCTATCAAGAAGCAATCGCACTGGAACAGGGCAAAATGTCGTTTTTCTGAATTTTTTTGGTGCGTTTTATATAAATGTATACAAACCGTCACCGAGGTGTGGCATTCGCGGGCAAGCCCGCTCCTACAAGGGCCTGGACCGGCAAGCTTCCCTTCTAGAAGCGGGCTTGCCCGCGAATGAAGCACCACCGCTCCCAGCAAGGCACAAAAATGGGGCCCCTGAGGGCCCCATCCTTGTGCAACAAAAACCGGCTTACTGCGCCAGCTTCTTGTGCCGTACCCGGTGCGGCTGGGCAGCAGCGTCGCCCAGGCGTTTCTTGCGATCGGCTTCGTACTCGGTGTAGTTGCCCTCGAAGAACACCACGTTCGAGTCGTCCTCGTAAGCCAGGATGTGGGTCGCCACGCGGTCCAGGAACCAACGGTCGTGGGAAATCACGATGGCGGCGCCCGGGAAGTCCAGCAGGGCTTCCTCCAGCGAACGCAGGGTCTCGACGTCCAGGTCGTTGGACGGTTCGTCGAGCAGCAGGACGTTGCCGCCCTCTTTCAGGGTCAGTGCCAGGTGCAGACGGCCACGCTCACCACCGGAGAGGTCCTTGACGAACTTCTGCTGGTCGCCGCCCTTGAAGTTGAAACGGCCCACATAAGTGCGCGACGGGATCTCGTAGTTGCCGATGCGGATCTGGTCGGAACCGTCGGAGATCTGCTGGAACACGGTCTTGCTGCCGTCCAGGTCCTCGCGGCTCTGGTCGACGCAGGCCAGTTGCACGGTTTCACCGATCTCGATGCTGCCCGAGTCCGGCTGCTCCTTGCCCATCAGCATGCGGAACAGGGTCGACTTACCGGCGCCGTTACCGCCGATAACGCCGACGATGGCGCCTTTTGGCATGGAGAACGACAGGTTGTCGATCAGCACGCGGTCGCCATAACCCTTGGAGACGTTCTTGAACTCGATGACCTTGTCGCCCAGGCGCGGACCTGCCGGGATGTAGATCTCGTTGGTCTCGCTGCGCTTCTGGAACTCCTGCGACTGCATCTCTTCGAAACGCTGCAGGCGAGCCTTGGACTTGGACTGGCGGGCCTTGGCGCCTTTGCGCACCCACTCCAGTTCCTCTTTCATGGCCTTCTCGTGGGCGCTCTGCTGCTTGGATTCCTGCGCCAGACGGTCCGACTTGGCCTCCAGCCAGCCCGAGTAGTTGCCTTCGTACGGGATGCCCGCGCCGCGGTCCAGTTCGAGGATCCAGCCGGCGACGTTGTCGAGGAAGTAACGGTCGTGGGTAATGGCGACCACGGTGCCAGGGAAGTCGTGCAGGAAGCGCTCCAGCCAGGCCACCGAGTCGGCGTCCAGGTGGTTGGTCGGTTCGTCCAGCAGCAGCATGTCAGGGGCCGACAGCAGCAGGCGGCACAGGGCCACACGACGCTTCTCGCCACCAGACAGGTGCTCAATGCGCGCATCCCAGGCCGGCAGGCGCAGAGCGTCGGCAGCGACGTCCAGCTGACGCTCCAGGTTGTGACCGTCAGCGGCCTGCAGGATGGCTTCGAGCTTGGCCTGTTCGGCGGCCAGCTTGTCGAAGTCGGCATCCGGGTCGGCGTAGGCGGCGTAGACCTCGTCCAGGCGCGCCTGGGCGTCCTTGATCACGCTGACCGCTTCCTCGACCACTTCACGCACGGTCTTGTTCGGGTCCAGCTGGGGCTCCTGCGGCAGGTAGCCGACATTGATGTCGGGCATCGGACGGGCTTCGCCGTCGAATTCCTTGTCGACACCCGCCATGATCCGCAGCAGCGTGGACTTACCGGCGCCGTTCAGGCCCAGCACGCCGATCTTGGCGCCGGGGAAGAACGACAGGGAGATGTTCTTGAGAATTTCCCGCTTCGGCGGCACGACCTTGCTCAGCCGATGCATGGTGTAGACGTATTGAGCCAAAACCAAGCCCTCTATATGGATAGGTAAAGACATCGACGATCGCCCTGAACGGGTCAGGGCGATCTGTATTCGAGGTGTCGTTGAACAAAGCTGGCCATTCTACGCCAAGTCTTGGTGAATGGCTGCCATGTGCAGGATCTGCACGTCGGCATTGCGCGAGCGATCAGACGTGACGCTGCTTGCCCTTGCCGCGCGGCAGGCGCGACCGCCCGCTTTCTTCGGCCAGGCGCGCGGCCCAGGCGGCCTTGACGCTGAAACCGCCGGTGCGGACCGGGGTCTCGACGGTCTTGCCGGCCGGCTTGCTCGCCGGTTTGCTCACAACCTTCGCTGCAGGTTTCACCTCGGCGGCAACAACCGCGACTTCGGCCGGCTCGAGCGCAGCCTTGGCCGACTTGCGCAGCTCGGCCAGCGACGGCGTCTTGCGCTGGGCAGCCGCCGCGTCGGGCTTGGCGAACGAGCGCTGGCAGGACTTGCAGGATACGTCGTCGGCCACGGCAGTGCTGACCAAAGTCTGACTGCTGCGCCCACAGGCGGAATCGAGGCCATTGGTGGAATAGTGGGTAACCAAACCGTGCTTCTCCGATGCATTGACTATGAAACGGCCGGCATTCTCGCACAGGTTGCAGGGGCTTGCCGAACACCCGGCCGGCGCCGGGACGAGACATATCGGCTGGCACTTTGCCATAATCCAAGGCATGCTAGGGTCCGTCTGAAATGTGTCTGCGCGAAGGCCAGACAAGGCGAAACGGGGGGAGGAAGCGCAGTGTACTGGAGTACATGAGCATTCCGAGCCACGTTTCAACGCAGTATGGGCGAGTGCAGATACATATCAGACAGAGCCTAGCCGCTTTCGTATGTCCGGCCTTATAGTGCGCCACGGCGGCATGCCGCGTGCATGATCCCCCCTGCCTTCGCCAGCCCAATCGCAGGACCAACGCTTGACCAACTTCACCCGACCGCCCATCCAGCGCCCTGCGCCGCCTGCTTCGTTGCGAGGCTCGCTCAAGGGTGCGCTTGCCCTGCTGGCCCTGGTCCTGCTGGGGCTGTTGTTCTGGCAACTGTTCTCGCAGTTCCGCCACACACAGGCCGACCTGCGCCAGCAAAGCGTGGCGACGAGTGCGGAACTGGCCCACCACCTGACCCTGAACATGGCGCTCAAGGCGCAGCAGGCCATGAATCTGCTGCAGCCCTACGTCAAGCCGCCGTCGCCTGCGGCCCTGCCGGCGCTGCTGCAGACACTCAGGGGACGCTTGCCGGCCTTGCGTGGCCTGGCCTGGCTGGACAGCAACGGGCAAATCCGCGGCGACAGCCTGCGCGACAGCCCCGACCGCCAAACGATCGACGGCCTGGTACGTCTGAACCAGGGTAACGCCTACTTCTATGGTAATTCGAGCGACAACCAGCTGGTCTACCTGCTGCTGCGCCAGCCCACCGAACAAGATCGCGGCTACTGGCTGCTGCGCCTGTCCGCCGACTACTACCAGGAGCTGACCAGCAAGCTCAACACACATATCCACCCGCTCTGGCTGCTGGAAAACAGCCGTGACGGCGCAGTCATCGAGCGCAGCGGTGTCGCCCACGCCAACCCATCGGCGCTGCACAGCGTGCTGCTGGCCTTCATCGACAACAGTACCTGGCAGGTCCGCGGCCTGCACGACCCGGCCTCGGCCCGCGATAAACTGTTGCCGGCCCTGCTGGGCAAGAGCCTGCTGGTGCTGTTCTGCGCCCTGCTGCCGGGCCTGGCGCTGGTCAACATGCGCCGCCGCCAGCAGGCCCTGCAGGAAGACCGCCGGCGCTATCAGGATATCTTCGAGAGCACCGGCGTGGCCCTGTGCGTGCTCGACCTGTCGAGCCTGCCCGGTCAGCTCGATCGCTACCACCTGCGCAACCTCGCCGCGCTCAAGCAGAGCCTGGCACTGGAGCCGAGCCTGCGCCGCAACCTGCTGCAGGAACTGAAGATCACCGAGATCAACGAAGTTGCACGCCAGTTGCTCAACGTGACCTGCAACGAGGGCGCCTGGCAGCGGTTGATCGAGGGCAGCGGCGACGGCCGCGAGAGTATCGGCATGCAGTTGCTCGACGCCCTGATCGAACAGCGCGCGCAGTTCGAGTTGGAAGTACGCCTGCCCTCGCCACTGGGTGGCGAGCTGCACCTGTGGCTGATGGCCCGCCTGCCCCAGCAGCGGCGCGACTATCAGGCCGTGATCCTCAGCATCAGCGACATCACCAGCCGCAAGCAGGTCGAACTGTCGCTGCTCGAACGTGAAAGCTTCTGGTCGGACGTCGTGCGTACCGTACCCGACCAGCTCTACGTTCAGGACGTGCACAACCGGCGCATGATCTTCAGCAACCGCCACCTGGGGCAAACCCTGGGCTACGACCGCTCGGAGCTTGCGCAGATGGGCGATCACTTCTGGGAGCTGCTGCTGCACCCCGAGGATGCCGAGCACTACCGCAGCCTGCGCCAGCAACAGCGCGACAGCGGTCACAGCCAGTCGCTGCACTGCCAACTGCGCTTCCGCCACCGCGACGGCGGCTGGCGCTGCTACGACATCCGCGAGCAGGTCCTGGCCCGCGATGGCGAAGGCCAGGTCACGCGGATCATCGGCGTGGGCAAGGACGTCACGGTGCAGATCGAGGCCAGCCAGTCGCTGCGTGACAGCGAGCAGCGCTACCGGATGCTCGCCGAAAGCATCAGCGACGTGATCTTCTCCACCGACAACCAACTGCAGCTCAACTACATCAGCCCCTCGGTGCAGACGGTGCTGGGCTATCCGGTGGACTACATCTTCGACAACGGCTGGCCATCGATCATCGCCAACCCCTCCCAGCTCAGCGGCATGCAGAGCCTCATGGAGCGGGTCAGCAAGGCGCTGGACGACCGCGAGCAACTGCGCCAGTTGCGCAGTCAACTGCCCACCCAGGTATTCCTGTTCGACTGCCTGCGTGCCGACGGTCGCAAGATCCCCATCGAGCTGCGCCTGGTGCTGGTGTGGGACGATCACGAACGATTCGAAGGCGTGCTTGGGGTGGGGCGCGACATCAGCCAGCAGCGACGCGCCGAGAAAGACCTGCGCATGGCGGCGACGGTATTCGAGCACTCGACCTCGGCGATCCTGATCACCGACCCGGCCGGCTATATCGTCCAGGTCAACGAAGCCTTCAGCCGGGTCAGCGGCTATGCGCCCGATGAAGTACTCGACCAGCGCCCGAACATGCTCACCGTCGAAGGCCAGCAGGACGCGCACCTGGGCTATGTGCTCAAGCAACTGAACCAGCGCGGCACCTGGGAAGGCGAAGTGTGGCTCAAGCGCCGCAGCGGCGAGCACTATCCGGCCTGGGTCGGCATCACCGCGGTGCTCGACGATGAGCGCGACCTGGCCAGCTATGTGTGTTTCTTCACCGACATCAGCGAGCGCAAGGCCAGCGAGCAGCGCATCCACCGCCTGGCGTACTACGACGCCCTCACCCACCTGCCCAACCGCACGCTGTTCCAGGACCGCCTGCACACGGCATTGCAGCAGGCCGAGCGGCACAAGTCGTGGGTGGTGCTGATGTTCCTCGACCTCGACCGTTTCAAGCCGATCAACGACTCCCTCGGCCACGCCGCAGGCGATCGCATGCTCAAGGACATGGCCGAGCGCCTGCTGGCCTGTGTCGATGAAGACGACACCGTGGCGCGCATGGGCGGCGACGAGTTCACCCTGCTGCTGCAGTCGCGTACCAGCCGCGAAATGGCGCTGAACCGCGCCATTCATGTGGCCGAGAACATCCTCGCCAGCCTGGTGCGGCCATTCGTGCTGGAGAATCGCGAGTTCTTCGTCACCGCCAGTATCGGCATCGCCCTCAGCCCGCAGGACGGCAACGAGCTGAGCCAACTGATGAAGAACGCCGACACGGCGATGTACCACGCCAAGGAGCGCGGCAAGAACAACTTCCAGTTCTACCAGGCCGACATGAACGCCAGTGCCCTGGAGCGCCTGGAGCTGGAAAGCGATCTGCGCCACGCCCTGGAGCAGAACGAGTTCATGCTTTACTACCAGCCGCAGTTCAGCGGCGACGGCAAGCGCCTGACCGGCGCCGAAGCGCTGCTGCGCTGGCGCCATCCACGTCGCGGCCTGGTGCCGCCGGGCGACTTCATCCCGGTGATCGAGGAACTGGGCCTGGTGGTCGACGTCGGCGACTGGGTGTTGCGCGAGGCCAGTCGCCAGCTCAAGGCCTGGCACAAGGCCAAGGTGCGGGTGCCCAAGGTGTCGGTGAACATCTCGGCGCGGCAGTTCTCCGACGGCCAGCTGGGGACGCGGATCGCGACCATTCTCGAAGAAACCGGCCTGCCGCCGGCGTGCCTGGAGCTGGAGCTGACCGAAAGTATCCTGATGCGCGAGGTCAACGAGG
Organism: Pseudomonas sp. RW3S2; assembly: GCF_014268955.1. Lineage (NCBI taxonomy): Bacteria > Pseudomonadati > Pseudomonadota > Gammaproteobacteria > Pseudomonadales > Pseudomonadaceae > Pseudomonas > Pseudomonas sp. RW3S2. The sequence continues at coordinate 5,488 of NZ_JABWRM010000014.1, read as the reverse complement.
CCATGCAGATCCTCGACAGCCTGAAGAACCTGGGCCTGAGCATCGCGGTGGACGACTTCGGCACGGGCTATTCGTCGCTCAACTACCTCAAGCAGTTCCCCATCGACGTGCTGAAGATCGACCGCACCTTCGTCGACGGCCTGCCCGAAGGCGAGCAGGATGCGCAGATCGCGCGGGCAATCATCGCCATGGCCCACAGCCTCAACCTGGCGGTGATCGCCGAAGGCGTGGAGACGCATGAACAGCTGGAGTTCCTGCGTGAGCACGGCTGCGACGAAGTCCAGGGCTACCTGTTCGGCCGGCCGATGCCGGCCAACCAGTTCGAGGCGCAGTTCAGCAACGAAACCTTGTTCATGTTCCAGTAAGAAATAACGACCCTGCGCGATCCCTGCTCTGTTCAAAATCCAAAGGCCAGCCCCAATCCCTGTAGGAGCGGGCTTGTCCCGCGAACACGGGCGTAGCCCGTGCCAGGCAGCGCGGTGTCTTTTTCGCGGGCAAGCCCGCTCCTACAGGGTGGACTGCCCGAAGAAGCTGGACACCAATCCAGCCTCCACCAGGCATCGAAAAAACGGACTTCGGAGTCAACTAGCGCCCCGTCTCAGCCCAGTCCCCGCGCGGTCTGCAACATGAAGCCCACTGGTCCGCGACTTGATGCCACTTCATATGCCAGGCCCGACCCAATCGGTTAGAATGCCATCCCAATTCAGCCCCGATCCTTGAGGACCGCCATGTTCAGCCGTGATTTGACCATTGCCAAGTACGACGCCGAGCTCTTCGAAGCCATGCAGCAAGAAGCCCTGCGCCAGGAAGAGCATATCGAGCTGATCGCTTCGGAAAACTACACCAGCCCAGCGGTCATGGAGGCCCAGGGCTCGGTTCTGACCAACAAGTACGCAGAAGGCTACCCAGGCAAGCGCTACTACGGCGGTTGCGAGTACGTCGACGTCGTCGAGCAACTGGCCATCGACCGTGCCAAGGAACTGTTCGGCGCCGACTACGCCAACGTCCAGCCGCACGCCGGCTCCCAGGCCAACGCTGCCGTCTACCTGGCCCTGCTGTCGGCCGGTGACACCATCCTGGGCATGAGCCTGGCCCACGGCGGTCACCTGACCCACGGCGCCAGCGTCAGCTCTTCGGGCAAGCTGTACAACGCCGTTCAGTACGGCATCGACGGCAACGGCCTGATCGACTACGACGAAGTCGAGCGCCTGGCTGTCGAGCACAAGCCGAAGATGATCGTCGCCGGCTTCTCCGCCTACTCGCAAGTCCTGGACTTCGCCCGCTTCCGCGAAATCGCCGACAAGGTCGGTGCCTACCTGTTCGTCGACATGGCCCACGTCGCTGGCCTGGTCGCCGCTGGCGTCTACCCGAACCCGGTTCCATTCGCCGACGTGGTCACCACCACCACCCACAAGACCCTGCGTGGTCCACGTGGCGGCCTGATCCTGGCCCGTGCCAACGCCGACATCGAGAAGAAGCTGAACTCCGCAGTCTTCCCGGGCGCCCAGGGTGGCCCGCTGGAGCACGTCATCGCCGCCAAGGCGATCTGCTTCAAGGAAGCCCTGCAGCCTGAGTTCAAGGCCTACCAGCAGCAGGTAGTGAAGAACGCCCAGGCCATGGCCAGCGTGTTCATCGAGCGTGGTTTCGACGTCGTTTCCGGCGGCACCGAAAACCACCTGTTCCTGCTGTCGCTGATCAAGCAGGAAATCTCGGGCAAGGACGCTGACGCCGCGCTGGGCAAAGCCTTCATCACCGTGAACAAGAACTCGGTCCCGAACGACCCACGTTCGCCGTTCGTCACCTCGGGCCTGCGCTTCGGCACCCCAGCCGTCACCACCCGTGGCTTCAAGGAAGCCGAGTGCCGCGAGCTGGCCGGCTGGATCTGCGACATCCTCGCCGACCTGAACAACGAAGCGGTGATCGACGCCGTGCGTGAGAAGGTCAAGGCCATCTGCAAGAAGCTGCCGGTGTACGGCAACTGATTGGCAATCGCCTGATGTGAAAAAGCCCGGCCTTGTGCCGGGCATTTTGCTTATGTCTTGCGCACCTGTCAGCCAGCCAACGCGGCAAAATCCTCGCGTATCCGGTCTTGCGGCAGCTCATCACCGATAAACACCATCACGCTTTCGCGCACCTCGCCCTCTTTCCACTCGGCATCCCAGTCGAAGCCATACAGTTTGAGCACGCCCTGAAACACCAGCCGACGGTCCTCCCCGGCGATGTTCAACACCCCCTTGTAACGCAGCAATTGCTTGCCATGGTCTTCCAGCAACTGGTTCATGAAGTCGCTGAGGCGGTCGATGTCCAGCGGCTTTTCCGTGCGTAGCACAAGGGTGGAGATACGGTCCGGGGTCGCGGGCTTGAGCACCGGACGCAGGGTCGGCCTCGGGCTCAGCCCCAAGTCCGGGTTGAGATTGAAACCGCGCACGTCGAGCAGCTCAGCCAGGTCGATACGACCATGCTCGACCACGCGGATCTGTGCGCGGCCATTGATCCGCGCCAAACGCTCGCGCAGCGCCTCGACCACATCAGGCTCGACCAGGTCGGTCTTGCTCAGCAGCAGGCGATCGGCAAAACCGACCTGGGCCTGGGCGATGGCCTGGGTCAGGTGGAAATCGGCATGCTTGGCGTCCACCAGGGTGATGATGCCGTCGAGGATGTAGCGTTCGCGTAGCTCCTCGTCGATGAAGAAGGTCTGCGCCACCGGCGCCGGGTCGGCGAGGCCGGTGCACTCGATCACCAGGCGATCGAAGGCGATTTCACCGGCATCCTGGCGTTCGAGCAGCAGGTACAGGGCACGGGTAAGGTCGCCATGGATGCTGCAGCACACACAACCGTTGGCCAGGGTCATCACCTGTACCGGTTCGTCGCCCAGCAGTTGGCTGTCGATGCCCGCCTCGCTGAATTCGTTTTCGATCACGGCGATCTTCAGGCCATGCTCGGCCTTGAGCATGTGCTTGAGCAGGGTGGTCTTGCCGGCACCGAGAAAGCCGGTGAGCACGGTGACGGGAATCGGGGTATGCACGCGTTTGCCTCCATTGAAGCCGAAAATGACTGTGGGAGCCCGATTGCGCGGGCTCCCACAGGTTCAAGCGAGTTACAGACTCAACAGCACTTGGGGCCGGCCTTGCCACCGTAACGGGCTTCCTGGCGCTCCTTGAAGAAGTCCTCGTAGCTCATCACCGGCTTGTCCGGATGCTTGTTCTGCATGTGCTCGACATAGGTGTCGTAATCGGGCATGCCGACCATCAGTCGGGCAGCCTGCCCCAGATACTTACCCAGTCGCCCCAGGTCGTTGAACATCGCTGCAATCCTCTCAAGCGTCAGGCAGGGCCTGGAATGGGGTTTCCTTGTCGCTGCGCTCCTTGCGACCCAAGGCGGCGATACCGACCTTGATGGCGAAGAACAGTACGCTGAACACCACCACCAGGAACAGCACGGTGAGACCGGCGTTGGTGTAGGCGTTGAAGATCACGTGCTGCATCTGGCCGATGTCCTTGGCCGGAGCCAGGACCTGACCGGCATCCAGCGCGGTGCTGTACTTCTTGGCCAGGGCCAGGAAGCCGACTGCCGGGTTCGGGTCGAACAGCTTGATCAGGCCTGCGGTGGTGGTGCAGATCAGCAGCCATAGCGCTGGCAGCAAGGTGACCCAGATATAGCGCTCGCGCTTCATCTTGATCAATACCACGGTGCCGAGCATCAGCGCGATACCGGCTAGCATCTGGTTGGAGATACCGAACAGCGGCCACAGGGTGTTGATACCGCCCAGCGGGTCGATCACGCCCTGGTACAGCAGGTAGCCCCACAGCGCCACGCAACCGGCGGTGCCGATCAGGTTGGCGGTCCACGACTCGGTGCGCTTGAGCGCTGGCACGAAGCTGCCCAGCAGGTCCTGCAGCATGAAGCGCCCGGCACGGGTACCGGCATCCACGGCAGTCAGGATGAACAGCGCCTCGAACAGGATCGCGAAGTGGTACCAGAAGGCCATGGTGTTCTCACCCGGCAATACCTGGTGGAGGATCTGCGCGATCCCCACCGCCAGCGTCGGTGCACCACCGGCACGCGCCAGGATGGTGTGCTCGCCGATGTCACGGGCGGTGGCCTCGAGCTGCTCGGGGGTGATGGTGAAGCCCCAACTGCTGACGGTCTGCGCCACCGACACGACGTCGGCACCGACCACTGCGGCCGGGCTGTTCATGGCGAAGTACACGCCCGGCTCGATGACCGAGGCGGCGACCATGGCCATGATGGCGACGAACGACTCCATCAGCATGCCGCCGTAGCCGATGTAGCGGGCGTTGGTTTCGTTGTCCAGCAGCTTGGGCGTGGTGCCCGAACTGATCAGGGCATGGAAGCCGGACACCGCGCCGCAGGCGATGGTGATGAACAGGAACGGGAACAGGGTGCCCTTCCACACAGGGCCGGTACCGTCGGTGAACTGGGTCAGGGCCGGCATTTTCAGCTCAGGCGCGATGATCAGGATACCGATGGCCAGGCCGATGATGGTGCCGATCTTGAGGAAGGTCGAGAGATAGTCACGCGGTGCCAGCACCAGCCACACCGGCAGCACGGCGGCGACGAAGCCATAGCCGACCAGCATCCAGGTGATCTGCACGCCGGTAAAGGTGAACGCCGGGCCCCACACAGGATCCGCCGCGATCACGCCGCCCAGCCAGATCGATGCCAGCAGCAGCACCACGCCGATCAGCGAAATCTCGCCAATACGGCCCGGGCGGATGAAGCGCATGTAGATGCCCATGAACATGGCGATCGGGATGGTCGCCATCACCGTGAACATGCCCCACGGGCTCTCGGCCAAGGCCTTGACCACGATCAGCGCCAGCACCGCGAGGATGATGATCATGATCAGGAAGCAGCCGAACAGGGCGATGGTGCCCGGAATGCGGCCCATTTCCTCACGCACCATGTCGCCCAGCGAACGGCCGTTGCGGCGGGTGGAGAGGAACAGGACCATGAAGTCCTGCACGGCCCCTGCCAGTACCACGCCGGCAATCAGCCAGAGCGTACCGGGCAGGTAGCCCATCTGCGCGGCGAGCACCGGGCCGACCAGCGGGCCGGCGCCAGCGATGGCGGCGAAATGGTGACCGAAGAGGATGTGCTTGTTGGTCGGGACGTAGTCCAGGCCATCGTTGTTGAGTACCGCCGGGGTCGCCCGGCGCGGATCGAGTTGCATCACCTTGGTGGCGATGAACAGGCTGTAGTAGCGGTAGGCGACCAGGTAGATGGCCACAGCCGCGACCACGATCCACAAGGCGTTGATGGCTTCACCGCGACGCAGGGCGACCACACCCAGCGCACAGGCTCCTATGACTGCCAGCGCCAGCCACGGGATGTGACGTAGCAGGCTGTTATTGTTATTCATGGCATGCTTCCAGCTAAGTGGTTGGAATAGACAGCTCACTGAGTCTAGGGCCTGCTCGCCAGCTTTACCATATTGAATTGCACCCTGCCCGCGCCGCCCTAGAGC
>NZ_JABWRM010000013.1:0-180259 GCF_014268955.1 Pseudomonas sp. RW3S2 | reverse complement strand
CGCTCCTACAGGGTGACCACCCCTCCTGTGGGAGTGGCGGTTCGGCGCCCCGACTTGCCCGCGAAAGGGCCGACACTTTCCCACAGGCATAAAAAAACCGGCGCTCAAGGCGCCGGTTCTTCTTTCACACCCTCAAAGCCTCACAGCCCGTCGAGCATCGCCTTGTTACGCACAGCGCCCTTGTCGGCGCTGGTCGCCAGCAGGGCGTAGGCCTTCAGTGCAGTGGTGACCTTGCGTGGACGCACTTCGGCAGGTTTCCAGCCCTTCTTGTCCTGTTCGACACGGCGTGCGGCCAACTCTTCGTCGCTGACCAGCAGGTTGATCGAGCGGTTCGGAATGTCGATCAGCACTTTGTCACCGTCCTTGACCAGGCCGATGGCGCCGCCCGAGGCCGCTTCCGGCGAAGCGTGGCCGATCGACAGGCCCGAGGTGCCGCCGGAGAAGCGGCCGTCGGTGAGCAGGGCGCAGGCCTTGCCCAGGCCCTTGGACTTCAGGTACGAGGTCGGGTAGAGCATCTCTTGCATGCCCGGACCGCCTTTCGGGCCTTCGTAGCGGATGATCACGATGTCGCCGGCCTTCACTTCGTCGGCGAGAATGCCGCGCACGGCGCTGTCCTGGCTTTCGAAGATCTTCGCGGTGCCTTCGAACACATGGATCGACTCGTCGACGCCCGCGGTCTTGACCACGCAGCCGTCCAGGGCGATGTTGCCGTAGAGCACGGCCAGGCCACCTTCCTGCGAGTAGGCGTGTTCGAAGCTGCGGATGCAGCCGTTCTCGCGGTCGTCGTCGAGGGTTTCCCAGCGGGTCGACTGGCTGAACGCGGTCTGGGTCGGGATACCGGCCGGGCCTGCCTTGAAGAAGGTGTGCACGGCTTCGTCATCGGTCTGGGTGATGTCCCACTTGGCGATGGCCTCTTCCATGCTGCGGCTGTGCACGGTCGGAAGGTCCGTGTGCAGCAGGCCGCCACGGGCCAGCGAGCCGAGGATGCTGAAGATGCCGCCGGCGCGGTGGACGTCTTCCATGTGGTACTTCTGGATGTTCGGCGCCACCTTGCACAGCTGTGGCACCTTGCGCGACAGGCGATCGATGTCGCGCAGGTCGAAGTCGACCTCCGCTTCCTGGGCGGCAGCCAGAAGGTGCAGGATGGTGTTGGTCGAACCGCCCATGGCGATGTCGAGCATCATGGCGTTCTCGAACGCCTTGAAGTTGGCGATGTTGCGCGGCAGTACCGACTCGTCGTTCTCGCCGTAGTAGCGCTTGCACAGCTCGACGATGGTGCGTCCGGCGGTAAGGAACAGCTGCTCGCGGTCGGCGTGGGTGGCCAGGGTGGAGCCGTTGCCCGGCAGGGCGAGCCCCAGGGCTTCGGTCAGGCAGTTCATCGAGTTGGCGGTGAACATGCCGGAGCACGAACCGCAGGTCGGGCAGGCGCTGCGCTCGTACTCGGCGACCTTTTCGTCACTGGCGGTCGAGTCGGCGGCGATGACCATGGCGTCGACCAGGTCCAGGCCGTGGCTGGCCAGCTTGGTCTTGCCGGCTTCCATCGGGCCGCCGGAGACGAAGATCACTGGGATGTTCAGGCGCAGGGCAGCCATCAGCATGCCGGGGGTGATCTTGTCGCAGTTAGAGATGCAGACGATGGCGTCGGCGCAGTGGGCGTTGACCATGTACTCGACGGCGTCGGCGATGATCTCGCGGCTCGGCAGCGAGTACAGCATGCCGTCGTGGCCCATGGCGATGCCGTCGTCGACGGCGATGGTGTTGAATTCCTTGGCCACGCCACCGGCGCGCTCGATCTCGCGGGCGACCAGCTGGCCCAGGTCCTTCAGGTGCACGTGGCCCGGGACGAACTGGGTGAACGAGTTGGCGATGGCGATGATCGGTTTCTTGAAGTCTTCGTCCTTCATCCCGGTGGCGCGCCACAGTGCGCGGGCACCCGCCATGTTGCGGCCCTGGGTGGAAGTCTTGGAACGATAATCAGGCATGAAGCACTCCTGGCGGCTTAATCAGGTCTCTGGAAAGGGGAGTGAGCTTCTCTTGTCCTTTGCGCCGAAGGCCGGTTGCCGCTGGCACGGATGGGGCCGAAGACAGCGCGGGATCGCCGCGTGCTTGGCCAGAGCTCATAAACCCGCCTGGGGATGTCTGGCGATGAATAGGCCGATTCTACACCGCTGGCGCGACGAGGGAATGACGATGTGTCTGGACGGTGCTTTTCGTCATTTGGACAGGGTGATGCAGGACATCTCCCAAATGCCCTCCTGGCGGTATTTTCCTGGTCTCGCTGCAGCTACCATCGCGCGCCGCATGGTGCTGGATATCTGAGCAGGGTTTTTGCCAAGGCAGCGCTGCAGTCATGGTCGGTCGATAGTTATCTAGTGCCCGGCTGTCCGCCGGGTCGTTAGCCTGACGTCTTCTTGCGCTCGCAAAGGACTTGAGTCATGCGCCTGTTTCACTCCCTGGCGCGGGACGATATCGAGGATCTCAACGGCCCGCAGCCAACGGTCAGGACCGTGGGCATCATCATGGCCGACTTCCCGGGGGAGTCGCTGATCGCCAACATCATCGCCAACAATCACCACACATTGCATGACCTGGGGCTGTAGGCCAGCCCCAGGCAGGTGGGTCAGCTATTGGGCAGCAACCGGCAGGTGATGCTCTTGATGTAGCGGGTTTCGGCGATTGCCGGGTGCACTGGGTGGTCCGGACCCTGGCCGCCGCGCTCGAGCAGTTGCAGGTTGCGGTCCAGGTGGCGGGCACTGGTCAGCAGGATGTTGTTCAGGTCATCTTCGGGCAGGTGCATGGAGCACGAAGCGCTGACCAGGATGCCGTCCTTGTTGAGCATGCGCATGGCCTGCTCGTTGAGGCGGCGGTAGGCAGCCTCGCCGTTCTTCAGGTCCTTCTTGCGCTTGATGAAGGCGGGTGGGTCGGCAATGATCACGTCGAAGCGTTCTTCGGCGGCCTTGAGTTCGCGCAGGGCCTCGAACACGTCGCCTTCGATGCAGGTGAGCTTTTCGGCAATGCCGTTGAGCGCGGCATTGCGCTCGACGCCATCCAGGGCAAAGCCCGAGGCATCGACGCAGAACACTTCGCTGGCGCCGAAGGCCCCGGCCTGTACGCCCCAGCCACCGATGTAGCTGAACAGGTCGAGCACGCGCTTGCCCTTGACGTAGGGCGCCAGGCGCGCCCGGTTCATGCGGTGGTCGTAGAACCAGCCAGTCTTCTGGCCTTCACGTACCGGCGCTTCGAACTTCACGCCGTTCTCTTCCAGCGCGACCCAGTCTGGCACTTCGCCATAAACAGTCTCGACATAGCGGCCCAGGCCCTCGGCGTCGCGCGCGGCGGAGTCGTTCTTGAACAGGATGCCGCTGGGCTTGAGCACCTGTACCAGGGCAGCGATCACCTCATCCTTGTGAGCTTCCATGGTGGCCGAGGCCAGTTGCACCACGAGAATGTCGAAGAAGCGGTCGACCACCAGGCCCGGCAGCAGGTCGGAGTCGCCGTAGACCAGGCGGTAGCAGGGTTTGTCGAACAGGCGCTCACGCAGCGACAGGGCGACGTTCAGGCGGTGCACCAGCAGCGACTTGTCCAGCGGCAGCTTGGCATCGCGCGACAGCAGGCGGGCACAGATCAGGTTGTTCGGGCTCACCGCCACCACGCCCAGCGGCTTGCCGTTGGCCGCCTCGAGGATCGCCTGCTGCCCGGCCTTCAGGCCTTGCAGCGGAGTCGCGGCGACATCGACTTCATTGCTGTAGACCCACAGGTGGCCGGCGCGCAGGCGGCGGTCGGCATTGGCTTTGAGGCGAAGGCTGGGCAGGGACATGACGTCGCTCCGGAAAAAAGAGCGGGAGTATACCGCGTTGGCCTGGGGTTCGCTGGTGGGCTGGATGAAGTGTCGGCCTCATCGCGGCTAAAGTTAACCGCCCAGGGAACGATCCAGTGGTTGGTGCCCTGCAGGAGTACAGGGTTAGAATCTCTCGTCATTTCCGAGTGTGTACCCATGTCCCAGGAACTTTCCGCCGAACAGATCCAGCAAGCCTTGCAAGGCATCACCATTCCGCCGCAGCCGCAGATCATGGTGGACCTGCAGTTCGAGCAGTACATGCCCGATCCGGACCTGGAGACGATCGCCAAGCTGATAGCGCAGGATCCTGGTCTGGCCGGTGCACTGCTCAAGCTGGTGAACTCCCCGCATTTCGCGTTGGCCAACAAGATTGGCTCGATCCAGCGCGCCGTAAACCTGTTGGGCAGCCGCTCGATCATCAACCTGATCAACGCGCAGTCGATCAAGGGCGAGATGAGCGACGAAACCATCGTCACCCTCAACCGCTTCTGGGACACCGCCCAGGACGTCGCGATGACCTGCCTGACCCTGGCCAAGCGCACCGGCATCCAGGCGGTGGACGAGGCCTACACCCTTGGCCTGTTCCATGATTGCGGCGTGCCGCTGATGCTCAAGCGCTTCCCGACCTACATGGAAGTGCTGGAGGACGCCTACGCCAAGGCCGACGAACAAACGCGGGTGGTGGACACCGAGAACCGCGCGTTCAACACCAACCATTCGGTGGTGGGCTACTTCACCGCCAAGTCGTGGCGCCTGCCAGAGCACATCAGCGCGGCCATCGCCAACCACCACAACGCCCTGGCGGTATTCCGCGACGAGTCTTCACGCAACACCCAGACCCAGCTGAAGAACCTGCTGGCGGTGCTGAAAATGGCCGAACACATCTGTGCGTCGTACCGCGTGCTGGGCAACCAGAGCGTCGACCACGAGTGGAACGTCGTCGGGCCGCTGGTGCTGGACTACATCGGGCTGTCGGAGTACGACTTCGAGAGCCTCAAGCAGAACATCCGTGAAATGAGTGGCCACTGATCCATGCCTGAGTTGCCAGAAGTCGAGACCACCCGGCGCGGGATCGCGCCTTACCTGGAAGGCCAGCGAGTCAGCCGCGTGGTGGTGCGTGACCGGCGCCTGCGCTGGCCGATCCCCGAGGATCTGGATGTGCGCCTGTCGGGGCAGCGCATCGTCAGCGTCGAGCGGCGGGCCAAGTACCTGCTGATCAACGCCGAGGTGGGCACCTTGATCAGCCATCTGGGGATGTCTGGCAACCTGCGGTTGGTCGAGCTCGGGCTGCCGGCGGCCAAGCATGAACATGTGGACATCGAGCTGGAGTCGGGGCTGATGCTGCGCTACACCGACCCGCGTCGGTTCGGTGCCATGCTCTGGAGCCAGGACCCGCTGGGTCACGAGCTGCTGGTGCGCCTGGGGCCGGAGCCATTGACCGACCTGTTCGACGGCGAGCGGTTGTTCCAGCTGTCACGCGGGCGGTCGATGGCGGTCAAGCCGTTCATCATGGACAACGCCGTGGTGGTGGGGGTGGGCAACATCTACGCCACCGAGGCGCTGTTCGCCGCGGGCATCGATCCACGCCGCGAGGCGGGCGGGATCAGCCGGGCGCGTTATCTGAAGCTGGCGATCGAGATCAAGCGCGTGCTGGCGGCGGCCATCGAGCGTGGTGGCACCACGTTGCGCGATTTCATCGGTGGCGATGGGCAGCCGGGGTATTTCCAGCAGGAACTGTTCGTGTATGGGCGTGGCGGTGAGGCCTGCAAGGTGTGCGGGACCGAGCTGCGGGACGTGAAGCTGGGGCAGCGCGCTAGCGTGTTCTGCCCGCGCTGTCAGCGCTGAGATTCGTTCGGCGAACAGCCATTCAGCGCGCCGCAGCTTTGCGGGTCACTCCAGCACTGCGGCCTCACCGACCCCGCGCGGATCGCTGGCCGCCTCGAGCGTCCCGGCGCGTTTGTCCCAGTACAGCACCTGCTGGTTCCCATAGCTGCGCTGCACATCCTTGAGCTCATAGCCGCGTGCACGCAGCGCGGCTTTCTGCCTCTCATCGAAGGTGCCGGGCTCGTGCTCGATCACATCTGGCAAGTACTGATGGTGATAGCGGGGGATCGCCGGCCATTCGTTCACCGGCCGCCCTTCGAGAAAGCCGAGCATCGACAGCAGCACCATGCTCGGGATTCGGCTGCCGCCGGGCGTGCCGAAGCTGGCGAACTGTGACGGACTTTCGATGAAGCTCGGGCTCATGCTCGACAGTGGGCGCTTGCCCGCGGCCACCGCATTGGCCTGGCTGCCGGCCAGGCCGTAGCTGTTGCTGCCTGTGGGGTCGGCGGCGAAATCGTCCATCTCGTTGTTCAGCACCACGCCGCTGCCGGGTACGGTAAAGGCTGCACCGAAGGGCAGGTTGACCGACAGCGTGGCCGACACGGCATTGCCTGTGGCATCGATCACGCTGAAGTGAGTGGTGTGGTCGCCCTCGCGCCAGGCGGGCGCGGGCGGCAGGGCGCTGCTGGGCGTGGCATCGTGCACGTCGATGCTGTCGGCAAGTCCGGTCAGATAGTGGCGTGCCAGCAGGCGGTTGATCGGGTTGGTGACGTAGTCCGGGTCGCCGAGCAGGCCGCGATCGCGGTAGGCGCGGCGCAGGACTTCTACCACATAGTGACTGCGTTGCACGGGTTCTGCGCTCTGCCAAGGCAGGCGCTGGAGCATCGCCAGGCTCTGCGCCAAGGCCACGCCGCCGGCAGACGGCGGTGGGCTGCTGATCAGTTCGCGCTGGTCTGCCAGGGGATAGCGCAGTGGCTGGCGCCAGACCGTGCGGTAGTTGGCGAGATCGTCGAGGGTCCAGACACCGCCAGCGCGGCGCACACCCTCGACAAGCTGGCGGCCAACCGTCCCACGGTAGAAACCGTCGCGCCCCTGATCGGCCATTGCTTGCAGGGTGGCGGCCAGTTCCGGCTGGCGGATCACGCTGCCCAGGGCGGGGACCTGGTTCTCGCGCAGGAACAGCCGAGCGCTTTCCGGGTCGTCACGCAGCGCGTTCAGGCGCATGGTCGCGCGATCGCGGTAGATGCGGTCTACGGCAAAGCCTTGGTTGGCGAGGCGGATGGCTGGCGCGAGGCTGTCCCTGAGCGGCAGTTTGCCGTGGGTCGCCGCGAGATCTGCCAGCGCCTGGGGCAGACCTGGGATGGCCGCCGCCAGCGCACCGTTGATCGAAAGCCCCTGCCGGACCTTGCCGTCTTCCAGGTACATGCCTGGGGTGGCGGCACCCGGCGCGCGCTCGCGGGCATCCAGGAAGCGGTAGTGCGCAGTATCGGACTGCTCGCGCAGCAGGAAGAAACCGCCGCCGCCCAACCCCGAGCCATAGGGCTCGACCACCGCCAGCGTGGCGCTGATGGCGATGGCGGCATCGAACGCGTTGCCGCCCTGCTCCAGAACCTCTCGTGCCGCTGCAGTGGCATCGGCGTGGGGGCTGGCAATGGCGGCGCGCCCGGGCCCGTCCGCCAGGGCGGCGGTGGCCAGCAGCGCCAGTGCGGCGCCGAGCAATGCGCGGCCAATCGCGGCGACGAACGGCATCAGGCCTTGCCGGTGATCCGGCGGTACTTGGCCATCAGCTCGTCTTCGGTTTCCGGATGGGCTTCATCCAGCGGGATGCAGTCAACCGGGCAAACCTGCTGGCACTGGGGTTCGTCATAGTGGCCCACGCACTGGGTGCAGAGGTTCGGGTCGATCACGTAGATCTCTTCGCCTTGCGAGATGGCGGCGTTCGGGCACTCGGGTTCGCAGACGTCGCAGTTGATGCAATCGTCGGTGATGATCAGGGACATTGGGACTCCGGCCGGGGCTCGGCGCCCGGGCATGTATCAAAGCAATGGGCACAATTGTGCCGCATTAACGCCCGCAGTGCACGCGGGCGCGAGGCTTTGTCGCGCAAGTGCCGGTTGGCGACGTGGCGTACAAAGCCGAACTCAGGCCGCTGCGATCACTTCTTGAAGCGTACGGTCAACGCCTCGGCCACCGCCGGGTGGACGAACTTGGTGATATCCCCGCCCAGCGCCGCAATCTCGCGGACCAGCGTCGAGGAAATGAACGAGTAGCGCTCCGACGGCGTGAGAAACAGGCTCTCGACGTCCGGCGCCAGTTGGCGATTCATGTTCGCCAGCTGGAACTCGTACTCGAAGTCGGACACCGCACGCAGGCCCCGCAGGAACACGTTGGCGCCCTGTTCCTTGGCGAAGTGCGCCAGCAGGGAGGAGAAGCCGATGACTTCGACATTGGGCAGGTGCTTGGTGACCTCGCGGGCCAGCTCGACCCGTTGTTCCAGCGGGAACAGGGGGTTTTTCTTGGGGCTGGCCGCCACGGCGATGATCACGTGATCGAACAGCCGCGAGGCGCGCTCGACCAGATCGCCATGGCCTTTGGTAATGGGGTCGAAAGTGCCCGGGTACAACACTCGGTTCATCGCGTCATCCTGGCTGGAGTGCGTTGGGGAGTCGGATGGTAGCGCAGCGACTGCTGCCCGGCCAAGTCATGCGACCGGATGATGGCACTATAGACAGTACGGCCATTGGCTGTCATGCGCCCTTTGCGCTCAGCGGATGAACAGCTTGTATACGAGGCGCTGCAGGGCTTTTCCGTAAGGCGGGTAGATCAGCCGGGCGGCGTTGATACGCTGTTTGGCCAGTACCGCCTTGGCTTTGCTGAAGGTCTGGAAACCTTCGCGACCATGGTAATGACCCATGCCAGAGGGGCCGATGCCGCCGAAGGGCAAGTCGTCCTGGGCGACATGCAGCAGGGTGTCGTTCAGGCACACCCCGCCGGAGTGTGTGTGCTGCAGCACCTGCGCCTGCTGACTGCGGTCGTAACCGAAGTAGTACAGCGCCAGCGGGCGTGGGCGCTGATTGATGTAGGCCAGGGCCTCATCCAGCGCGTCATAGGCGACCAGCGGTAACAATGGGCCGAAGATTTCGTCCTGCATCACCTGCATGTCGTCGTTCACATCCAGCAGCAGATGAGGTGGCAGCCTGCGGCCCTGGCGCGGCTCGTCGGAGTACAGGTCGAGTACCTGGGCGCCTTTGTCGCGGGCGTCGGCGAGCAGGCGCTCGAGGCGCTGCAACTGGCGCGGGTTGATGATCGCGCTGTAGTCGGGGTTGTCTGCGATGCGTGGGAAAAGGCGCTGCACCGCCCGTCGATAGGCCTGCGCGAAGTCGTCCAGGCGCTGACGCGGGACCAGCACGTAATCGGGTGCCACGCAGGTCTGCCCGGCATTGAGGGTCTTGCCGAAGGCAATGCGCTCGGCGGCACTGGCCAGTGGCACGTCGTGGGAGACGATGGCGGGCGACTTGCCGCCCAGCTCGAGCGTGACCGGCGTGAGGTTGTGCGCGGCGGCCAGCATGACCTGGCGGCCGATGCTGGTGGCGCCGGTAAACAGCAGGTGATCGAAGGGCAGGCGGGCAAAGGCCTGGCCGACCTCGACCTCGCCCAGCACCACACTCACCAGGTCGCCAGGGAAAACATGCTCGAGCAACTGCTTGAGGGCATGGCCGGTACGTGGTGTGGCCTCGCTGAGCTTGAGCATCACCCGGTTGCCCGCCGCCAGGGCACCGGTCAGCGGGCCGATAGCCAGAAACAGCGGGTAGTTCCACGGCACGATGATGCCCACCACCCCCAGTGGTTGCGCCAGCACTCGCGCGCTGGCCGGCTGGAAGGCCAGGCCGACGCGGCGCCGGGCAGGTTTCATCCAGCGCCGCACATGACGCTCGGCATGGCGCAGGCCCTGCACGGATGGCAGCAGCTCGGCCAGCAGGGTTTCATCGGCACTGCGCCCGCCGAAGTCGGCATCGACGGCTTCGATCAGCGCCTGCTGGTTTGCAACCAGGGCCTCACGCAGGCTTTTCAGCCACTGGATACGCTGCGCGGCGGGCGGCATGGGGTTGCCTGCGAAGGCCTGGCGTTGCTCGGCGAACAACTGCTCAAGAACAAGGTCGGATGGCTCAAGAGGCATGGCTGTGGACGAACGCATGGCAGCTCCGCGCAGAGGGGCGAGTTCTCGAGCTTATACTCTAATCGGCGTCGATCTGTGAATGTCCGCGGGGTGCACCGCCCGTGGAATAAACCGTAAGATGGCTCGTCATACGAAGCCCGCAGACCTGGATACCCGCATGGCCCCGCGCATGAAGACCCGTGAGCGCATCGTGCAAAGCAGCCTCGAACTGTTCAACCAGCAAGGCGAGCGCAGCGTCAGCACCAATCACATTGCCGCGTTCATGGAAATCTCTCCCGGCAACCTGTACTACCACTTCCCCAACAAGCAGGCGATCATCGCGTTGCTGTTCAGCCAGTACGAAGAGCTGGTGGACAGCTTCCTGCGCCCGCCGCAAGGCCGGGCGGCCACCGTCGAGGACAAGCGCTTCTACCTCAAGGCATTGCTCGCGGCGATGTGGAACTATCGCTTTCTGCACCGCGACCTCGAGCACCTGCTGGAGAGCGACCCGGAGCTGGCCGCACGTTACCGGCGCTTCTCCCAGCGTTGCCTGCAGCAGGGTCAGGCGATCTATCGTGGCTTCGTCGAAGCGGGCATCCTGAACATGCTGCCGACCCAGATCGAGTCGCTGACCATCAATGCCTGGATCGTGCTCACCTCCTGGGTGCGTTTTCTCAGCACCACCCGCGAGCATTCCGCGCACCTGGGTGAAGAAGCCTTCAAGCGCGGCGTCTATCAGGTGCTGGTTTTGGAGCTGGGATTCGTCACCGCCAGCTCCCGCGCCGCCGTGGATGCGCTGTGCAGCGAATTTCACGTTCCGTTCAACCAGGCCCTGGAACATTGATCCGGGCCTTTCGAGCCATCGATAGGAGATTGTCATGCCCCTTGCGCAACTGATCACCCCGCAGCAGCTGGACGAGCGTCTGGACTCGCCGGGGCTGGTGATCCTCGACTGTCGCTTCGCCCTGGAGGATGTGGACTACGGCCAGCGCAGCTATGCCGAGGGGCATATCGCCGGTGCGCATTTCGCGGACCTGGAGCGCGACCTGAGCGGGCCTGTGGTCAAGGGGCAGACCGGCCGTCACCCACTGCCTGAGCCTAGCCTTCTGGTCGAGCGCCTGCGCAAGTGGGGCCTGGACAATGACAGCCAGGTGGTGCTGTACGACGACGGCCCTGGTGCCTTCGCAGCCCGCGCCTGGTGGCTGCTGGCCTGGCTGGGCAAGCGCGATGCGGTGTTCATCCTCGACGGCGGCCTCAAGGCCTGGCATGCCGCGCACCTGCCGTTGAGCCTGGACCCGCCAGTGCACCACGAGGGCAACTTCGAGGGTAAGGCCGATGCGAAGCCGCTGATCGATGCCGAGCACCTGGCCAAGCGCCTGGGCAGCGCCGATCTGACCTTGATCGACGCCCGCGCCTTGCCGCGTTTTCGCGGTGAAGTCGAGCCGATCGACCCTGTTGCCGGGCACATTCCCGGCGCGCAGTGCGCGGCGTTCACCGACAACCTCGGTGCGGACGGGCGTTTCCTGCCGGTCGAGCAGCTCAAGCAGCGCTTCGCCGAGAAGCTGGCGGGGCGTGCGCCGGAACAGTTGGTCGCATATTGCGGTTCTGGCGTCACGGCGTGCCACAACCTGTTTGCCCTGGCACTGGCGGGATACCCGCTGGGACGCCTGTACGCAGGATCCTGGAGCGAATGGATCAACGATCCCAAGCATGGTGTCGCTACCGGCGACTGAGGCGACCCAGCGTCAGCGTCCTTCCAGCAACCACTGCGGAATCCGGCGTTCGAGGTAATACCCCGGATTACGCAGGCTGCCGTCGACAAAGCCGACGTGCCCGCCACGGCGGTGCAATTCGAAATGAGTCTGCGGTGCCAGCTCCTGCGCCACCGGCAGGCTGTGGCCGAACACGAACGGATCGTCCTGTGCGTGGATGATCAGCGTCGGTGTGCGGTTTTCCCCCAGGTAATAGCGACTCGATGCGCGGCGGTAGTAGTCGTGGGCATCGCTGAAACCGTTGAGCGGCGCGGTCACCCGGCCATCGAAATCCCAGAAGGTCCTCAGGTTGCGTAGCGGCCCCAGGCGCTCCAGCGCGGCCAGCCCTTCGCTGTGGCCACGGGCCTGGAAGTGCCGCTGCTTGTTCTGCACGTAGGCCAGCATCTCGCGCATGAAGTGCGCCTGGTAGACCTTGCTGAAACCCATGCCAATGCGGTCGGCGCATTGATCCAGGCGAAATGGCACAGACACGGCCACCGCCGCTTCGAGCTGGCTGGCCGAGCCACTTTCGCCCAGGTACTTCAACAGCACGTTGCCGCCCAGCGAGTAGCCCACGGCATACAGCGGCGCCAATGGTCGTTGCGCGCGCAGATGGCGGATGGTTTCGGCCAGGTCTTCGCTGGCGCCGGAGTGATAACTGCGGGCAAGCAGGTTGGGCTCGCCGGAGCAGCCTCGCCAGTTCAGCGCGACGCTGGCCCAGCCACGCGCCTGCAGCGCTTGCTGCAGGCCTTTTACGTAAGGGGAGTCGGAGGAACCGGTCAGGCCGTGCAGGATCAGCACCAGCGGCGTGTCTGCCTGATGCGGGCCGTGCCAGTCCATGTCGAGGAAGTCGCCGTCGGCCAGCCACAGGCGTTCGCGGCTGCGCTCAAGCCTTGGGGGCTTGCGCCAGAGCGGCCCCCACAGGGTCTGCAGGTGCGGATTGGACAGCCCGACGGCGGGGCGAAAGGTGAAGGCGTGGCTGGACATGCTGGAACTCGTGATGTGCCTGCCTAGAATGCCATGAAACCCCGCCGTCATGCCTGTGCTATTGGTCGCTGGGCGAGGGTGCGAGTGGTTGCTGGTCGGCAGGCCCGCCCACAGTGATCAGTATCTTGCGGTCCAGGTCGAATCGACGTCGGATCACCTCGTGGACGACTGCAGGTGTTTGTTCGCGCAACCGATCGGTGTAGGTGTCGAGGTAGTCGTCTGGCAGGTCGTGACTGGCAAGGTAGGCCAAGCGCTCGGCAAGCTGGCCATTCGTGGCGACCTCCTTGAGGCATTTACCTGCGAGTCTCTGTTGCGCCAGTTGCAGTTCTTCCAGCGTTGGCCCTTCCTGAGCAAAGGCCAGCAACAGGGCGTCCACCCGCTCGACACTGGTCTGGAGATGCTGCGGTTTGACGTCCCATCTGATCGATAACCTGCCAGCGGTGCTGGATGCTGTGAAGTCCGAGTCGATGTGGTAGGTCAGTTCCAGGCGTTGCCGGAGCTCTTGCATGAGGCGGGAGCTGAAGCCGCCACCTAACACTTCGTTGGCCAACTGCAGCGGGAGATGTTCGGCCTCGGTGGGCGGCACGTTCATGGGCAGTGTCAACTGAGCGAGGATGTTGGGTACGCTCCAGGGCAGGTGCCGTGTTGCCGCCACTGACGAGGGAACCGGTGGCAGGTGTGCGGCCGTCCACCCCTGGGGCAATGCCGAGCTGATGTCCTGCGCCAGGGCGACGGCCGCCTCCCGGGATAGATCGCCGACAATCGCGATGTCCAGGTTACTCGCGCAATACGCCTTGCGATGGAATGCCTTCAGGTCATCGACGGTCAATGCGTCGACGTGCTCAGGGGTGCTCAAGACGCTTTCATAGGGGTGGCCTTGGTAGAGGTGGTGATACAGCTCGATTACTGGTTGCCAGTGTTGCGATTTTCGCCACGCCCCGTCCTGAGCGTTGACTCGGGTCTTAATTGTTTTGAGTGCGTCGGCCGGGAAGTCGGGGTGGGCGAGCATGGAGGCGAGCAGTGTCACGGCGGGGGTGAGAATTTCAGGTGCACTTAGTGTGCGCAGGGAGAACGTCGCGTGATCGAGGCGTATATCCTTGCTGACGATGGCCCCCAGTTCCTGCATCCGCCTGTCCCGTTCGGCCGCCTCCAGACCGTCGCTGCCTTTGTCGAGCATGTGCAAGGTCACGGCCGCGAGGCCATGGTGGTCCTGGTCGGCCGAGGTGCCTGCCTTGAAGCGTAGTTTGATATCCACTATCGGCAGCCCCCGCGTTTCCACGAACATCACGCGTGTGCCGTTATCGTTCCGCCATGATTGCACCGAGGTGCTGATCTGCTCGAATGCATTGAGGTTCAGGCCTTGTGCGCTAGTGAGTCCTGTCGGGATGTCATTCATCATTCGTCTCCTCGAGCATGAAGGTGGCCATCAGCCGGTCCTCGGTCAGATAAAGGCTTGCCACCTGGCGAACCTGTTCTACGGTCACGGCTTCGAGCGTTTGTCGCTCCTGCTCCAAAAGGTGCGGGTCCAGGCCACAGACGGCGTAGCGGCGGATGGTCTCTGCCTGGTTGGCGATGTCATCGCGGGCAAAGACCTTGTTCGACATGAATTGCACCTTGGCGCGATTGAGGTCCCTTTCAGTGAAGGGGGTGCGATGGAGCGTGGCGATTTCCTGCATGATCCTGTCGAGCGCCTGGGCAGGCGTGCCTATGGACGTGTTGGTATGGGCCCGAATTTCCAGGAGGCTGTCTGCGCGTTTGAATGCGTCATAGTCCACTGACAAGTTGAGCAAGATGAGTTCGTCGCTCAACAGTCGCTGGCGCAGGAAGGCGCTAGCACCTTTGCCCAGCAATTTCGGCAGCAACTGCAGTGCGCAAGCCTCCTCGTTGGAGGGCGCTGTGGCCAGGCTGGGGACGCCGAAGCTCATCAGCAATCCCTCTGTCAGCCCCTTGAGACGCAGTGTCTGCGCGCGCCGCCCAGGTGCTGCGGTTCTTTCCAGCGGCTTGAGCGGCGGAAGTTCGGCAGCCTCGAAGGCGCCAAAATGGCGCTCGACCAGCTCGCGCAAGCGAGGCATGTCCGTGGCCCCGACGACCGCGAGCGTGGCGTTGTTCGGGTGATACCAATGCCGGTGCCAGTCGCGTGCGGTGTCGATTGTCAGCGCGTCCAGGTCTTCTGGGCGCCCGATGACGGGAGTGGCATATGCTCCGTTGCCATAACAAAATGTTTTGTGTGCCTCAAGGGCACGGCCCAGGGCTGTCCCCTCTACATGGCTGCGCCGCTCTGCCTTGACGATCTCCAGGACCTTGGTGAAGGCCGACGCTTCCAGCGTCGGGCGGAACGTGATGTCGGCCAGGGCCTCCAGGGCGATTTCAAGGCGACTGGCCGGCAGGGTCAACGGAAAATAGGTGTTGTCGCTGTCGGTGAAGGCATTTGGCGAAGCGCCCAGTCGGTTCATGAAGGAAATGTACTCGCCCTGGGCCAGTTTGCTGCTGCCATCGAATACCAAGTGTTCCAAGGCATGGGAAAGCCCCGAATTGCCGGCTGGCTCATGGCTGGCACCGACGTGTAAGGACAGTTGTACGCTGACCAGAGGTGCGCGGTGATCTTCTTGAAGGTAGATGCGCAGGCCATTGGCCAGGGTGGCGTGCTGCAGGTGTGAGGCGCGAGCGGCGGTGCTCGGAAGGGCTAGAGGCATGGGCTGCTCCTGATTGAGTTGGCAGGAGCAGCCTCGATGATCGGTGAGGTGGGGAGGCGGTAATTAATTAACCGGTGTTACCCCCGCTGCCACAGTGCGTAATGCACCTGTCCGGTCTTCTTTTCCCGGTGCAGGCGCCAGTTGCCGGGCATCGGCAGGTTGGACGGCGCTGTTTCGCTCTCGGTATAGACCCAAGCCTGTTCGTGCAGCCACTGATGCTCCTCCAGCAGGTTGCAGACGTTGGCCAGCAGGTCCTTGTGGAAGGGCGGGTCGAGGAATACCACATCGAACTGCTGCTTGGCCGGGCCGCCGAGATAACGCAGGGCGTCAATCTGCAGGATCTGCCCACGGGGGCAGCGCAGCAGCTCGAGGTTGTGCTTGAGGTTGGCGATGGCTGCAGGGTTGCTGTCCAGTGCCACGGCATCTTCGGCACCGCGCGAAAGGGCTTCGAGCACCAGGGCTCCGCTGCCGGTGAAGGCGTCCAGCACGCGGGCGCCTTCGATGTAGGGGGCCAGCCAGTTGAACAGGGTTTCACGCACGCGATCGGGTGTCGGGCGCAGGCCTTCCCCATCGGGCACCGCCAGGCGACGGCTGCGCCATTCGCCGGCGATGATGCGCAGGTGGCCAGCCCCCTTGCTTTGGGGCTGGGCGGGGTTGGACGGTCTTGCCATCAGTGCTCCGGTACGCCGAGCGGCTGCTCGGACGGTTTGTCTGTGGGCGGTGGCAGCGGCTTTTGCGGCACGCTCGGGCCTGCGGTGACGATCACCAGCTTGTCCACCGCCAGGTGCTTGTTCATCGCCGTCTTGACCTGCTCGACGGTCAGCGCCTGGGATTGTTGCATGAAGTCTTCGAGCCAGGTCAGCGGCAGGTTGTAGAAGCCGATGGCGCCCAGTTGGCCAACGATGCTCGCGTTGCTGGCATTCGAGAGCGGGAAGCTGCCGGCCAGCTCACGTTTGGCATCGTCGAGCTCTTGCTGGGTCGGGCCGTTCTTCAGGTAGTCGGCGAGGATGTCCTGGACCAGCTTGAGCGTACCTTCGCTGAGTTCGGCGCGGGTCTGCAGGTTGATCATGAACGGGCCGCGTACCTGCATCGGGCTGAATACCGAGTACACACCGTAGGTGAGGCCGCGTTTTTCCCGCACCTCGCTCATCAGGCGGGTGCCGAAAGAGCCGCCACCCAGGATCTGGTTGCCCAGCGACAGCGCCGGCCAGTCAGCGTCCTGGCGAGTGATGCCCAGTTCGGCGAGCATCAGGTGGGTCTGCTTGGACGGGAAATCGATATGAGTCGCGCCCGGCTTGGGCTGCGACGGTTCGCCAGGGCTGGCCAGTGCCGGGCCCTTGGGCAGGGTGGCGGAGAGCTGCGCGGCGATGGTTTCGGCTTCACTGCGGCTGAGGTCGCCGACCAGGGCGATCACGGCATTGCCGGCAGCGTAGGCCTTCGCGTGAAAGTCGCGCAGTTGTACCTGGGTGATACCCGGGATGCTTTCGGCGGTGCCGTCGCTGGGGTGAGCGTAGGGATGGCTGCCGTAGAGGTTGGCGAACAGCGCCTTGCCGGCCAGCTTGCCGGGGTTCTGCTTCTCGTACTCGAAACCGGCCAGCAACTGGTTCTTGATGCGCTTGAGGGCGTCTTCAGGGAAGGTTGGCTTGCCGACCACGTCGGCGAACAGCTTCAGCGCCGGGTCGCGTTTGTCCGGGGCGCTCAGGCTGCGCAGCGTGGCCACGGCCATGTCGCGATACGAGCCGTTGCCAAAGTCGGCACCGAGCCCCTCGAAGCCTTGGGCGATCGCGGTGACGTCCTTGCCGGCCACACCCTCGTTGAGCATGGCGTTGGTCAGGGCGGCCAGACCGTAGACGCTGCCGTCCTGGCTGCTGCCGGCGGCGAAGGTCACGCGCAGATCGAACATCGGCAGCTCTCGGGCTTCGACGAACAGGACCCGCGTGCCTTCGGCTGTGGTCCAGTTCTGGATGTTCAGTTGGCGCCGGCTGGGGGATTTGCCGTCGAGTTCGGCCAACGACTGCAGGGTATTGGCCGGGCGTGCGGCGTTGCTGTCGGGCTGACCGGCGGCATTGTCCGGTTGCGCCGGGCGGGCCAGCAGCAGGGCCAGCGCCACGATCGCAGCCAGGATGCCGAGGCCGAACAGGGTATAGCGGGGGGCGCGGCGATCACTCATGAGCGGACTCCTCGGGCAGAACGTGGGCAACGCTCAGGCGTTCGCGGGTGAAATAGGTGCGTGCGGCGTCCTGGATGTCCTGCGGCGTGACGCGCTTGAGGTCGTCCAGCTCGCTGTCGATCAGCTTCCACGAAAGGCCCACGGTTTCCAGCTGACCGATGGTGGTGGCCTGGCTGCTGATCGAGTCGCGGTCGTAGACCAGGCCGGCGATGACCTGGGCGCGCACGCGCTCCAGCTCCTCGGCGGTGGGTGGCGTGTTCTTGAGCTCGTCCAGCAACTGCCAGACGCCTTTCTCGACGTCGGCGAGGGTTTTCTGCTTCTGTACGTTCGGGGTGGCCGAGATCAGGAACAGGCTGTCACCCCGGGTGAAGGCGTTGTAGCTGCTCGAGGCACCGGCCACCAGCTCCTGGCCGCGCTCGAGGCGTGCCGGCATGCGCGCACTGTAGCCGCCGTCGAGCAGCGCCGAGATCAGGCGCAGGGCCTGGGCGCTGCGTGGGTCCTTGGCGGTGGCCAGGCCCGGGACGTTGAAGCCGTAGATCAGGCTCGGCAGTTGGGTGCGCACGTGCAGGGTGAGCTGGCGCTGGCCGGGCTCGGCCAGTTCCAGTGGCAGTTTGGCGGGAGGAATGGCGCGTTTGGGGATGGCGGCAAAGTATTTGTTCGCCAGGCCCTTGACCTCATCGACGGTGACATCGCCCACCACCACCAGCGTGGCGTTGTTCGGTGCATACCACGATTCGTACCAGTGGCGCAGTTCCTCGACCTTCATCCGCTCGAGGTCGGCCATCCAGCCGATGGTCGGGGTGTGGTAGCCGCTGGCGGGGTAGGCCATGGCGAGGAACAGCTCGAAGGCCTTGGCGTTGGGCTGGTCGTCGGTGCGCAGGCGGCGCTCTTCCTTGATGACCTCGATTTCGCGGCTGAACTCGTCGGCCGGCAGGCGCAGACTGGCCAGACGGTCGGCCTCGAGCTCCAGGGCCACCGGCAGGCGGTCGCGGGCCAGCACCTGGTAATAAGCGGTGTAGTCATCGCTGGTGAAGGCGTTCTCTTCGGCACCGAGATCGCGCAGGATGCGTGAGGCCTCGCCCGGACCGACCTTGGCGCTGCCCTTGAACATCATGTGCTCGAGGGCGTGGGAGAGGCCGGTCTGGCCGGGTGTCTCGTAGCTGGAGCCGACCTTGTACCAGATCTGCGATACCACCACTGGCGCGCGATGGTCTTCGCGCACCACGACCTTCAGGCCGTTGTCGAGGATGAATTCGTGGGTCGGTTGCGTATCGGCGGCCAGGGCCGCAAGCGGCAGGCAGAGCGTGCCGAGCAACAGGCCAGCGGCGCGGCGGGCTAGAGCATTCATACGATGGTTAACCTGTACGACGGCCCGCGGGGTTTAGCGTAGGCGGGCCAGGAGGTGCTAGGATACTGATCCGGTTGCCTGGCGACCATGCCTGTCGCCGTTCTGGCCCACAGGACACTACGACAAAACGTTGCGCATGAACCAGCCGGCTTCAAGAGAGTCTGTTCTGCGTATAGAGAATTCCCGATGCCCAATGATGGTGCATCGCCACCCTGAGATAGCCGTCTTCCATGTTTGGTTCCAACGACGACAAGAAAGCGCCGGCCGAGGCCGGTGAAAAGAAAGGCCTGTTCGGCTGGTTTCGCAAGAAGCCGCAGCAACCTGTCGCCGAACAGCCGCAAGCCCCCGAGCAGCCCGTTAACGAGCCGGTAGCGCCATCCACGCCCGTCGAGCAGGCCGTTGTCGCTGCGCTCGAGCCGGTTGTCGCCGATGCGCCGGTTGTGCCAGATGAAGTGCCAGCACCGGCAGAGGCTCCCCAGGCCACGCCTGCGCAGCCTGTCGAGGTCGAAACCCCTCCACCAGTCAGCAATCTGGTATTGCCTGTCGCCGAGGAACCCGTGGCGCTGGTCCCTGACCTGGAACCGAGCGAACCGCCAGCCATTCCCGAGCGCCCTGTCGCGATCCCTGAACCTGTGGCGGCGGTTGTCATCGAGCCTGAGCCAGTAGTTGTCACGCCTGCGCCTGCACCGGTGGCGCCCGAGCCTGCCCTGGCCGAGCCAGAAGCCGCCGTTGCCGCCACCGAGCAGTCCAAGCCCGGCTTCTTCGCCCGCCTCAAGCAGGGCCTGTCCAAGACCAGCGCCAGCATTGGCGAAGGCATGGCCAGCCTGTTCCTGGGCAAGAAAGTCATCGACGACGACCTGCTCGACGAGATCGAAACTCGCCTGCTCACTGCCGACGTGGGCGTCGAGGCCACTTCGCTGATCGTCCAGAACCTCACGCAGAAAGTCGCCCGCAAGCAGTTGGCAGACGCCGATGCGCTGTACAAGTCGCTGCAGGAAGAGCTGGCCGCGCTGCTGCGCCCGGTCGAGCAGCCTCTGAAGATCGAAGCCCAGAGCAAGCCCTATGTGATCCTTGTCGTCGGCGTGAACGGCGCGGGCAAGACCACCACCATCGGCAAGCTGGCCAAGAAGCTGCAGCTCGAAGGCAAGAAGGTCATGCTCGCTGCCGGTGACACCTTCCGTGCGGCTGCGGTGGAGCAGTTGCAGGTCTGGGGCGAGCGCAACCAGATCCCGGTGATCGCCCAGCACACCGGCGCCGACTCGGCCTCGGTGATCTTCGATGCCGTACAGGCCGCCAAGGCCCGTGGCGCCGACGTGCTGATCGCCGACACCGCCGGGCGTCTGCACACCAAGGATAACCTGATGGAGGAGCTGAAAAAGGTCCGTCGGGTCATCGGCAAGCTGGATGCCGACGCGCCGCATGAGGTCCTGCTGGTGCTGGACGCAGGGACCGGACAAAACGCCATCAGCCAGGCCAAGTACTTCAACCAGAGCGTCGAGCTGACCGGCCTGGCCCTGACCAAGCTGGACGGCACCGCCAAGGGCGGTGTGATCTTCGCCCTGGCCAAGCAGTTCAGCCTGCCGATCCGCTTCATCGGGGTCGGTGAGGGTATCGACGATCTGCGCACCTTCGAGGCCGAACCCTTCGTCAAAGCCCTGTTTGCCGAGCGTGAGCACCCATGATCCGATTCGAGCAGGTCGCCAAGCGCTACCCCAATGGCCATGTCGGCCTGCATGAGCTGAGCTTCCGGGCACGCCGGGGCGAATTCCTGTTCGTCACCGGCCACTCCGGCGCGGGCAAGAGCACCTTGCTGCGCCTGCTGCTGGCGATGGAGCGTCCGACCAGCGGCAAGCTGCTGCTGGCCGGCCAGGACCTGGGCCAGATCAGCAATGCGCAGATCCCGTTCCTGCGCCGCCAGATTGGCGTGGTGTTCCAGAACCACCAGTTGCTGTTCGACCGCACCGTGTTCAACAACATCGCGTTGCCGCTGCAGATCCTCGGCCTGTCCAAGGTGGAGATCGCCAAGCGCGTGGATTCGGCGCTGGAGCGCGTGTCGCTGTCGGACAAGGGCGAGCTGTTCCCTGCTGATCTGTCGACCGGGCAGCAGCAACGTGTGGGCATCGCCCGCGCCATCGTTCACCAGCCGGCGCTGCTGCTGGCGGACGAACCCACCGGTAACCTCGACCCGCGGCTGGCCGCAGAGATCATGGGCGTGTTCGAAGACATCAACCGCCTGGGCACCACGGTGCTGATCGCCAGTCACGACCTGGCGCTGATCGCGCGCATGCGTCACCGCATGCTGACGCTTCAGCGCGGACGACTGATCGGCGATGGGGAGGCCGGACAATGAGCACTACGCGTACGCCAAAGGTCTCCGAGCGTGTTGCGCCCAAGGCCGCAGACACGAAACCGGAAAAACAGCGCGGCGGCCACGACGACGATGGCCCGGATTTCCGCACTCTGTTGAACGCCTGGCTGGAAAGCCATCGCGCCAGCCTTGCCGACAGCCTTCGCCGCCTGGGCAAGCAGCCGATCGGCAGCTTCTTCACCTGCCTGGTGATGGCTGTGGCGCTGAGCATGCCCATGGGCCTGTCGCTGCTGCTGAAGAATGTCGAGAAGCTCGGCGGCTCATGGCAGCGCGCGGCGCAGATTTCGCTCTACCTCAAGCTTGACGCGGGCAGCAAGGAGGGTGAAGCGCTGCGCGATGAGATCAAGGGCATGCCCGGCGTGGCCGAGGCGACCTATGTCAGCCGCGAGCAGGCGCTGCAGGAGTTCCAGCAGCAATCCGGCCTGGGCGAGGCCTTGCGCGAGTTGCCGGACAACCCGCTGCCCGGTGTGGTGGTGGTGACGCCGACCGAAGTCGACAAGCCGGCGCTCGAAGCCTTGCGCCAGCGCCTGTCTGAGTTGCCGCGGGTCGAAGTGGCGCAGTTGGATCTGGTTTGGGTCGAGCGCCTGGCGGCGATTCTCAAGTTGGGTGACCGTTTTGTGTTCGGCCTGGCGGTCATGCTGATTTCCGCACTGCTTTTGGTAATTGGTAACACAATTCGCCTGCACATCGAGAACCGCCGTGTCGAGATCGAAGTGATCAAGCTGGTCGGCGGCACCGACAGCTACGTACGCCGCCCCTTCCTCTACATGGGAGCCTTGTATGGCCTGGGTGCGGGCGTGCTGGCCTGGGGTATCCTGGCGTTTGGCCTGAACTGGCTGAACGACGCGGTTGTCGGGCTTTCCGGGCTGTACAACAGTGACTTCGCCCTGGGTGGGGTGCCAGGCTCCGATGGTCTGTCACTCTTGATTGGTGCAGTACTCTTGGGGTATATCGGTGCTTGGATTGCGGTCGCTCGCCACTTGAACGAGCTTGCACCGCGATAATGCTTTCTTGCCAGCATTGACTTTTTTCATCCAGGAACTTGTTTCGTGGTTCCGGGTCAATGATGGCAGTGCCCACAAGGCACGAGTCCAGTGAGTCGGAGGTACTTGAATGACCACTTCGTTGCAACCTGCCTATGCCCTGGTGCCCGGTGCAAACCTGGAAGCCTACGTGCACACGGTCAACAGCATTCCGCTGCTGACGGTCGAGCAGGAGCGTGAACTGGCCGAGCGTCTCTATTATGAGCAGGATCTTGAGGCCGCTCGGCAAATGGTGATGGCCCACCTGCGTTTCGTCGTACATATCGCCCGTAGCTACGCCGGCTACGGTCTGGCCCAGGCCGACCTGATCCAGGAAGGCAACGTCGGCCTGATGAAGGCGGTCAAGCGCTTCAACCCCGAGATGGGTGTGCGCCTGGTATCCTTCGCCGTGCACTGGATCAAGGCCGAGATCCACGAGTTCATCCTGCGCAACTGGCGCATCGTCAAGGTCGCCACCACCAAGGCGCAGCGCAAGCTGTTCTTCAACCTGCGCAGCCAGAAAAAGCGTCTGGCCTGGCTGAACAATGACGAAGTGCACCGTGTCGCCGAAAGCCTGGGCGTCGAGCCTCGGGAAGTGCGCGAGATGGAAAGCCGCCTGAGCGGTCAGGACATGGCCTTCGACCCGGCAGCCGATGCCGACGACGACAGCGCCTTCCAGTCGCCTGCGCACTATCTTGAAGATCACCGCTACGATCCGGCCATGCAGCTGGAGGATGCCGATTGGAGCGATAACTCCAACAGCAACCTGCATGAGGCGCTCAGTGGCCTGGACGAGCGCAGCCGCGACATTCTCTATCAGCGCTGGCTGGCCGAGGAAAAGGCCACGCTGCACGAGCTGGCAGAGAAGTACAGTGTGTCGGCCGAGCGGATTCGTCAGCTCGAGAAGAACGCGATGAGCAAGGTCAAGGCACTGATCACGGTCTGATCGGCGCCCTGACTGAAAAGCCGCCTGTCCCTCGCGGGGCAGGCGGCTTTTTTGTGGGGCACGCGGGGCTTCAGGAGCATCAAGGCTTGCGCGCGCTCTCCAGTTGCATCAGGTAGCTGGTGCCCCCGAGCTGGCTCATCTGCCGTCGAATCCACCCCGCCCGGCTGGCGACATAGGTACTCGGGCGGCTGGCGCTCCACTTGAGCGGGCTGGGCAGCACTGCCGCAAGCTGGCTGGCCTGCTGGCGCGTGAGGCGGCTGGCGTCGACGCCGAAGTGATAGCGCGCCGCTGCCTGGGCGCCGAATACGCCCGGGCCCCATTCGGCGCTGTTTAGATAGACCTCGAGGATTCGCTCTTTCGACCAGAACAGCTCCATCAGGCCGGTGAACCAGGCTTCCAGACCTTTGCGAAACCAGCTGCGCCCGGACCACAGGAACAGGTTCTTCGCCACTTGCTGGGAGAGTGTGCTGGCGCCGCGGATACTGCCGCCGCGCTCGTTATGGGCCAGCGCGGCCTGGATCGCGGGGATGTCGAACCCCCAGTGGCTGGCGAAACGCTGGTCCTCGCCCGCGATGACGGCTACCTTGAGGTCATCGGAGATCTCATCCCAGGGCGTCCAGTCGCGCTGCAGGTCGATCGGCTCACCACTGAACCAGGACTGCACCTTGCGTTCGACCATCAGTGCGGTGCCCGGTGGCGGCACCCAGCGCAGCACCAGCACCAGCACGATGCTGCCGGCGGCGAACCAGAGCAGGGCGCGGGCGAGACGGCGGATCAGGGATGACAGCATGTCGATAGCTTGGCCGGACCGATGGAACGGGCCATTATACAGACCCCTCTCGAGGAGTCGTCCCATGCTTCGCAGCTTCCTGATGCTCGCCGCGTTCTTTGGCTTTACGGGTGTGGCCCTGGGTGCCTTTGCCGCACACGGCCTGAAGAACCGTCTTACCGCCGATTACCTGGCGATCTTCCACACCGGCGTTACGTATCAACTGGTCCATGCCCTGGCGATCCTGGCGGTCGCGCTGCTTTCGGTGCACTTGCCGGGCCGTCTGGTCGGCTGGGCGGGTGGGCTGTTCGCGGTCGGTATCCTGCTGTTTTCCGGCAGCCTTTACGTATTGACCCTCACTGGGCTGGGCAAGCTTGGCATCATCACCCCCATCGGCGGCCTTTGCTTCCTCGCCGGCTGGCTGTGCCTGGGGCTGGCAGCCTGGCGCCTGGGCTGACCACGCGGTCGAGAATCGCGACTAATGGCGCGCGTCGCCCTTGGGTTGCAAGGCTGATCGGGGCTAGAATGCGGGCCCCAATGAACGATGGTGGCCGTGCGCATGCGCATTCAACTGAACGGTGAACCTTACGAACTGCCTGCGGGCGAGAGCGTCGCGGCCCTGTTGGACCGGCTGGAGCTGGTCGGGCGTCGTGTGGCGGTGGAACTGAACCTGGACATCGTGCCGCGCAGCCAGCACGAAAGCACCCTGTTGAACGAGGGTGACCAGGTCGAAGTGGTCCACGCCATCGGCGGCGGTTGAGCGCGCCCCGGCTAGTCACCCGTAAGCCCCGTAACCTTTGCAGAGGAACATCGATGAGCAACGTTCGCAGCGACAAGCCTTTCGTCCTGGCCGGGCGCACTTTCCAGTCGCGCCTGCTGGTGGGTACCGGCAAATACCGTGACATGGAAGAAACCCGCCTGGCCACCGAGGCCTCGGGTGCCGAGATCGTCACCGTAGCCGTGCGCCGCACCAACCTCGGCCAGAATGCGGGCGAGCCGAACCTGCTCGACGTGTTGTCGCCCGACAAGTACACCATCCTGCCGAACACCGCAGGCTGCTTCGATGCCGTTGAAGCGGTGCGTACCTGCCGCCTGGCCCGTGAGCTGCTCGAAGGGCACAAGTCCCACGAGAGCCGTACCCTGGTGAAGCTGGAAGTGCTGGCCGACCAGAAAACCCTGTTCCCCAACGTCATCGAAACCCTCAAGGCCGCCGAAGTGCTGGTCAAGGAAGGTTTCGACGTGATGGTCTACACCAGCGATGATCCGATCATCGCCCGTCAGCTGGCCGAAGCCGGCTGCATCGCGGTGATGCCATTGGCTGGCCTGATCGGCACCGGTCTCGGGATCTGCAACCCGTACAACCTGCAGATCATCCTCGAAGAATCGAAAGTACCGGTGCTGGTCGATGCCGGCGTGGGTACCGCCTCCGACGCCACCATCGCCATGGAAATGGGCTGCGAAGCGGTGCTGATGAACTCGGCAATCGCCCACGCGCAGCAACCGGTGCTGATGGCCGAGGCCATGAAGCACGCGATCCTTGCCGGCCGCATGGCGTACCTCGCCGGGCGCATGCCTAAGAAACTCTATGCCAGCGCGTCCTCGCCGCTGGAAGGTCTGATCAAGTAAGAGCCCCCGATGACTGAATCGCAAGAAACGCCGATCACTGCCGACGGCGAAGAGCGCCCGCACCGCCGCATCAAGAGCTTCGTGATGCGCGCAGGCCGCATGACCGAAGGCCAGCAACGCGGCCTGGACCAGGGCGGCCCCCTGTTCATCCTGCCGTTGGCCGAGAGCCCGGTAGACTACGACCAGGTGTTCGGGCGCTCGGCGCCGCGCACCCTGGAGATCGGCTTCGGCATGGGCCACTCGCTGCTGGAGATGGCCGCTGCTTCGCCTGAGCTGGACTTCATCGGCGTGGAAGTGCACCGCCCAGGTGTTGGTGCGCTGCTCAACGGCGTGCTGACCCAAGGGCTGAAGAACCTGCGGGTGTACGACTGCGATGCCATCGAGGTGCTCAACCGCTGTGTCGCCGACAACAGCCTCGACCGCCTGATGCTGTTCTTCCCCGATCCTTGGCACAAGGCGCGACACCACAAGCGCCGCATCGTCCAGCCCGAGTTCGCCGAGCTGGTACGGCGCAAGCTCAAGGTGGGCGGCGTGTTCCATATGGCCACCGACTGGGAACCCTATGCCGAGCACATGCTGGAGGTGATGAAGGTCGCGCCGGGCTATCGCAACCAGGCGGCGGATGGTGCTTACGTGCCACGCCCCGAGGAGCGTCCGATCACCAAGTTCGAGCGCCGCGGCGAGCGGCTCGGGCACGGGGTCTGGGACCTCAAGTTCGAGAAGCTGGACTGAAAAAAACGCCCTGGAAAGGGCGTTTTTTCATTTTGCGGCCTGTTACCCGCGGCGGTCGGCTACCACCCCGATGAGTACCAGCACCACCAGCAGCACTGGCGCCAACGCATAGTTGTTGAATTGCGCCAGCGCCTTCACCACCCAGGGCGTGGCATAGATCAGCGCCGCACCGCTGCCGATCATCACCAGCAGCGCCATGAACGGCACGCGCAGGGCACCGGCGAGGCCGCCCAGGCGCTGGTCGACCCAGCCCTTGAGGTCGGTGCCGAACAACACCAGCAAGCACCCTACGAGTGCCAGGGAAATCTCCGAGAGGTTGCTGCGGCTCCAGCGGGAAACGGTCGAGAGCAGGTCAAGTACCAGGTCCATGGGTCATCCTTAATTCAAGAAGTACTGCAGCAGGTCGTTGAGGAACAACTGGCCCCGCGGTGTGGCCGCCAGTCGATCGGGTTCGACCTGCAGAAGGCCCTTTTGTTCGGCCCCACGGCGAGCTTCTGCCAACCGTGCCAGCGGCAGGCCGGTGCGTCGGGTGAACAGCTCGGCCTCCACGCCATCGGTCAGGCGCAGGGCATTCATCAGGAATTCGAACGGTAGCTCATCGGCGGGCAGCAGCTTCTCGCCCGCTTTGAAGGGCTTCGCCGGGTTGAGGTAGTCCTTGGGCAGGCGGGTCTTCCAGGTGCGCAGGATACGCCCGTCCGGGAACGACAGCTTGCCGTGCGCCCCCGCGCCGATGCCGATGAAATCGCCGAAGCGCCAATAGTTGAGATTGTGCCGTGCGGCGCGTCCTGGCTGGGCGTAGGCCGAAACTTCGTACTGGCGATAGCCATGGTCGGCCATCAGCGTCTGGCCGGCTTCCTGGATGTCCCAGAGGATGTCGTCCTCGGGCAGTTCGGGCGGCTGGTTCCAGAATACGGTGTTCGGTTCCAGGGTGAGCTGGTACCACGACAAGTGCGTAGGCGCGAGTGCGATGGCCTGGCGCAGGTCACCCAGCGCTTCGTCCAGCGACTGGTCCGGCAGGCCGTGCATCAGGTCCAGGTTGAAGTTGTCGAAACCTGCCGCGCGGGCCATGTCTGCCGCGCGCACGGCTTCATCGCCGTTGTGGATACGCCCGAGTTTTTCCAGCTTGGCCGGCTGGAAGCTCTGCACACCGATGGACAGACGGTTGATGCCGGTCTGGCGGTAGGCCTTGAACTTGTTCTGCTCGAAGGTGCCGGGGTTGGCTTCGAGGGTGATCTCGATCTCCGGGGCGAACGGGATACGTTGCTCGATACCGCGCAGCAGGCGACCCAGCGAGGCGGCACTGAACAGGCTTGGCGTGCCGCCGCCGAAGAAGATCGTGCTGATCGGGCGGCCCTGCACCGCAGGCAGTTCCTGCTCCAGGTCGGCGAGCAGCGCGTCGATGTAGTCGTCTTCGGGCAGCGTCGGGCCGGCCTGGTGCGAGTTGAAGTCGCAATAGGGGCACTTGCGCACACACCAGGGAATGTGGATGTACAGCGACAGCGGCGGGAGTTCTGGAAGGATCAGACCCGCCGGCTGCAGGGACGGCTGTTCGGTCATGCCAGGCCCAGACGCTGACGCAGCAGGGCCATGGCGCGGGCGCGATGGCTGAGCTGGTTCTTCTCGAGCGGTGCGAGGTCGGCGCTGGAGCAGTTGCGCTCCGGCACCCAGAACAATGGGTCATAGCCGAAGCCATGCTCGCCGCTGGCCTCGAACAGGATGCTGCCGTGCCACAGGCCTTCGCAGAGGATCGGCAGAGGGTCGTCGGCATGGCGTACCAGGGCCAGGACGCAGACGAACTGCGCGCCACGCTGCCCCTCGGGCACATCCTTCAGGGCGTCGAGCAGCTTGGCGTTGTTCGCCGCATCACCCTTGCCGTCGGCGTAGCGGGCCGAGTAGATGCCCGGTGCGCCGCCCAGGAAGTCCACCGCCAGGCCCGAGTCGTCGGCCAGTGCCGGCAGGCCGGAGAGGCGCGCGGCGTTGCGAGCCTTGAGGATGGCGTTCTCGACGAATGACAAGCCGGTCTCCTCCGGCTCGACCTGGCTGAATTCGCCGATCGAGCGCAGTTGCACGGAACCGCCAAGCATGGCCTGGAGTTCTTTCAGTTTGCCGGCATTGTGGCTGGCCAATACGAGTTGCTGGAAATTCATCATTCGCCTGGGAACACTTCCTGGTTGAAGCTGAGTGTGTGGCTGACGCCGCCGGTTTCGATGTTGAGGTCGAAGGTCAGGGTTTCAGCCTGTGCGATCTTGAACTGGGCGATGTAGTACACCGCACCCTGGTCGGTGATCTGCCTGAACGACAGCGGGCTGCTGCGGCCGGTGAGGTCCTTGACCGTTCCGCTGACCACCGCCGTGCCAGGCTTGCCGGCCTTGAGCACGGCGATGTTGAGCACGCCCTGGTTCTTGCTGCGGACAAGGCCGGTGGCTGCGGCGATGTCCGGCTGCAGCATGCTCGAGGTGAAGGCGCTGCAGTGCACCGTGACGTCGCCGAAGTCCTGCTTGCGCTCGGGACGGGCGGCATCGGCAGCCAGCACTGGCCATGCCAGGCACAGGCTGATCAGCAAAAGTGCGAGACGACGCATGGTGCCATTCCTCCGATAGGTGGATCAGACCGCGACCTGATGCTCTTGCAGCCCAGGACTGCTGACCCGATAGATGCCGATCTCTCCCAGAAGATTAGGCCAAAGCCGGCCGCCCCACCCGTTGCGGTGCAGATGGTCGACAGCGAGGCGGTCGAGCACCTTGGCGTTGCGCTCGCGGCACAGGTTCTCGAAGTCTTCGAAGGTGCAGAAGTGGATGTTCGGGGTGTTGTACCAGGTGTATGGCATGAAGTCCGACACCGGCATGCGCCCCTTGGTGGCCAGGTACCAGCGGCAGCGCCAGTGGCCGAAGTTGGGGAAGGTGATGATGCACTGGCGACCGACCCGCAGCATTTCGTCGAGAATGCGGTCGGGGTACTCCACCGCCTGCAGGGCCTGAGTCATGACCACCACGTCGAAGCTGTTGCTGGCAAAGTTGCCCAGGCCTTTGTCCAGGTCTTGTTCGATGACGTTGACGCCCTTGCTCACGCACTCGGCGATGTTGTCGGCGTCGATTTCCAGGCCATAGCCGGTGACGTTCTTGCGATCACGCAGCGAGGCCAGCAGTTCGCCGTTACCGCAGCCCAGGTCGAGTACCCGGCTGCCGGCGGGGATCCAGTCGTGGATGATTTCCAGGTCGGCTCTCATGCGGTCCTCAGAGGGTGATGCGGTTCATGTAGTTCGCGAAACCCTGCATGTAGCGCGGGGTCGGGATGAGGAAGGCGTCGTGGCCGTAGGGCGAGTCGATGTCCAGGTAGCAGACGTTCTTGCGCGCAGCCATCAGGGCATCGACGATCTCGCGCGAGCGGGCTGGCGAGAAGCGCCAATCGGTGGTGAACGACATGATGCAGTAATGCGCCGTGACATGCGCCAGTGTGGCGGCCAGGTCGCCATCGTGGGCGGCGGCCGGGTCGAAGTAGTCCAGCGCCTTGGTCATCAGCAGGTAGGTGTTGGCGTCGAAGCGCCCCGAAAACTCCTCGCCCTGATAGCGCAGGTAGCTCTCGACCTGGAACTCGACGCTGTGGAAGTCGTAGTTGAGCTTGTCGCTCTTGAGCTCGCGGCCGAATTTCTCGCCCATCGAATCGTCGGACAGGTAGGTGATGTGCCCGACCATGCGCGCCAGCATCAGCCCGCGCTTGGGGATCACGCCCTGGTCCTGGAACGAGCCGCCGTGGAATTCGGGGTCGGTGAGGATAGCCTGGCGTGCCACTTCGTTGAAGGCGATGTTCTGTGCCGACAGCTTGGGTGCCGAGGCGATGTCCACGCAGTGGCGCACGCGATCGGGGTAGGTGATGGTCCACTGCAGCGCTTGCATGCCGCCGAGGCTGCCGCCGACGATGGCGGCCCAGGTCTGGATGCCGAGGCGGTCGGCCAGGCGGGCCTGGCTGTGTACCCAGTCTTCCACGGTCAGCACCGGGAAGTCCGCGCCATAGGGCTTGCCGGTGGCCGGGTTGATGCTGCTCGGGCCGGTGCTGCCATTGCAGCCGCCCAGGTTGTTCAGGCTGACCACGAAGAAACGATTGGTATCGATCGGCTTGCCCGGGCCGATGCAGCTGTCCCACCAGCCCGGCTTGCGGTCGGTGTCGGCATGGTAGCCGGCGGCGTGGTGGTGACCGGACAGTGCGTGGCAGATCAGCACGGCATTGCTGGCGCTGGCGTTGAGCTGGCCATAGGTTTCGTAGATGAGTTCGTACGAGGCCAGGGCGCGGCCACAGGCCAGGGCCAGCGGTTCATCGAACCGGGCGATCTGGGGGGTTACCAGACCGACGGAATCTTCGGGAAAGACAGTGGACATCGACCCTGCTCACGCTTGACGGAGGCGTAAGTCTAAAGAGCGCTACCCCCAGCGGCAAGCAAAGGCTGCCGCTGGATGGCGCGGTGGGTCAGATCATCCGCCACAGCTCTCGCGGCATGCCGGCATAGGCAGCCAGTTGTGGCATCAGGAACGACTGGATCACCTGGATGGCGATGAAGGCGAAGATCGGCGAAATATCCATGCCGCCGAGGTTGGGCACCAGGCGACGGAACGGCGCCAGCACCGGCTCGCTGATCTGGTAGGCCAGTTCGGCGGCGGGATTGTGGCTGTTCGGCGCGACCCAGGAGACGATCACCATGACGATCATCGCGACCCAGAAAATCTTCAGGAACAGCGAGGTGATGCCGAGAATCGCCCACATCAGCAGGTGCAGGATGTCGCCGAAGGTGCCGTAGGTGACCATCAGCACGAAGGCCATCAGCAGTGCCTGGATCACGATCGCCAGCAGCAGCGAAGAGGTGTCCAGGCCAGCGATGCTGGGAATGACCCGGCGGATCGGCTTGAGCAGCGGCTGGGTGGCGCGCACGGCGAACTGGCTCAGCGGGTTGTAGAAGTCGGCCTTGACCAGTTGCAGCACGAAGCGCAGCAGGACGATCACCAGGTACAGGCTGACCAGGGTTTGCACCACGAAGATCGCGGCGCCGGACAATGCATTCATCGACAGCTCCTTATTTGCCCAATTGTTCGGCCAGCTCGGCGGAGCGCGTGGCCGCAGCCTGCAGCGCCTGCTCGACGATGGCCTCGAAACCGTTGGCCTGGAACGACTTGATCGCCGCTTCGGTGGTCCCGGCTGGAGAGGTGACGCGACGGCGCAGTTCGGCGGCATCGACATCGCTGGAAACCGCCATGTGCGCGGCGCCCAGGGCGGTCTGCAGGGTCAGTTGCGAGGCGGTTTCACGCGGCAGGCCGAGCTTTTCGCCCGCAGCGGTCATGGCCTCGATCAGCAGGAAGAAATACGCGGGGCCGCTGCCGGAGACCGCGGTCACGGCGTCCAGTTGCTGTTCCTGGTCCAGCCACAGGGCGGTGCCGACCGCAGTCAGCAGTTGCTCTGCCTGCTGGCGTTGTTCGCCGGAGACCTGTGCAGTGGCGTACAAGCCGCTGGCGCCCTGGCGCAGCAGCGATGGCGTGTTGGGCATGCAGCGCACCACCGGGATCTCGCCCAGCCAGCTCTGCAGGCTCTGGCAGGTGATGCCGGCGGCGATGGACACCACCAGTTGGCCGGCCTTGAGGCTTGGCTTCAGGGTTTCGCACACGGCCTTCATGACCTGTGGCTTGACCGCCAGCACGATCACATCCGCGCCATCGATGGCCTGGGCGTTGTTTTCGAAGGTTTCGATGCCGTGCTCGGCATTGATCCGGGCGCGGGTCTCGGCACCCGGGTCGCTGGCGCGGATCTGCGCGGCGTCCAGGCCCTGGGCGCGCAGGCCGCCGATCAGGCTGGCGGCCATGTTGCCGGCGCCGATGAAGGCAATACGAGTCTTGCTCATGTCAGGTCCTTGAAGGAGAGAGTGAGTAAAGCATGGAATCAGGGCTGCCCGTAGTCGCGGGCGCCGAACAGGGCGGTGCCGATACGGACCCAGGTCGCACCCTGGGCGATGGCCGCCTCCAGGTCGTGGCTCATGCCCATGGACAGCGTGTCCAGGCCAAGGCCGAGGCTTTCCTGCAACTGGCGCAGGCAGGCGAAGGCGGCCTCCTGGGTGGCGCGGTCGTCGCTGGGCTCGGGAATCGCCATCAGCCCGCGCAGGCGCAGGTTGGGCAGCTTGGCCACGGCCTGGGCCAGTGCCGGCAGGTCGACCGGGGTGCAGCCGGATTTGCTGTCTTCGCCGCTGACGTTCACCTGCAGGCAGACGTTCAGCGCCGGCAGGCCGCTGGGGCGCTGCTCGCTCAGGCGTTGGGCGATTTTCAGGCGATCCACGCTGTGTACCCAGTCGAAGTGTTCGGCAATGGCCTTGGTCTTGTTCGACTGGATGGGGCCGATGAAGTGCCAGATCAAGGGCAGGTCGCGCAATTCATCCTGCTTGGCCAGGGCTTCCTGCAGGTAGTTCTCGCCGACGTCGCGTACGCCAGCGGCGTGGATTTCGCGAATGGCGCTGGCGGGCTTGGTCTTGCTCACGGCCAGCAGGTGCACGCTGGCGGTGTCGCGTCCGGCGGCTCGGGCCGCGTTGTCGATGCGTTCGCTGATAGCGCGAAGGTTGTCTGCTAGGGTGGACATGGATCGATGCCGGCAGCTCAGTGGTGTGCGGCATTCTACCTGCTTGATGGCCTTTGGGGAGTCTCATGGATGTGACCGACCTGCTGGCCCGGGCCGTGGCGGCGGGGGCTTCGGACCTGCACCTGGCTGCGGGCGAGGCGCCGCTGTGGCGTCTGGACGGCGAATTGCAGCGCCTGGCGTTGCCCGTGCTGCAAAGTGAAATGATCGAGCAAGGCATGGCGGCTTGGCTCGATGCGCCTCATCTGCACCAATGGCTGGCGGGTGACGAAATCGACCTGGCCCTTGATTTGCCTGGGCTTGGGCGTTTTCGTCTGAACCTGTACAGACAGTATCGGGGGCTGGCCGCGAGCTTGCGGCTGATACCTGCACAGGTGCCGACGGTCGAAGAACTCGACCTCACGGAAGTGTTTCGAGCCATTGCCGAGAGCCGTGATGGCCTGGTGCTGGTAGGTGGTCCGACCGGCAGTGGCAAGTCCAGTACCCTGGCTGCGTTGATCGCGCAGCTTGATCGTGAGCGCTCAAACCATATCCTCACATTGGAGGATCCGGTGGAATTCGTACACCGCGCCGAGCGTTGCCTGATCAATCAGCGTGAGATCGGTCGCCATAGCCGTGACTTTGCCCAGGGATTGCGCAG
Source organism: Pseudomonas sp. RW3S2 (assembly GCF_014268955.1). Lineage (NCBI taxonomy): Bacteria > Pseudomonadati > Pseudomonadota > Gammaproteobacteria > Pseudomonadales > Pseudomonadaceae > Pseudomonas > Pseudomonas sp. RW3S2. Next base: position 146,786 of record NZ_JABWRM010000013.1, on the reverse strand, counting down.
TGCCCTGCGCCAGGATCCGGATGTGATCATGATCGGTGAATTGCGTGACCTGGAAACCATCCGTCTGGCGCTGCGAGCGGCGCAGACCGGGCATTTGGTGCTGGCCACGGTGCATACGCGAACAGCCGCGAGCAGTGTCGATCGTCTGGTGGATGTGTTCGCCGCCGAAGAGAAGCCACTGGTGCGCGCCATGCTGGCCGAGTCGTTGCGTCTGGTGGTGGCGCAGGTGCTGGTGCGGCGGGTGGGCGGCGGTCGCGTGGCGGCGCGGGAGGTATTGGTGGCGACGCCAGCGGTGCGCAACCTGATTCGCGAGGGGCGCGTGGCGCAGTTGCAGTCGGTGATGCAGACCGGTGCGGCGCAGGGGATGGTGACGATGGAAGGGGCGATGCAGGCGCTGGTGGCGCGAGGGGTGATTCAGGGGGCAGGGTGAAGCAAGCCCTACAGATACCTCACCGCTGTTCGTGGGAGCGGGCTTGCCCGCGAAGAGTCCAGTGAGCCCCTGAGTATCCAGATCAGCGCTTGGCCAGGCGCAGCGCCTGTTGCTCCTTGGGCAGCACCCGCTTGGCAACCACGTAATGCTTCTGCCAGTAAGGCTTCTCGAGGCTGTCGATGCTCACCCGCTTGCCAGTACGCGGCGCGTGGATGAAGCGGTCGTTGCCCAGGTAGATGGCAACGTGATTGACCCGACGGCTCTTGATGTTGAAGAAGATCAGGTCGCCCGGCTTGAGGTCGTCCCGCGCCACCTTGACGCCATGCCCTTGGGCCATGGCATTGGACGTGCGCGGCAGGTCGACATCGGCGACATCGTTGAACGCATACTTGACCAGGCCGCTGCAGTCGAAGCCCTTGCCGGGCGTGCTGCCGCCCCAACGGTAGGGGGTGCCGAGCACATTGACCGCGCGGCTGAGTACTTCGCTGCTCTGCTTGGGCGACATCGCCGCGACCTGGAGCGCGTGGTTCTTGGCGGCATTGGCCGGGCGCGCGCGCAGGCTGACCTGCTTGGCTGGAGCGCGTTTCACGGAGGCATCGGCGTTGGTGGTGTAGCCGGTGAATCCGTTGGGAAGTCGTTGCTCACGGTTGGTGGCGTGGGCGGCCAGGGGTAACAATAGGCAGAGGGTCAGCCATGTCTTGAAGAAAGGCGGCATAGTTGAAGCTCTTTATGGATGTTTATAGGTGTCGGCGCGCAACTTTATAACAGCTTTTTGATCAAATCCTTATCCGTTGGTCGTGTGGCTGGGTACCATACGTCGGGGCAAAACGAAAAAGTCACATTTTTCGTTAGAAAATTTTCGGCTATCCCACGAGGGTTTTGAATGAATACGTATCAACAGGGTGCGCCGCTTCATGACACGCACAGCAAGGTCATCGGGTACCTGTTGTGGATCTTCGGCTTCACCGGCTCGCACCGTTTCTACTACGGCAAGCCGATCACCGGGACCATCTGGTTCTTCACTTTGGGCTTGCTGGGTATAGGCTGGCTGATCGACCTGTTCCTGATCCCGTCCATGGACCGCGAGGCTGACCTGCGGTTCCAGCCAGGGCGGGTGAACTACAGCGTGGCGTGGCTGCTGCTGACGTTCCTGGGTATCTTCGGCATTCACCGGCTCTACCAGGGCAAGTGGATCAGCGCACTGGTCTACCTGTTTACCGGCGGTCTGTTCCTGATTGGCGTGCTGTATGACTTCTGGACCCTCAACACCCAGGTGTCCGAGGTCAACAGCGGGCGGCGCTGACGCCGTTGGAAAAAAGGCCTTGTCGCAGTGCGGCAAGGCCTTTTTCGTTATTGGCGGGTCTGTCGCTGCTGCAACAGCAGGTTGTTGAAGCCTGCCCCGGCCAGCTGCTTCTGCGCCACGGTCAACTGCTCGCGGTTGCTGAACGGGCCGACCAGCACGCGGTACCAGGTCTCGTCCTTCACGGTTCCCGATTCCACCTTGACCACCTGGCCGAGCAGGATGATCTGCGCGCGCACCTTGTCGGCGTCAGCCTCCTTGCGGAATGAGCCGGCCTGGAGGAAGAACTGTGTCGTGGCCGCGGGTTTGATCACCGGTGGTGCGGGTGGTGGTGTCTGGCCCAGCAGCGCCGCCTGGGCGCGGGCGGTGTCGATCTTTGCCGCTTCCGCTGGCGTGACCGGCGTGGCGGGCTGTACCGGCTGGGCAGGCACGGGCGGCGTTTTTTCCGGTACCGCCTCGGGCGGCACGATCACTTCCGACTCCGGCAGCAGCGTGTAGAAGTCGTACTTGGGCTTGATCGGCTGCGGCGTGGTCGGCGCGGTGCCTTTGGTCGCCTCGGCGACCTTGGCGGGCTTCTGCTGTTCAGGCTTGGCACGCTTGATGTCGTCGCCGCCGGGCTCGAGCTTCATCAGGAAGACGATGAATGCGCCTACGGTCAGGCCGACCGCCAGCCACACCCAGCCCGGGATCGGCTGTTTGGCGGGTGGCTGGTGACGGCTGGCGCCGCGCTTGGGCGCGGGTTTTTTCTTGGCAGCCAACTTACATGCGCTCCAGGGTTTCCAGGCCGAGCAGTTCCAGGCCCTGCTTGAGGGTGCGGCCGGTCAGCGCGGCGAGGCGCAGGCGGCTCTGCTGCTGTTCGGCGGTTTCGGCGGCGAGGATCGGGCAGTTCTCGTAGAAGCTGGAGAACAGGCCGGCCAGGTCGTAGAGGTAGCTGCACAGCACGTGTGGGGTGCCTTTTTCGGCGACGTTGTTCAGCGTTTCGCCGAACTGCGCCAGGCGAGCGGCCAGGTCCTGCTCGTGGGCAGCCTGCAGCACGATGTCGCCCTCGACTTCGTCGAAACCCTTGCCCAGCTTGCGGAACACACCGGCCACGCGGGTGTAGGCGTAGAGCAGGTACGGCGCGGTGTTGCCTTCGAAGTTGAGCATCAGTTCGAAGTTGAAGCTGTAGTCGCTGGTCCGGTGCTTGGAGAGGTCGGCGTACTTCACCGCGCCGATCCCGACCACTTCACCGATATGACGCAATTCGTCTTCCGCCAGGCTCGGGTTCTTTTCCTTGACCAGCGCGTAGGCGCGTTCCTTGGCTTCGCTCAGCAGGTCGATCAGCTTCACGGTGCCGCCGTCGCGGGTCTTGAACGGGCGACCATCGGCGCCGTTCATGGTGCCGAAGCCCATGTGCTCCATTTTCATCGGGTGCCCGACGAAGCCTGCGCGGCGAGCTACTTCGAACACCTGGTTGAAGTGCAGCGCCTGGCGTTGGTCGACGAAATACAGGGCGCGATCGGCCTTGAGCACATTGCTGCGGTAGCGCACCGCGGCCAGGTCGGTGGTGGCGTAGAGATAGCCGCCGTCGGCCTTCTGCACGATCACCGGCAGCGGCTCGCCTTCGGTGTTCTTGAACTCTTCCAGGAATACGCACTGCGCGCCCTGGCTTTCGACCAGCAGGCCCTTGGCCTTGAGGTCGGCCACCACGTTGGCGAGGTCGGCGTTATAGGCGCTTTCACCCATCACGTCGGCCATGGTCAGCTTGACGTTGAGCAGTTCGTAGGTCTTCTGGCAGTGCGACAGCGAGATATCCTTGAAGCGCGTCCACAGCGCCATGCACTCGGGGTCGCCGGCCTGCAGCTTGACCACCAGCCCACGGGCGCGGTTGGCGAAGTCTTCGGATTCGTCGAAGCGCTTCTTCGCCGCGCGGTAGAAGTTTTCCAGGTCCGACAGCTCGTCGCTGGTGATGGGGTTTTCTTCCAGGTAGGCCAGCAGCATGCCGAACTGGGTGCCCCAGTCGCCCACGTGGTTCTGGCGGATCACTTCGTCGCCGAGGAACTCCAGTACACGCGCAACGCTGTCGCCGATGATGGTCGAGCGCAGGTGGCCGACGTGCATCTCCTTGGCCAGGTTTGGCGCCGACATGTCGATGACCACTTTTTCCGCTGCGCCGGCCTTGCGCACGCCCAGGTGGGCGTCTGCAAGTGCCGCGTTCAGGCGGTTGGCCAGGGCGTCGGTATTCTGGAAGAAGTTGAGGAAGCCGGGGCCGGCGATCTCGACCTTGCTGATGTCGGCGCTGGCAGGCAGGGCGGCGATCAGCTTGTCGGCCAGCTCGCGCGGCTTCATGCCAGCCGGTTTGGCCAGCATCATGGCGATGTTGCTGGCGAAGTCGCCGTGGGTCTTGTCGCGGGCGTTTTCCACCTGGATCGCTGGCGTCAGGCCTTCAGGCAACACACCTTCGTTGACGAGTTGGGTGAGGGCTTGCTGGATCAGCTGGCGAATGGTGTCTTTCATCGGGTTCTCTTTTCGACCGCAAGCGCGGTGCAGCGCTTCGATGCGCAGGTGGAAAAACGGAACATTATCCGTGGCCGGGGCTTGATTGCCAACCTTTACGGCTCGCGCAGGATTGCGCTGGCTTTCATGGCTTCAGTAGAGATCGACCGGGTCCACATCCAGCGACCAGCGCACCTGCCGCCCCGACGGCATCTGTTCCAACACTAGCAACCAGCTGCTGATCAGTCGATGCAGCGGCGCCCGGGCATTGGCCTGGATCAACAACTGCGCGCGGAAGCGCCCGGCGCGGCGCTCCATGGGGGCTGGTACCGGGCCAAGCAACTCGATGCCGGTCAAGCCCTGCTCGGCCAGCACGGCCTCTGCGGCGGCGCAGGCCTCGTCGAGAAAGGCTTCCGCCTGCCCGGGCTTGTGCGCTTCGGCGCGCAGCAGGGCCAGGTGCGAGAAGGGCGGCAGGCCAGCGGCGCGACGCTCGCTCAGGGCCTGCTCGGCGAAGGCGAAATAGCCCTGCTCGGTCAGTTGCACCAGCAGTGGATGCTCGGCCAGGTGGGTCTGCACGATCACCTTGCCAGGCTCCTCGGCCCGCCCGGCACGGCCGGCGACCTGAACGATCAGTTGCGCCATGCGCTCGCTGGCGCGGAAATCACCCGAGAACAGTCCGCCATCGGCATCGAGGATGGCCACGAGGGTTACCCGCGGAAAGTGATGCCCCTTCGCGAGCATCTGTGTGCCGACCAGAATGCTCGGCTGGCCGCGCTGGATGGTGGTGAACAAATGATGCATGGCGTCCTTGCGCGACGTGCTGTCGCGGTCCACGCGCAGGACGGGGTAATCGGGGAACAGGGTTTTCAGGCGCTCTTCGGCGCGCTCGGTGCCGGCACCGACTGGGCGCAGGTCGACGTGGGCGCATTGCGGGCATTGCAGGGGCAGGCGTTCGTCATAACCACAGTGGTGGCAGCGCAGTACGCCGGAGCGCTGATGCACGGTCATGCGTGCATCGCAGCGCGGGCATTCCGACAGCCAGCCACAGTCATGGCACAGCAGGGTTGGGGCGAAGCCTCGGCGGTTGAGGAACACCAGCACTTGCTGGCCGGCTGCCAGGGTCTGGCCGATGGCCTGCTGCAGCGGGCCACTGATGCCGCTGTCCAGCGGCAGGCTGCGCACGTCCAGGCGCATGAAGCGTGGCGGGCGGGCGCCGCCGGCCCGCTGGTTCATGCGCAGCAGGCCGTAGCGCCCGCTGTGGGCGTTGTGCAGGCTTTCCAGCGAAGGTGTCGCCGACCCCAGCAGGATCGGGATGTTCTCCTGGTGTGCGCGAACCACGGCCAGGTCGCGGGCGTGATAGCGCAGCCCTTCCTGTTGTTTGTAGGAGCCGTCGTGCTCTTCGTCGATGATGATCAGGCCCGGGTTCTTCATGGGCGTGAACAGTGCCGAGCGTGTGCCGATGATGATGTCGGCCTCGCCATCGCGGGCCGCCAGCCAGGCGTCCAGGCGCTCGCGGTCGTTGACCGCCGAGTGCAGCAGGGCGATGCGGGCATTGAAGCGCTGCTCGAAGCGCGCCAGGGTCTGCGGGCCGAGGTTGATTTCGGGAATCAGGATCAGCGCCTGCTTTCCGGCTTCCAGGGTTTCGCGAATCAGCTGCAGGTAGACCTCGGTCTTGCCGCTGCCGGTGACACCGGCCAGCAGGAAGGCATGGAAGCTGCCGAAGCCTGCACGTACGGCCTGGAAGGCGGCGCTCTGCTCGTCGTTGAGCGGCAGTTCCGGCTGGGCCAGCCAGCGGTCATGGCGTGGTGCCGGCAGATGCCGACGCACCTCGACCTGCACCAGTTCCTTGGCCAGCAGCAGGTCGAGGCTATCCTTGTTCAGGCCGAGTTTGGCCAGCACGCTGTGGGCCACGCCATGAGGGTGCTGGGCGAGGGCCTGCAAGGCCTCTTTCTGGCGCGGCGCGCGGGCGATGCGTGGGTCGTCCAGACGCGCGCCGGGAGTGGCATGCCAGAAGCGCTCCTGGCGAACTTCAGCCGCCTCGCCCTGACGCAGCAGCACCGGCAGCGCCCAGCTCAGGGTGTCGCCCAGGCTGTGCTGGTAGTAGTGGGCGGTCCACAGGCACAGCTTGAACAGCGCCGGAGGCAGCGGCGAGACCGGGTCGAGCAACTGGCTCGCCGGCTTGAGCTTGTCGGCAGGTACTTCGCTCTGCTCGCAGACCTCCACCAGTACACCGATCATCTCGCGCCGGCCGAACGGTACGCGGATGCGCATGCCTGGTGTCAGTTGCTGGCGTGCCATGGCGGCCGGGGCCCGGTAGTCGAACAGGCGACGCAGGGGCGAGGGCAGGGCAAGGCGCAGGATGACGTCGGACACGCGGCAAGTCTTCGTAGCTGGTCGGGAATCGCACGAGCCTAGCAGACGACGGTCGGTGCAAGCGACAACTTGCGCTGGCCTGAAGGTCTGGTATTATTCGCCGCCTAATTACGTGCGGTATTCAACAATTGGTGTTGGGTGGCGGCACGCAGCTCGAGGAAGTGACCATGAAAGCCGATATTCATCCGAACTACGAAGCAGTTGCTGTCACCTGCAGCTGCGGCAACAAATTCGAAACCCGTTCGACCCTGGGCGACACCCTGGCGATCGACGTTTGCAACCTCTGCCACCCGTTCTACACCGGTAAGCAGAAGGTCCTGGACACCGGTGGTCGCGTACAGAAGTTCGCCGATCGCTTCGGTATGTTCGGTACCAAGAAGTAATCATGCGCACGGCGAGCCCTTCGGGTTTCGCATTGCTGCAAAAGAAGGCGCCCCTCGTGGGCGCCTTTTTTGTGGGCGCAATCTGGCATGTTCCCGCGCAGGCCTTCTGCCCGGTACCCGAGGCGGTGCAGTCGGTGACGGTGCGTCAGGTCGTCGATGGCGATACCGTGCGTCTGGGGGATGGCCGCAGCGTACGGCTGATTGGCATCAATGCACCGGAGATCGGGCGCAAGGGGCGCACCAGCGAACCCTATGCCGAGGCGGCCAGGCGGCGGCTGGAGGCATTGGTGCAGGCCAGTGATGGCCAGGTGGGGCTGGTGCCGGGTGTGGAGCCCAGGGACAAGTACGGGCGCACCTTGGCGCACATCTATGGCCGTAATGGCGACAATCTTGAAGCGCAGCTGCTCAGTGAAGGCTTGGCCTATCGCGTTGCGGTGGCACCCAACGTCCGTCTGGTCGGTTGCCAACAACAGGCCGAGCAGGTCGCGCGCGCGGGTGGCCTCGGGCTCTGGCGGCAGTCGCCGGTCATCGCTGCAGGGCGCCTGAGGCAATCCGGATTCGCCGTGATCGGCGGCAGGGTCAGCGCGATCGATCGCAATCGAGGCGGCGTCTGGCTGGAGCTTGACGAGGCTGTGGTGGTGCAGGTCCCCGCTCGTCTGCAACGCGCCTTCCCCGACAGTTTCTTCGATAATCTCAAGGGGCATCAGGTCGAGGCGCGCGGCTGGGTGCTGGACCGTTCCCGCAAGGGCGGGCTCAAGCCTGGCCAGCGACGCTGGCTGTTGCCACTGACCGATCCGAGCATGTTGGAGCGGATTTCGGGGAAAAAATAGTTGTAGACATTATGGCCCTGGATTGTACACACTCAAGGTCGTAAGCCCCGCGGGTTGTAGCGTAAAGTCGTAGGCCAAGGGCCTTGACACATGTGACCGGGCAGTCTTGTCGCTTCCCGGCTCTTTGCGTATCCTCGGCGGTCCGTCAGAACAGTAAACAAGCGGAATGCCCACCATGTCAGACTTGAAAACCGCCGCTCTCGAATATCACGCTCAACCTCGCCCGGGGAAACTGAGCGTCGAACTCTCCAAGCCAACCGCCACCGCCCGTGACCTTGCCCTGGCCTACAGCCCAGGCGTCGCCGAGCCGGTACGCGAAATTGGCCGTGATCCGGAGCTGGCCTACAAATACACCGGCAAGGGCAACCTGGTCGCTGTGATCTCCGACGGTACTGCCATCCTCGGCCTGGGTGACCTCGGCCCGCTGGCCTCCAAGCCAGTCATGGAAGGCAAGGGTGTTCTGTTCAAGCGTTTCGCCGGTATCGACGTGTTCGACATCGAAGTCGAGTCGGAAAGCCCACAGGCTTTCATCGACACCGTTCGCCGCATCTCCATCACCTTCGGTGGCATCAACCTCGAAGACATCAAGGCACCTGAGTGCTTCGAGATCGAGCGCACCCTGATCGAACAGTGCGACATCCCGGTCTTCCACGATGACCAGCACGGCACCGCCATCGTGACGGCGGCCGGCATGATCAACGCCCTGGAAATCGCAGGCAAGAAGCTCGAAGACGCCAAGATCGTCTGCCTGGGTGCCGGCGCTGCCGCCATCTCCTGCATGAAGCTGCTGGTCAGCATGGGTGCCAAGGTCGAGAACATCTACATGATCGACCGTAGCGGCGTGATCCACGCTGGCCGCGACGACCTGAACCAGTACAAGGCGCAGTTCGCCCACGCCACCGACAAGCGCACCCTGGCTGACGCGCTGGAAGGTGCTGACGTGTTCGTTGGCCTGTCCGGCCCGAACCTGCTGAGCCCGGAAGGCCTGAAGTCGATGGCTGCCAACCCGATCGTGTTCGCCTGCTCGAACCCGGATCCGGAAATCGCTCCAGAGCTGGCTCACGCCACTCGCAGCGACGTGATCATGGCCACCGGTCGTTCCGACTACCCGAACCAGGTCAACAACGTACTGGGCTTCCCCTTCATCTTCCGTGGTGCCCTGGACGTTCGCGCCAAGCGCATCAACGAAGAAATGAAGATCGCCGCCGCCGTCGCCCTGAAAGACCTGGCCAAACTGCCGGTTCCGAAGGAAGTCTGCGAGGCCTACGGCGTCGAAGGTCTGGAATTCGGTCGTGAGTACATCATTCCGAAGCCACTGGACGCTCGCCTGATCACCGTCGTTTCCGATGCCGTGGCCAAGGCCGCCATCGAATCCGGTGTGGCGACCCTGCCGTATCCGAAGCACTACCCGCTCAAGAGCGTGGATGACGTGTTCAACGGCTGATACCGTTGTAGCGACATGAAAAAGCCCCGGCTCGCGAGAGTCGGGGCTTTTTATTGGCCGCTGTTCTACAGATGGCCGCTCCACCTGTAGAAGCGGCACAAGGCCGCTGCTACAGGTTCAAATCACCATTCAGAACAGATCCATCGGCGCCGCTTCATCGGCCGGCAGCGGGCTGCCCGGTGCTGCACCGTTGCCCAGCTCATCCACCGACGGTGGGGAATCCTCGGCCTTGAACAGCTCGAAGTAGGCGTTCGGCGTGCTTGGCGTCGCCGCGCGACCGCTGACCGGATCCACGCGTAGGCTGAGGATGCCCTCAGGCTCTGCCGGTGCGTGTTCAGGCTTGCCCTTGAGTGCCGGGCCCATGAAGTCCATCCAGATCGGCAGTGCAACGGTGCCGCCATATTCTCGGCGACCAAGTGTTTCAGGCTGGTCGAAACCGACCCAGACCGTGGTCACGTAGTCGGCGTTGTAGCCGGAGAACCAGGCGTCCTTGGATTCGTTGGTCGTACCGGTCTTGCCCGCGATGTCGCTGCGGCCCAGGGCCAGGGCGCGACGGCCCGTACCACGCTTGATCACATCCTGCAGCATGCTGGTCAGGATGTAGGTGGTACGGCCATCGACGATACGCTCGGCGATGGCCGGCGTTTGCGGTGGCGGGGCGATCTGGCCCAGTGCCGAAGGCGCGGTGCCCGGTTGTGGGAGCGTGGTGATCGGCTCTTCGGGCGCGGCGATGCCGGCCTGGTCCTGGTTGCCCTGGGGGACGCGTGCCGGGTTGGCGGTGAACAGGGTTTCGCCGTTGCGGCTTTCGACGCGCTCGATCAGGTATGGGTTGATCTTGTAGCCGCCGTTGGCAAAGGTGCTCCAGCCGGTGGCGATCTCCATCGGGGTGAGCGTTGCGGTACCCAATGCCAGCGACAGGTTGCGCGGCAGGTCCTGCTTGTTGAAGCCGAACTTGGCAATGTAGTCGATGGTGCGGTCGACCCCCATCGCCTGGAGCAGGCGGATCGAGACCAGGTTGCGCGACTTGTACAGCGCCTCGCGCATGCGAATCGGGCCGAGGAAGGTGTTGGTGTCGTTCTTCGGACGCCAGACCTTGTCGAGGTATTCGTCGACGAACACGATCGGTGCGTCGTTGACCAGGCTGGCGGCGGTGTAGCCGTTGTCCAGCGCAGCGCTATAGACGAAGGGCTTGAAGCTGGAGCCTGGCTGGCGCTTGGCCTGCATGGCGCGGTTGTAGTTGCTCTGCTCGAACGAGAATCCACCGACCAGGGCGCGGATTGCACCGTTGTTCGGGTCAAGCGTGACCAGTGCGCTCTGGGCGCCCGGCACCTGGCTGAACTTGAGCTTGCCGTCGTCCAGGCGTTGCAGGCGCACCAGGTCGCCGATCTGCGCGACGTCGGCCGGCGACTGAGGCGTGCGACCCTGGGCATTGCTGTTGATGAACGGACGGGCCCACTTCATCGTGTCCCAGGCCACGTCTTCGTCCTGGCCACCGCGGGTCATGACTTTCAGGCCGGTCTTGTCCACCTGGGTGACGATGGCCGGTTCCAGGCCGCCGAGGGTGCGTTGCTTGCCCAGTTCCTGCTGCCAGGCGGCGCGGGTCTTGCCTGGGAAGCGCGCTTCGGGACCACGGTAGCCGTGGCGCTCGTCGTATTGGGAGAGGCCGTTGAGGACTGCCTTGTTGGCGATTTCCTGCGTGTCGCTGGGCACGGTCGTGGTGACCCGGAAACCTTCGGTATAGGCATCGCTGCCGTAGCGGCCGACCATTTCGGCGCGGGCCATTTCGGCGACGAACGGCGCATTCACCTCAGGTGTCGGTACGTGATAGCTGGCGTTCAGCGGCTCGGCGAGGGCGGCCTGGTAGCTGGCCTCATCGATCTTGCCGAGTTTGTACATGCGGCCGAGGATCCAGTCGCGGCGCTCCTTGGCGCGCACCGGGTTGGCCAGCGGGTTGAAGCGCGAAGGGGCTTTCGGCAGGCCGGCGATCATCGCCATCTGCGCCAGGCTGACATCGCGGATCGACTTGCCGTAGTACACCTGCGCGGCGGCGTCGATACCGTAGGCGCGGTTGCCCAGGTAGATCTTGTTGACGTACAGCTCGAGGATTTCGTCCTTGGTCAGCTCGCGTTCGATCTGCAGCGCCAGGAGGATCTCGTTGGTCTTGCGCGAGAAGCTGCGCTCGCTTGTGAGGAAGAAGTTCTTCGCCACCTGCATGGTGATGGTGCTGCCGCCGGTCTGGATATGACCGGATTTCACCAACTGGGTCGCGGCGCGCATCAGGCTGCTCGGATCGACCCCGTAGTGATTGAGGAAATTGTCGTCTTCGGCTGACAGAAGCGCCTGGATGAACTGTGGGGGAATTTCCGCAAAACGAATCGGCGAGCGGCGCATTTCGCCAAACTCGGCAATCAGTTTGCCGTCGCTGCTGTACACCCTCAGGGGGATCTGCAACTGGATGCTTCTGAGCGAGTCGACCGAAGGCAGGCTGGGACTAAGATACAGAAACGCACCACTCAGACCGAGCACGAGCGCGCAGATGACGGCGACGAAAGACCACCAGAAGAACTTCAGCAGGCGTATCAAGGCTTTTGGGTGTCCAGGTTGAGAAGTGGAGTGCACGCAGGCCCGGCGGCCGGGGAAAAACGCTGGGCATTATAAGCATTTTCGCCCCGCCGGGTCATCGGTCGGTCGGGGCAAGGGGCGCAATCGCCCCGGATGGCAAGGGTTTGCCACGGTCATGAAAAGGAGCAGCGATGCTTGGACGCTTTGGCAGGGATGCCGGTTCAGTATTGGGGGTGGAAATTGCCTCCGATTCGGTGAGGATTGTTGAATTACAGCGGCGACGAGGGCGCCATGAGCTGACTGCCTGGGCGGTCGAGCCGATCCAGCGGGGCGGTGTCGATACTGAAGTGCAGGCGATGGCCCTGCGTCAGGCGTGGCATCGTTGTGGTAGCCGGTCTAGACGGGTTGCGCTGGCCGTGCCCGGCTCGCAGGTGATCTGCAAGGTGGGCCAGTTGCCCGCCGCGCTGGCGGAGTCCGAACGAGAGGCGCGTCTGCTGGCTGATGCCGAGCGGCTTTTCCCGTTCCCGATTGACGATCTGGCCCTGGACTTTCAGGTGCTTGGTACTTCGCAGCAGGCACCGGACATGCTCGATGTACTGGTCGGGGCCGCTCGCCAGAGCTTCCTGGAGCCTCTGTTGCAGCCATTCGAGGCGGCAGGCCTGGAGGTGGTTGTCGTCGAGCTGGACGGCCTGGCGCTGCGTCGTTTGCAGGCCGTCGAGTACTGTCGGCCACTGCTGCAGGTCGAGGCCGACAGCCTGACCCTGCATGGCTGGCCCGATGGCCCCATGCCTTGGCGCAAGGCGCAGAGGATCGAGCCTGGCGTAGGGACGACAGAATTTCTGACGCGCGTCGAGAGCTTGCTGGAGGGGGATCGCCCCTTCGAGCTGACTGCCGGGTTGATGGTCGGCGGCGGGGCGGCGACGGATGCTTGCGTGCGGTCGCTGGCGCGGCATTTCGGGTTCCCCTGTGAGCAGGTTTGCCCGCAGGGTGTCCACGCGGGTTCGCTGCCAGACCACTGCAGTGCCCTGGTCCTGCCCCTCAGCCTCGCCCTGGGAGGTGCGCAATGAACCTGCGCCTGAATCTCCTGCCCTGGCGTGAGCGCCAGCGTCTGGTGGCGCTGCGCAACTTCCAGCTGGTGTTTCTGGGCAGTCTGTTCGCAGCTTTTGTCGTGGTCATGCTGGTCGATCGGTTCGCCCATCTGCGCCTGAAGCAGCAAGCCGCTGCCGGTGTGCAGCGTCAGCAGCAGTTGCAGTGGCTGGATGGGCAAGTGGCACGTCTCGAGCAACTGCGCGAGGCGCACGCGGGCCTGCGTAGTCAGGTCGATGCGCTGGGTGGGCTGCGCTCGTCGCAGCACGGCGTGCCGCAGCTGTTGATCGAGATCGAGCTGGCGATGCCGCAAGGGATGCAACTGACCCGCCTGGACGTGCAGGGCGATCGTCTGCAGGTCAATGGCCTGGCGGTTTCTGCTGCTGTGCTGGCCCAGTTCATGCGCGACCTGCAGCGCTCGCCGGTACTCCTGGACCTTGAGCTCAAGCACGTCATCGCGCGCGCGGGTGGCGACGCATTTTTACTCGTTGCCCGGGTGGTGGCCTCCTGAGGATGCGCATTGCAGAGGTGCTGGGCTGGCACGAGATGGCCGGGCGCTCGCGTATGTACAGGGGCGCGGTCGTGGCCGCTGGTGTGTTGCTGGTACTGGCCTGCGGCTATCAGCTTCGTCTGCAGGAGGTGCGCGCAGCCTACCGTCAAGGCGTGGCGAGTGAAGTCGAGCAGCGGCGGCTGTTGCAGGCGCGGGAGCAACAGGTCCTGGCGCTGGATGACGCCGAGGCGGCGCTGGCCAGCGAGGAGAAGCGGCTGCGGGATGCGCGCTGGCGATTGTCGGGTGGCGAGAGCATGAGCGATCTGCTCGACCAGTTGGCGGTTTCGGGACGCACCTACGGCCTGGTTTTCGAGCGCCTCGACGTGGAAGAGGGCGTCGAGGCGCAGGGTTACCGCCAGGTGCCCTTGCAGATGCAGGTGAGTGGGCGCTATGCCGCCCTGCGTCCCTGGCTGGGCGAGTGGTTGGGGCAGTTGCGCCTGCTGCAGGTGACCCGTTTGCAACTGGAGCCTGCAGCAGACCGGCCGGGGCTATTGCAGCTTCAAGTGTCAGTGCAGGCATTTCATGCCGGCGAGACGCTGCCGGTGCCCGCTTCGCTGGCCGATGAGCCCGCGGGTCCGATCGGTCGGGCGCCGGAGCTGGACCCGTTTGCACCCTGGTCGTCGCGTCGGCATGTGGAGGGGTTGGCGGGGGTGCCACTGGAGCAGTTGGAGATGGTTGGCAGCCTGTCCCGCGCAGGGCAAACCCAGGCGCTGGTGCGCTGGGCCGGGCGTGTTTACCGGGTTGCCAAGGGGGACCGCCTGGGCCGTGAAGAGGGTGAAGTGATACAGGTCGACCAGGATCAGGTCGAGATCAGCGAGCGGCTGTTCAATGGTGGCGAGTGGCAACAGCATTCGAGCTACCTGACGTTAAGCAGGCGCACAGGCGCAAGGAGCGAACGTGAAGAGACTGTTGATCGGCATCATGGCGATGCTGCTGGCGCTACGGGCAATGGCGGAGCCCCTGTACAAAGGTGAGCCGCTTTCGCTGAACTTCCAGGACGTCGAGGTCCGTGCGGTACTGCAGGTGCTAGCCGATTATGCCGGCATCAACCTGGTGGCCAGTGACACGGTGCGGGGCAATGTCACCCTGCGGCTGCACGAGGTGCCTTGGGACCAGGCGCTGGACCTGGTGTTGCGCAGCCGGGGGCTGGCCAGGCGCGAGGAGGGCAACGTGCTATTGGTCGCGCCCGCTGCCGAGCTCGCCGAGCAGTCGCGCGAGGCGCGCATCGACCAGGCACTCGAGGCGCAGTTGCAGCCGCTGCGTCGGGAGTTGCTGCCGATCCATCACGCCGATGCGTCCGACCTGGCGAAACTGTTGCTGGAGAGCCTGGCGGATGACGGCCCCGCAGCAGGGCGCGGCAGCTTGAGCGTGGACTCGCGGACCAACACCCTGATCGCCACCCAGTCTGCCGCGCGCCTGGCCGAGTTGCGGCAACTGGTGGCGCACCTGGATGTGCCGGTGCGCCAGGTAATGATCGAGGCCCGGATCGTCGAGGCCAACGTCGATTATGAGAACGTGCTCGGGATTCGCTGGGGAGCAGGGCTGGGTGGTATGCCAGGGCGGCCCGCCGGTGAGCTGTTTGTCGATCTCGGCGCGCAGGGGGCGACCTCTGGCGTGGGAGTGGGGCTGGTGCGTGGCGATGTGCTGCTTGACCTGGAGCTCAGTGCCATGGAGAAAAGCGGCAATGGCGAGATCATCTCCCAGCCCAAGGTGGTCACTGCCGACAAGGAAACCGCGCGGATCCTCAAGGGCACCGAAGTGCCGTACCAGCAGTCGAGCAAGAGCGGTGCAACCTCCGTGGCATTCCGCGAGGCATCGCTGTCACTGGAGGTCACGCCGCAGATCACCCCGGATGGCAAGGTCATCATGGCGGTGCGGGTGACCAAGGACGAGCCGGACTACCTCAATGCCCTCAACGATGTGCCGCCGATCCGCAAGAACGAGGTCAACGCCAAGGTGCGAGTGGCCGATGGCGAGACGATTGTGATTGGTGGCGTGTACTCGACGTCGCATAACAATGTGGTGGACAAGGTGCCATTTCTTGGCGATCTGCCGTATGTTGGACGGCTGTTTCGACGCGATGCATTACAAGAGAAAAAATCTGAGCTGCTGGTCTTCCTGACTCCGCGTATCATGGGTGACCGGGCGATAGCTGTGAGTCGTTGATTCTGTGCGAAATTTGATACTTGTAGGGCCCATGGGCGCCGGTAAGAGCACCATCGGGCGCCTTTTGGCCAAAGAGCTGCGCCTGCTGTTCAAGGATTCCGACAAGGAAATCGAGCTGCGAACCGGCGCCAACATCCCGTGGATCTTCGACAAGGAAGGCGAGCCGGGCTTCCGTGATCGTGAGCAGGCGATGATTGCCGAGCTCTGCGAGCTCGACGGCGTGGTTGTCGCAACCGGTGGCGGCGCGGTGATGCGCGAAGCCAATCGCCAGGCGTTGTACAAGGGCGGGCGTGTCATCTACCTGCATGCTTCGGTGGAACAGCAGGTTGGCCGCACTGCGCGTGATCGCAACCGCCCACTGCTGCGGACCGCCAACCCGGAAGCCACGCTTCGTGCATTGCTGGAAACCCGCGACCCGCTCTATCGCGAGATCGCCGACCTCGTGGTGGAAACCGACGAACGGCCACCGCGCATGGTCGTGCTCGATATTCTCGAGCGTTTGCAGCAGTTGCCGCCCCGCTGAGCCGGGACTATCCTCGGCGACCAACGCCGGGGCGAGGTTGAACGTTACCGCGCTGGCCGCTCAGGCAAGGCCGCGCCAAAGCATATTGTGGGGATACATGCAGACATTGAAGGTCGATCTGGGCGAACGTAGCTATCCGATCTACATTGGCGAGGGCCTGCTGGACCAGCCCGAGCTGCTGGCGCCGCACATTGCCGGACGGCAGGTCGCCATCGTCTCCAACGAAACCGTCGCGCCCCTGTATCTCGAGCGGCTGAGCAAGACGCTCGGCGCCTGGTCGGTGCTACCAGTGGTGCTGCCTGACGGCGAAGCCCACAAGAACTGGGAAACTCTTCAGCTGATTTTCGATGCCCTGCTCACGGCCCGCCATGATCGGCGCACCACTGTGGTCGCGCTGGGCGGCGGAGTGATCGGCGACATGGCTGGATTTGCCGCGGCCTGTTACCAGCGAGGTGTCGACTTCATCCAGGTGCCGACCACGCTGCTGTCCCAGGTGGATTCGTCAGTTGGTGGCAAGACCGGCATCAACCACCCGCTGGGCAAGAACATGGTCGGTGCCTTCTATCAGCCCAACGCGGTGCTGATCGACACCACCAGCCTGCGTACCCTGCCACCCCGCGAGCTGTCGGCAGGTCTCGCTGAAGTGATCAAGTACGGCCTGATCTGCGACGAGCCATTCCTCGGCTGGCTGGAAGACAACATGGCGGCGCTGCGCAAGCTCGATTCCGTGGCGCTGACCGAAGCCATCCGCCGCTCCTGTGCGGCGAAGGCGGCGGTGGTGGGCGCCGACGAGCGTGAGTCCGGTGTGCGTGCCACCCTGAACCTCGGCCATACCTTCGGCCATGCCATCGAAACCCACATGGGTTACGGGGTATGGTTGCATGGCGAGGCCGTCGCTGCCGGGACCGTCATGGCCCTGGAGATGTCCATGCGCCTGGGCTGGATCGACCAGTCGGCGCGTGATCGCGGAATTCGCCTGCTGCAGGATGCAGGCTTGCCGGTGGTGCCCCCACAGGAAATGACCCCGGCGCATTTCATGGAACATATGGCGGTCGACAAGAAGGTGCTCGACGGACGCCTGCGCCTGGTGCTGTTGCGCCAGATGGGCGAGGCCGTGATCACCGACGACTATCCGAAAGAGATTCTTCAGGCCACGCTTGCAGCGGATTACCGCGCGATCGTGGCGCAGCTTTGAGGTTGTGACAGCGCGATGACCAGTTTGCATGCCGATGAGGCGTTCCTCGATCACTACCAGTTGAGTCACGATCCGTTCGCACCTCGGGTGCCCGGGTTCAAGTTCTTCCCTGCCCAGCGCAAGCCGGTGCTGGGCCAACTGCATCACCTGGCGCGTTACAGCCACCTGATGCTGGTGGTGACCGGCCCGTTGGGCAGCGGCAAGACCCTGCTGCGCCAGGCCCTGGTGGCCAGCACCAACAAGCAGTCGGTGCAGAGCGTGGTCGTTTCTGCGCGCGGCGCAAGCGATGCTGCCAGCGTGCTGGGCCAGGTAGCCCAGGCGCTGAACGTCGCGCAACCGGAAGTGCAGGCGATCCTGTCCCAGGTCGTCCAGTTGGCTCTGACCGGGCAGGAAGTCTATCTGCTGGTGGACGATGCGGAACAACTCGACGAGTCGGCACTCCAAGCGTTGCTGGAGCTGGCGGCAGGCGTTCCGGAAGGGCGCCCGCATGTGTTCCTGTTCGGTGAGCCTTCGCTGATTGCCGGGTTGGACGAACTCAGTGTCGAGGAAGAACGCTTCCACATCATCGAGCTTGCCCCCTACAGCGAAGAAGAGACTCGGGAGTATCTGGAGCAGCGTCTGGAAGGTGCTGGCCGGGGCCTTGAGGTGTTCAGCGCCGAACAGATCGCCGATATCCACGAAAACTCCGACGGCTGGCCAGGAAACATCAACCAGGTTGCCCGCGATACCTTGATCGAAGCCATGATCGCTACCCGCAGTACGGAAAAGCGACCATCCATGGGGTTCAAAATGCCTAAGAAACATGTGCTCGCGCTGTCCGCTGTCGTTGTGGTCGCTGTCGCTGCCGCGGTCCTGATGCCCAAGAAAGGCGACAAGGCGCCGACCGACGCGCCTGCTGCCCAGGCCCAGTTGCCACTGGGGCAGTCGGGCAATGGCGGCCCGACCGTCGAATTCTCCGGTTCGTCGCAGCCCATGCCGCTGCCGCTGGTGGGGCAGTCGCAGCCGGTCATGCGTGAGCCGCTGGCCCAGGCCGCAGGCATGGGCGATGGTGACGAGGCTGGCCCTGCCGGTAATACTGCACTGCAGCCTTCAGCGCCTTCGGCTGCCGTTCCTCCCACCGTCACCACGACTGCGCCGCCCCAAGGTGTCGCTGCTGGCCCTGCACCTGCTCCAGCCCAGCCAGTAGCCAGCGTGCCTGCCCAGCCGGTTGCGCCTGCACAGAAACCTGTCGCAACCCAGCCGGCAAAACCGGTTGCGCCTGCTGCCAAGCCAGCGCCGGCTCCGACCCAGGTGGCCAGCGCCAAGCCCGCAGCCAAGGCTGCCGAGAAACCCGCCGTCGGAGGCGCAGGCAACAGCGGCTGGTACAGCGGCCAGAAGCCGGGCAACTATGTGGTTCAGGTGTTCGGTACCAGCAATGAATCCGCTGCTCAATCGTTCGTCAGGGAGCAGGGTGGCGACTATCGCTACTTCAAGAAAACCCTGCAGGGCAAGCCGCTGTACGTGGTGACCTACGGCAACTTCGGCAGCCGCGATGCCGCAGCTGCGGCAATCAAGAACTTGCCAGCGAAGGTCCAGGCTGGTAAACCTTGGCCTCGTACCGTCGGCAGCGTTCAACAAGAGCTGGCCACGGCCCGCTGATCCTTCCGGGCGGCACCACCCCCGCCGCCCAGTTGCTGAGCGAATCCCGGACTCGACAAAGCCTGCTGTGCTGATGCGCGGCAGGCTTTTCTGTCCCAGACTGCCGGCCACAAGCCTTCTGTTGCAGTCACGGCTGAAACGCTTCAGACTCGAGTCAAGCCGCTATCACGGCGCATGACGCAAAAACATTCAAAAATGCGACATAAACTTTCAACGATTCGTCGTGAAAATTTGTGGGCCTCCCTGTCGCTGTGCAACAATGGTTTCCCTATACCCACCGCAAAAAAGCTGGCATTCGATCGGCGTGGATGGTAAGTGGTTGTACTAAAAAGAGATTTGCCTTGGTTGAGAGGCGAACCTGGTGAGAAAGTGTCTATGAAAACAGGTCTGTACCATCCCGAAGAGTTCAAGGATAACTGTGGTTTTGGCCTGATCGCCCATATGACGGGCGAGCCGAGTCACCACCTTCTGCAAACTGCCGTCGAGGCCCTGACCTGCATGACCCACCGTGGTGGGATCAACGCAGATGGCAAGACCGGTGACGGTTGTGGCCTGCTGATGCAGAAGCCCGATCAGTTCCTGCGTGCCGTGGCCCAGGAGCACTTTGCCGTCGAACTGCCCAAGCAGTACGCCGTCGGCATGGTGTTCTTCAATCAGGACCCTGTGAAAGCCGAGGCTGCGCGCGCCAACATGGACCGCGAGATCCTCGCTGCCGGCCTGCAACTGGTCGGCTGGCGCAAAGTGCCGATCGACACCAGCGTGCTCGGTCGCCTGGCCCTCGAACGTCTGCCGCAGATCGAGCAGGTGTTCATCGGCGGTGAAGGTCTGACCGACCAGGAATTCGCCATCAAGCTGTTCAGTGCCCGTCGCCGTTCGTCCGTGGCCAACGCCCACGACGCCGACCACTACATCTGCAGCTTCTCGCACAAGACCATCATCTACAAAGGCCTGATGATGCCGGCGGACCTCACCGCCTTCTATCCGGACCTGGGCGATGAGCGCCTGAAGACCGCCATCTGTGTCTTCCACCAGCGCTTCTCCACCAACACCCTGCCGAAATGGCCGCTGGCACAGCCATTCCGCTTCCTCGCCCACAACGGCGAGATCAACACCATCACCGGCAACCGCAACTGGGCCATGGCCCGTCGCACCAAGTTCGCCAACGACCTGATCCCCGATCTGGAAGAGCTCGGTCCGCTGGTCAACCGTGTCGGCTCCGACTCCTCCAGCATGGACAACATGCTCGAGCTGATGGTCACTGGCGGCATCGACCTGTTCCGTGGTGTGCGCATGCTCGTGCCACCGGCCTGGCAGAACGTCGAGACCATGGACGCCGACCTGCGCGCCTTCTACGAATACAACTCCATGCACATGGAGCCGTGGGACGGCCCGGCCGGCATCGTCATGACCGAAGGCCGCCACGCCGTGTGCCTGCTCGACCGCAACGGCCTGCGTCCGGCGCGCTGGGTGACCACCAAGAACGGCTACATCACCCTCGCCTCGGAAATCGGCGTGTGGAACTACAAGCCTGAGGACGTCATCGCCAAGGGTCGTGTCGGCCCGGGTCAGATCTTCGCCGTGGACACCGAAACCGGTCAGATCCTCGACACCGACGCCATCGACAACCGTCTCAAGTCGCGCCACCCCTACAAGCGCTGGCTGCGTCAGCACGCCACCCGCATCCAGGCGACGCTGACCGACGACCAGGGCGTGGCCAGCTACGATGCCGACCAGCTCAAGCAATACATGAAGATGTTCCAGGTCACCTTCGAGGAGCGTGACCAGGTGCTGCGCCCGCTCGGCGAGCAGGGCCAGGAAGCAGTCGGTTCGATGGGCGACGACACGCCGATGGCCGTGCTTTCGCAGCGCGTGCGCTCGCCGTACGACTTCTTCCGCCAGCAGTTTGCCCAGGTGACCAACCCGCCGATCGACCCGCTGCGCGAGGCGATCGTGATGTCCCTGGAAATCTGCCTGGGCGCCGAGCGCAACATCTTCCAGGAGTCCCCGGAGCACGCCTCCCGAGTGATCCTCAGTTCGCCAGTGATCTCGCCCGCCAAGTGGCGCTCGCTGATGAGCCTGGAGCGCGAAGGCTTCGACCGTCACCTGATCGACCTCAACTACGAGCAGGATGTCGGCCTTGAAGCGGCCATTCGCAACATCGCCGACCAGGCCGAAGAAGCGGTGCGCAGCGGCAAGACCCAGCTGGTGCTGAGCGACCGTTTCATCGCGCCGGGCAAGCTGCCGGTACACGCTTCGCTGGCCGTTGGTGCAGTGCATCACCGCCTGACCGAGCAGGGCCTGCGCTGCGACAGCAACATCCTTGTGGAAACCGCCACCGCCCGTGACCCGCACCACTTCGCCGTGCTGCTGGGCTTCGGCGCCTCGGCTGTCTATCCGTACCTGGCGTACGAGGTGTTGGCCGACCTGATCCGCACCGGCGAAGTGCTGGGCGATCTGGATGAAGTGTTCAAGTACTACCGCAAAGGCATCTCCAAGGGCCTGTTGAAGATCCTGTCGAAGATGGGCATCTCGACCGTCGCCTCCTACCGTGGCGCGCAACTCTTCGAGGCCATCGGCCTGTCGGACGAAGTGGTCGGCCTGAGCTTCAAGGGCGTGTCCAGCCGTATCAAGGGTGCGCGTTTCGAAGACCTGGAGAGCGACCAGAAGCTGCTCGCCGCCGAAGCCTGGAGCGCGCGCAAGCCGATCCAGCAGGGCGGCTTGCTCAAGTTCGTCCACGGCGGTGAATACCACGCGTACAACCCGGACGTGGTCAACACCCTGCAGGCTGCAGTGCAGCAGGGCGACTACGCCAAGTTCAAGGAATACACCACGCTGGTCGATCAGCGTCCGGTGTCGATGATCCGAGACCTGCTCAAGGTCAAGGTTGCCGATCAGGCGCTGGCGCTGGACCAGATCGAGCCGCTGGAGGCGATCCTCAAGCGCTTCGACTCTGCCGGTATCTCCCTGGGTGCGCTGTCGCCGGAAGCCCACGAAGCGCTGGCCGAGGCGATGAACCGCCTGGGCGCGCGCTCCAACTCCGGTGAGGGCGGCGAAGACCCGGCCCGCTATGGCACCCTCAAGAGCTCGAAGATCAAGCAGGTGGCCACTGGCCGCTTTGGTGTGACCCCGGAATACCTGGTCAACGCCGAGGTCCTGCAGATCAAGGTTGCCCAGGGCGCCAAGCCCGGCGAGGGCGGCCAGCTGCCTGGCGGCAAGGTCAACGGCCTGATCGCCAAGCTGCGCTATGCGGTGCCGGGCGTGACCCTGATCTCGCCGCCACCGCACCACGACATCTATTCGATCGAAGACCTGGCGCAGCTGATCTACGACCTCAAGCAGGTCAACCCGCAGGCGCTGGTGTCGGTCAAGCTGGTGGCCGAAGCCGGTGTCGGCACGATCGCTGCCGGCGTGGCCAAGGCCTATGCCGACCTGATCACCATCTCCGGCTACGACGGTGGCACCGGCGCCTCGCCGCTGACCTCGATCAAGTACGCCGGTGCCCCGTGGGAGCTGGGCCTGGCCGAAACCCACCAGACCCTGCGTGGCAACGACCTGCGCGGCAAGGTGCGGGTACAGACCGACGGCGGTCTGAAGACCGGCCTGGACGTGATCAAGGCCGCGATCCTCGGTGCCGAAAGCTTCGGTTTCGGCACTGCGCCGATGATCGCCCTGGGCTGCAAATACCTGCGCATCTGCCACCTGAACAACTGCGCCACGGGTGTCGCCACGCAGAACGACAAGCTGCGCAAGGACCACTACATCGGCACTGTCGACATGGTGATCAACTTCTTCACCTTCGTCGCTGAAGAGACCCGCGAGTGGCTGGCCAAGCTGGGCGTGCGCAGCCTCGGCGAGTTGATCGGTCGTACCGACCTGCTCGAAGTGCTGCCGGGCGACACCGAGCGCCAGCACCACCTGGACCTCACGCCGCTGCTGGGCAGCTCGCACATTCCGGCCGACAAGCCGCAATTCTGCGAAGTCGACAAGAACCCGCCGTTCGACAAGGGCGAACTGGCCGAGAAGATGGTCGAGATTGCCTTGCCGGCAATCCGCGACCAGGCCGGTGGCGAGTTCGCCCTCGACATCTGCAACTGCGATCGTTCCATCGGTGCGCGTATCTCTGGCGAGATCGCCCGCCTGCATGGCAACCAGGGCATGGCGGCTAACCCGATCACCTTCCGCTTCAAGGGGACGGCGGGTCAGAGCTTCGGCGTGTGGAACGCCGGTGGCCTGAACCTGCACCTGGAAGGCGATGCCAACGACTACGTCGGCAAGGGCATGACCGGTGGCAAGGTCACCATCGTGCCGCCTGCCGGCAGCCCGTTCGAAACCCAGCACAGCGCCATCGTCGGCAACACCTGCCTGTACGGCGCCACGGGCGGCAAGCTGTTCGCCGCCGGTACCGCGGGCGAGCGCTTCGCTGTGCGTAACTCCGGCGCCCACGCTGTGGTCGAGGGCACCGGTGATCACTGCTGTGAATACATGACCGGCGGCTTTGTCTGCGTTCTGGGCAAGACCGGTTACAACTTCGGTTCTGGCATGACGGGCGGCTTCGCCTACGTGCTCGACATGGACAACACCTTCGTCGACAAACTCAACCACGAGCTGGTGGAAATCCAGCGCATCAGTGGTGAGGCGATGGAGGCCTACCGCAGCCACCTGGCGCGGGTCCTGGGCGAGTACGTGGAAGAAACCGGCAGTGAGTGGGGGCGTGAGCTCTCCGAGAACCTGGACGACTATGTGCGGCGCTTCTGGCTGGTCAAGCCGAAGGCGGCCAATCTGAAGCAACTGTTGTCCAGCACCCGTGCCAACCCGCAGTAAGAGCAGCTGCAAGTGGCGAGCTGCAAGCTGCACGCAGAGGCAGCGTGCGGTTCGCCTGGCTTAAGTGATCGTCTTGCGGCTTGCAGCGTGTAGCTTGCAGCTGCTGTTAAGAGGTTTTGAAAAATGGCTGAACGTCTGAGCAACGACTTCCAGTTCATCGAAGTGGGCCGCAAGGACCCGAAGAAAAAGCTGCTGCGCCAGCGCAAGAAGGAGTTCGTCGAGATCTACGAACCCTTCAAGCCGCAGCAGTCCGTGGAGCAGGCACACCGCTGCCTGGGCTGCGGCAACCCCTATTGCGAGTGGAAGTGCCCGGTACACAACTTCATCCCCAACTGGTTGAAGCTGGTGTCCGAAGGCAACATCCTGGCGGCGGCGGAGCTGTCGCACCAGACCAACACCCTGCCGGAAGTGTGCGGCCGCGTATGCCCGCAGGACCGTCTGTGCGAGGGTGCCTGTACCCTGAACGACGGGTTCGGCGCAGTGACCATCGGCTCGGTGGAGAAGTACATCACCGACACCGCCTTCGCCATGGGCTGGCGTCCGGACATGTCCAAGGTCAAACCGACCGGCAAGCGCGTTGCGATCATCGGTGCCGGCCCCGCGGGCCTGGGCTGTGCCGACGTGCTGGTGCGTGCTGGCGTGACGCCGGTAGTGTTCGACAAGAACCCCGAGATCGGTGGCCTGCTGACCTTCGGCATCCCCGAGTTCAAGCTGGAAAAGACCGTGTTGAGCAATCGCCGCGAAGTCTTCACCGGCATGGGCATCGAGTTCCGCCTGAACACCGAGGTGGGCAAGGACATCACCATGGAACAGCTGCTCGCCGAGTACGATGCAGTGTTCATGGGCATGGGCACCTACACCTACATGAAGGGTGGCTTCCCGGGTGAAGACCTGCCAGGTGTGCACGACGCCCTGGACTTCCTGATCGCCAACGTCAACCGCAACCTGGGCTTCGAGAAGTCGCCAGAAGACTTCATCGACATGCAGGGCAAGAAGGTCGTGGTGCTCGGCGGTGGCGACACCGCGATGGACTGCAACCGCACCTCGATCCGCCAGGGCGCCAAGGCCGTGACCTGCGCTTATCGTCGCGACGAAGCCAACATGCCTGGCTCGCGCAAAGAGGTGAAGAACGCCAAGGAAGAGGGCGTGAAGTTCCTCTACAACCGCCAGCCGATCGCCATTGTCGGTGAGGACAAGGTGGAGGGCGTCAAGGTGGTCGAAACCCGTCTCGGCGAGCCGGACGCCCGTGGCCGCCGCAGCCCCGAGCCGATCCCGGGTTCCGAAGAGATCCTGCCGGCCGATGCCGTGGTGATCGCCTTCGGCTTCCGCCCGAGCCCGGCGCCGTGGTTCGAGCAGCATGGCATCCAGATGGACAGCCAGGGCCGCGTCGTGGCTCCGGAGAAAGGCAAGTTCAAGCACCAGACCAGCAACCCGAAAGTCTTTGCCGGTGGCGACATGGTGCGCGGGTCGGACCTGGTGGTGACGGCGATCTTCGAAGGGCGTACTGCTGCTGAAGGGATTCTGGACTACCTCGAAGTCTGATCGATCGCTATCGCGGGGCAAGCCCGCTCCTGCAGGGACCACGCATCCCTTTGCAGGAGCAGGCTTGCCCCGCGATGCATTTTGTATACAAAAAACCTTGATCCATCGCACCCGATAGACAAAACGCATGGCCCTGGCCGTGCCTTTTGTGCTGGCGTCTGAGAAAATGCCCGCACTTTTTTGCTGGATGCCGACATGACTGCCCTGAAGAACGATCGTTTCCTGCGTGCACTGCTCAAGCAACCCGTAGACGTGACCCCGGTGTGGATGATGCGCCAGGCGGGCCGCTACCTGCCGGAGTATCGCGCCAGCCGCGCCAATGCCGGCGACTTCATGAGCCTGTGCATGAACCCGCAGTTCGCCTGTGAGGTGACGCTCCAGCCGTTGGACCGCTACCCGCTCGACGCCGCAATCCTCTTCTCCGACATCCTCACCATCCCCGATGCCATGGGCCAGGGCCTGTACTTCGAGACGGGCGAAGGCCCACGTTTCAAGAAGGTCGTCAGCACCCTGGCCGATATCGAGGCGCTGCCGATCCCCGATCCGCACAAGGACCTGGGCTATGTGATGGACGCGGTCAGCACCATCCGCCGTGAGCTCAACGGGCGCGTGCCACTGATCGGCTTCTCCGGCAGCCCCTGGACCCTGGCGACCTACATGGTCGAGGGCGGCTCGTCGAAGGACTTCCGCAAGACCAAGGCGATGCTGTACGACCAGCCCGAGGCCATGCACCTGCTGCTCGACAAGCTGGCGCAGTCGGTCACCAGCTACCTCAACGGCCAGATCAAGGCCGGCGCCCAGGCCGTGCAGATCTTCGACACCTGGGGCGGGGCGCTGTCGGCAGCGGCCTATCAGGAGTTCTCCCTGGCCTACATGCGCAAGATCGTCAGCGGTCTGATTCGCGAGCATGAAGGGCGCAAGGTGCCGGTCATCCTGTTCACCAAGAACGGCGGCCTGTGGCTGGAAAGCATCGCCGAGGCCGGTGCCGACGCGCTGGGGCTGGACTGGACCTGCGAGATCGGCGAGGCCCGTCGTCGCGTCGGCGACAAGGTCGCGCTGCAGGGCAACATGGACCCGACCGTGCTGTACGCCAAGCCTGAGGCGATCCGCAACGAAGTGCAGCGGATCCTGGCCAGCTACGGGCAGGGCAGCGGCCATGTGTTCAACCTGGGTCATGGCATCACGCCGGAGGTGGACCCGGAACATGCCGGTGTGTTCATCAACGCCGTGCACGAGTTCTCGGCGCAATATCACCAGTAGAATCGGCGTGTTCGGCAAAAAGCCCGGCCCTGTGCCGGGCTTTTTGCTTCATTAAGCTTGAATTCAGCGATCGTCGGTAATCTGGTGCCATCAAAACGCAAACAGGACTCGATCATCATGAAAGCTCGCTATCTCGCCCTCATCCTCGCCCCTCTGTTCAGCACCGCCGCCCTGGCTTCCAGTTACACCGGCCCAGGTGCCCAAGCGGTGACTACTGTCGCCGCCGCCAAGGAAGCCGCCGACGACACTCCCGTGGTGCTGCAGGGCTACGTGACCAAGAAGATCAACAACGACGACAAGTATGAGTTCAAGGACAACACCGGCACCATCACCGTCGAAATCGACAACGAAGACCTGCCGCCGACGCCGTTCAACGACAAGACCAAGGTCAAGCTGACCGGCGAGGTGGAGAAACACCTGATGAGCCGTGAGGTGGATGTGGATATCGTTGAGATCGTCAACTGACGAAGGCTGCTTCGCGACGGTTCGGCGCCCCGAACCGCCGCGAATGCCTCACACCGACTTAGGTGCCAACTTGCTCAGGCGCAACGCCACCAGCAATGCCACTGCCAGCAAACTGCCGATGAACAGGCCGATGCCATTCCACCCGGCGTAATGCCAGAACATCCCGCCCGCCGTCCCGGCGACACTCGATCCCGCGTAATAGCAGAACAGGTACAACGAAGACGCCTGCCCCTTGGCTTTGAGCGCGCGTCGGCCGATCCAGCTGCTGGCCACCGAATGGGCGCCGAAGAAGCCGAAGGTGAACACCAGCATTCCGACGATCACCACTGGCAACGGGGTGAA
Organism: Pseudomonas sp. RW3S2; assembly: GCF_014268955.1. Classification (NCBI taxonomy): domain Bacteria; kingdom Pseudomonadati; phylum Pseudomonadota; class Gammaproteobacteria; order Pseudomonadales; family Pseudomonadaceae; genus Pseudomonas; species Pseudomonas sp. RW3S2. The sequence continues at coordinate 119,401 of NZ_JABWRM010000013.1, read as the reverse complement.
CAGAGTCATCAGCATGCCACCGGCCATCACCAGGATGCTCGCCCAGAACACCCTGCGACGCCCCAGCCGATCGGCCAGCGCGCCAACCTGCGCCGAGCTGTAGATGCCCGACAGGTACACCACCGACAGCAAGCCGACCAGCGCCTGGTTCATGTGATAGGGCTCGGCCAGCAGGCGATAGCCGATGTAGTTGAACAGAGTGACGAAGGCGCCCATCAGCAGGAAGGCTTCGAGGAACAGCCAGGGCAGGCCGGCATCCTTGAAATGCATGAGGAAGCCGTCGAGCAGATTGCGTGGCTTCAGCGACTGGGCGCGGAAGTTGCGTGATTCCGGCAGCACCTTCCAGAACACCACCGCGGCCAGCAGCGCCAGGCTGCCGATCACCAGCATCGCGGTGTGCCAACTGACGAAGTCGATCAGCACCCCGGTGATCAGCCGTCCGCTCATCCCGCCGATGGCATTGCCACCGATGTACAGGCCCATGGCCAGGCCGATGTGCTGCGGGTGGATTTCCTCGCTCAGGTAGGTCATTGCCACCGCCGCCAGGCCGCTCAGCGACAGGCCGACCAGTGCGCGGGTGGCGAGCACGCCTTCCCAGGTCGGCATCACTGCGCTGGCCAGTGTCGCCAGGGCAGCGCACACCAGGGCCGAGACCATCACCGGCTTGCGCCCGATGCGATCGGAAATGGGCCCGGTGACCAGCAGACCGAACGCCAGCATGGCGGTGGACACCGAGAGCACCAGGCTGCTCTGCGCAGCATTGATCGAGAACTCCTGCGACAGCAGCGGCATCATCGGTTGCACGCAGTAGAGCAGGGCGAACGTGGCGAACCCGCCGCTGAACAGCGCCAGCACGGTTTTCATGAAGGCTGGGGTGCCTTTTTCGATCCACACGTCGTTCAGGGGAGGCACTTCGGGTTCGGCAGGAAGGAGGGCTACAGCAGTTTTCACGGGTGATACCTCTGGCGCAATGAAAAAAGCATATAGCTGGCTAATGATTAGATCCAATATATTGTTCGACCTATTTGATAGCTTTAGCGACTTATTTGGGGCCGATCATGGAACTGCGTCATCTGCGTTACTTCATCGCCGTCGCCGAAGAACTGCACTTCGGCCGTGCAGCCCAGCAACTGGGCATCTCACAGCCGCCCTTGAGCCAGCAGATCCAGGCGCTGGAACAGGAGTTGGGCGCGCGTCTGTTCGAGCGCACCAATCGTCGAGTCGAGCTGAGCGAGGCTGGACGACTGTTTCTCGAGGAGGCACGCCAGGTGCTGGCGCAAGTCGACAAGGCGGCCGATGTGGCGCGTCGTGCGCAGTTGGGGGAACTGGGCGAGATGAAGATTGGCTTCACCTCGTCGGCGCCCTTCACCTCGAGGATTCCCCAGGCGATCCACGCCTTCCGCCAGCGCTTCCCGGCGGTGCACCTGCACCTCAAGGAGATGAGCAGCCGTGAGGTGGTCGACGCGGTGTTCGACGAATCCATCGAGGTCGGCCTGATGCGTCCGCTGCCGGTGCCGGAAGGGCTGGCGGTCACCGAGTTGTTTCGCGAGCCGCTGGTCGTGGTGCTCAATGCCTCCCATCCGCTGGCGCTGGGCGGCGAGCAAGGCCTGTATATGCGGGATCTGGCTCACGAGCCGTTCGTATTCTTCCCACGCAGCTACGGCAGCGGTCTGTATGCGCAATTGATGGACTTGGCACGCCAGGCTGGCTTCAGCCCGCATTTTGCTCAGGAAGCCGGTGAGGCGCTGACCATCATCGGGTTGGTCTCGGCGGGCCTCGGGGTATCGGTGCTGCCAGCGTCGTTCCAGCGCATCCGCATCGATGGCGTGGTGTACCGCACGCTGCTCGACGAGCAGGCGAGCAGTGCGGTCTGGCTGGTGCGCCGCGAGGGCGCGGGCTCTGCGATGGCGAGGGCATTCGTCGATCTGCTGGCGGGGTTGGAAAAGCCCGAAGGTGCTGGCTAAACCGCCGCGCCGGACACATACTCGGGCATTCCCTGATACACGGAGGTCAGTCATGCGGCGCGTGGTGTTCAATCAGAAAGGTGGCGTGGGCAAGTCGAGCATCGCCTGCAACCTGGCGGCGGTCAGTGCCAACGAAGGCTACCGGACCCTGTTGATCGACCTGGATGCCCAGGCCAACTCGACCCAGTACCTGACCGGTTTGACGGGTGACGATATCCCCATGGGTATTGCCGATTTCTTCAAGCAGAGCCTGTCCAGCGGGCCGTTCAGCAAGAAGAACAAGGTCGATATCTACGAAACGCCCTTCGACAACCTGCACGTGGTCACCGCCACCGCCGAGCTGGCCGACCTGCAGCCCAAGCTCGAGGCCAAGCACAAGATCAACAAGCTGCGCAAATTGCTCGATGAGCTGGACGAAGACTACGAGCGGATCTACATCGACACCCCGCCAGCGTTGAATTTCTATGCGGTTTCCGCGTTGATCGCCGCAGATCGTGTGCTGATTCCCTTCGATTGCGACAGCTTCTCGCGCCAGGCCCTGTACGGCCTGCTGGCCGAGATCGAGGAACTCAAGGACGACCACAACGAAGACCTCCAGGTAGAGGGCATCGTGGTCAACCAGTTCCAGTCACGGGCCAGCCTGCCTCAGCAGATGCTCGACGAGCTGCTCGCCGAGGGCCTGCCGGTGCTGCCGGTGTACCTGGGCAGCTCGGTGAAGATGCGCGAATCCCACCACGCCAGCCTGCCGCTGATTCACCTGGAGCCGCGGCACAAGCTGACACAGCAGTTTGTCGAGCTGCACTCGCTGCTCGAAGAAAACGCTTAGATCCCTTGCCTGCGCACCCACTCCAGCAATGACTGCAGTGGAAACGCCCCCGCTGCGCGGTGAATGGCACCGGCTTTGCCGGTGTTCGCGGGCAAGTCGGGGCGCCGAACCGCCGCTCCCACAGGGATGGATTGCCCCCAAGAAGTTGGACACCAATCCAACCCTTGGGGGCAGTCCAGGTCAGTCGTAGTTCAGGAAGAGCAGCTGATTTCCAGGTGCTTGCCCCACTCCGGTGGCCGCTCGGCATAGGCATGCATCCCGGGCTGCTCCTCGAACGGCTTGCACAGGACCTGGTGCAGGCGTCGCACTTCACTGTAGTCCCCGCCCTCTGCCGCTTCGATGGCGCGCTGCGCGAGATAGTTACGCAGGATGTACAGCGGGTTGACCGCATGCATGCGCTCACGCCGACCCTGCGCGTTACCCGCTTCGCGCTGGCAGCGCGCCAGGTAGTCGGCGCCCCAGGCGTCGAAGCCGGCGAGGTCGATGAAGTCATCGCGAACCACCTGCAGTGCCTGTTCCACAGGTTGCTCGCCAAGGCGGCGGAAGAACAGGGTGTAGTCCACGCCGCCACTCTGCATGCGTTGCAGCAGGCGTTCGACCAGGGCCATGTCGCCGTCTTCGGCGGTGGTCAGGCCCAGGCGTCGGCGCATCAGGTCCAGGTAGTGCGCCTGGTACAGCGGCAGGAACAGCCCCAGGGTTTCCTTGAGCGCATCCACTTCGATCACCGTGGTCAGGGCCTGGGCCAGGGCGCTCAGGTTCCAGTGGGCGATCGGCACCTGGTTGGCGTAGCTGTAGCGGCCGCGATCGTCGGAGTGGTTGCAGATGAAGTTGGCGTCGAAGTCGTCGAGGAAGGCGTAGGGGCCAAAATCAAAGGTGATGCCCAGGATCGACATGTTGTCGGTGTTCATCACCCCATGACAGAAACCATAGGCCTGCCAGCACGCGATCAGCTCGGCGTTGCGCTCGACGATGGTGCGGAACATCGCCAGGTAGGGTTGTTCGGCGTCGCGACATTCGGGGTAGTGCTGTTCGAGCACGTGGTCGATCAGTACGCGTTGCTGCTCGGGCTGCTGGGTGTAGTAGAAGTATTCGAAATGACCGAAGCGCACGTGGCTCTGCGCCAGGCGTAGCAGCATGGCCGCGCTTTCACGAGTCTCGCGCCACACCGGGGTGCTCGAACCCACCACGCACAGCGCCCGGCTGCTGGGGATGCCCAGGGCGTGCAGTGCTTCTGAAGCAAGGAATTCGCGGATCGAGGAGCGCAGCACTGCGCGGCCGTCGCCCATGCGTGAGTACGGGGTCTGGCCGGCGCCCTTGAGGTGCAGGTCCCAATGCTCGCCGGCATCGTTCAGCACCTCGCCCAGCAGCAGGCCGCGGCCGTCCCCCAGGCGCGGGTTGTAAGAGCCGAACTGATGGCCGGAATAGACCATCGCCCGTGGGTCGGCCTCTTCCCAGAGCTTGTGGCCGCTGAACAGCTCGGCGAACACCGGTTCATCGGCCTGGGCCGGGTCGAGGTCGAGCAGGGCCATGGCCGATTCACTGGCGACCACCAGGCGCGGCTCGGCAATCGGCTCGGGCAGCACCTGGGTGGAGTAGGTGTCGCCGAGTTGGGCGAAGCGGTTATCGAAGGTGAGTTGGTCGAGGGCTTTCACGGGGCCGGCTCCTGGCTATCAGTGACATGGTGCCGCCTTGCGGCCCTGCGCGGGGCAAAGCCCGCACCTACAGAACTCGGTTTCCTGTGGGAGCGGGCTTGTCCCGCGATCGAGGGCAAAGCCCTCGCAGGCATTCTGGGCGCTTGCACCCATCAGCGTCCACTCAGCTCGGTGGTGTGCTGTCGGGTTTGCTCTCCAGCGGGATCATCTGCTGCTTGCCGCCCTTGGTGTCCATCAGGAACACCTCCACCTGGCGGACCGAGATCTTGATGTCGTGGGCCTTGAACTCACGGTTGATATAGCGGTTGATCTCGTCCAGCGTCGGGTTGCGGTCGCCCAGGTCGCGCACGTGCATGCGCAACTCATGATCCAGCGAGCTTTCGCCGAACTGCAGGAAATACACGATCGGCTCAGGGTCCTTGAGCACACGTGGGTTTTCATGGGCGCCCTTGAGCAGCAGCTCGCGCACCAGGTCCAGGTCGGAGCCGTAGTCGATGCCCAGCTTGAGCGTCACCCGTGTAACGGTGTCGGTCAGCGACCAGTTGATCAACTGGCCAGTGATGAACGTCTTGTTGGGGACGATGATGTCCTTGCGGTCGAAGTCGGTGATGGTCGTGGCGCGAATGCGGATCTTGCTCACCGTGCCGGACAGGTTGCCGATGGTGATGGTGTCGCCGATCCGCACCGGGCGCTCGAACAGGATCATGATGCCGGAGATGAAGTTGGCGAAGATCTCCTGCATGCCGAAGCCCAGGCCCAGAGACAGGGCGGCGACCAGCCATTGCAGCTTGTCCCAGCTCACCCCGAGGGTGGCCAGGGTGCTGACGATGCCCACGCCGACAATCACGTAGGACAGCAGCGTGGTGATCGCGTAGGCACTGCCCTGGGCCAGGCTCAGGCGCGACAGTACCAGCACTTCCAGCAGGCCCGGCAGGTTGCTGGCCAGGGCAATGGTGATGCCGGCGATGACCAGTGCACCGAGCAGGTCGCCGAGGCTGATCGGCACCATGCTGGCCGTTGCGCCGGTGCCGCTGGCGTATTCGTACAGGGTGACGTTGTTGAGGTAGGAGAATACGGTGATCAGGTCCGACCATACCCAGTACAATCCACCGATGAAGCCGCCGAGCAGGGCCAGGCGGATCAGGCGCAAGGACTGCTGGTTGACCTGCTCGATGTCCAGGGTCGGTTCCTCGACGATGACTTCGCCGTCCAGGCCTTCCTTGGCGGCCGCGCGCTTGCTCAACGCGCGCTGGTAGGCCAGGCGTCGCGCCGCCACCGACAGGCCGCGAACGAACGCCGCCTCGATCACCAGCCAGAACAGCAGCAGGTAGAGGGTGTAGATCAGGCGGTCGGTGAGTTTCAGTGCGGTGTAGTAGTAGCCGAAGCACACCGCGACGAACAGCGCGATCGGCAGCGCGGTGAACGCTACCCCGACCGCCTTGCGGAACAGCGATGTGTCACGGTGTGCCGGGCTGCTCAGCAGCAGACGGCTGAGCAGCCAGGCCATCAGTGCATAGCAGGCCAGCACCACGCCGATGCCCAGCACGTCGTCGGCCAGCGCCGAAGGCTGGTGTTCGGCCACCGCGACCACACCCACCAGGGCCAGCACCACCGTGCCGAGCCTGCGTACCCAACCGCGCAGGAACTCGACCTGCGGCTTGTGCCAGCGGAAGTGCACCTCGGCCACGCCTCCGGGGGCCAGCACGCGGTAGGCGGTGTAGAACACCAGCCAGGCCTGGGCCAGTTGCCACAGCGCGGCGCCGAGATTGGCGTTCTGGCCGCGGGCGTCGATCTGCAAGGCATAGCTGCACAGTGCCAGGCCCAGGCTTACCGGCATGGCCAGGAGGATGTTGATCAGGATCGCCTGGGGGGTGTGCCACTGGCTGTCGCGACGGAAGTGGCCGATATCCTGGTGCACCTTGCCCAGGCGCTGGTACAGGTACTTGCGCCTCCACAGCAGTGCGCCGATCACCAGCAGCAGCGGCAGGAACAGCAGTGGGCGCTGGCTCAGGCCGTCGGCCAGTTCCTTGATGCCCGAACCCCAGGGCAGGCTGGCGACCTGGTCGGCGAAGCGCTCGGGCACATAGCGCAACCAATCCCAGTCCAGCGGCTTGTTGCTGGGGATCCAGAACATCTGCTCATCGAGGGTGGTGCGCAGATTCTGCGCGGTGCCCAGCAGCTGCTTCTGGTTGAGCTGCAGGGTGATGGATTCGTTGAGCAGTGCCGACAGTTCGCGGTTCAGGCGCTCGAGCAGGTCGCTGCGGGTGATGGCGACTTCCAGCAGTGCCTTGCGCAGTTGCGGGGTGACGTCCTGCTCAGGCTGGGTGGACAGCAGCTTGTCGACATAGCTGACCGGGCTGCTCATCTGCTCGCGCTGCTGGTTGACCTCGAACTGGTACAGGCGGATATCGGCGATCTGGTCGGCCAGGTCGCGATCCACCTTCAGGTGCGGCAGCGCCTGCTTCTGCTTGTAAAGGATCTTCGACAGCAGCAGGCTGCCCTTGAGTACGTTGATCTGCTCGTCCAGCGCCTGGTCGGCCTGGGTCAGTGTGTCGAGCTGCTGCTTGGTCTGCAGGTTCTGCTGGGTGAGTTCGTTGAGGCGGTCGGTGCTGCGCAGCAGGTAGTCGGAGAGCTTGAGGTTGGCGGCGCTCTCGTTGGCCAGCAGGGTGCTGCCGCCGGCCTTCTGCGCTTCGATTGACTGCTGGGTGACGGTCTGTTGCGACTGTGCCAGGCGTTTCTCGTTGATCAGTGTCTGCAGGTCCTGGATTTCTTGCTCAAGGCGTGTGGCACGCTCGATCAGCAGGTCGTGGCGGGCGTTGCCCAGATCCTGCAGCAGGCTGTTGCCGGCCAGCTCCTGGCGGCGCAGCAGGGTGAGGGCGTTGAGCGAGGCCAGTTCGGCGTTGAGCTGGTTGCGCTGGTCGACGGAAATCGCCTTGCCGTTGTCCTTGCCCGATTTCAGCGCGTTGTTGATCTGCTGGGCGCGGGTCTGGTTGTTGCTGATCTCGGCCTGGGCACGTTCGGGGCGGGTCTGGGAGTTGATGATCAGGCTGTTGGCTTCGGACAGCGCCTTTTGCAGCTCGCCCTGCTGGGTGCTGCGTTCGCTGAGCATCTGCTCGAGCTGCGGCACGCTGAGGCTGGCATAGCGCTGGGCCACGGGCGTGACCTTGGTGTCCTTGAGCTTGGCCAGTTCGCGCTGGCTGTCGCGGGTTTCCTGAGGGGCGCCGGCCAATTGCTGCTTGAGGTCGGCGAGTTTCTTCTCGCTATCCTCTTTGCTGGCGATCAACGCGAGGGTCTGCTCCAGCACTTGCTGGAGCGCCTTCTGCTCGGGCTCCGGCAGCTTGCGCTCGGCAATCTTGTCGAGGCTGTTCTGGATGCCGGGAGCGGCCGGCACCTCGGCCGCCACGGCGGCGAACGACAGGGAAAGGCACAGCCCCAGCAGGGCTGCGCGGACATACACGCGCAGGGACATAGGCAGACTACTTGCGAGAGGGCACGAACGGAGTTTAGAGGAACAGCCCCGGGCCGGGCCGGGTTCCTTCGGGGAATCTGACGCCCACTTTCTGGATCTTGTTCCCGTCCATGGTCGCGACCGTCCAGATCGTGCTGTGCCATTCGACCTGGTCGCCTACGACTGGAGCGCCTCCGACCTTCTGTCGGATGAACTGCGCCAACGGCATTTTCGCATCCAGCCCGTCGAGCTTCAGGCCATAAAGTGCTGCCACCGCGCCGAGCTCGGCATCGCCTTCGAGGACGAAGTCACCGAAGAAGCGCAGGTCCAGGCCGCGCTGTGGCGCCTGGCTGAACAGTTTGCCCAGGGCTGGCAGGTTGTGCTCATGGCCGATCACGCAGAGCATGTCGCCGACCTCCAGCACGGTACTGCCCGAGGGGTGCAGCAACTGCTCGCCACGGAACAGCGCGGCAATGCGCGTGCCCTCGGGCATCTTCAGCTCGCGCAGGGCTGCGCCGATGCACCATTTTTCCGCGCCCAGGCGGTAGACGAACAGCTCCCATTCGCTGGTGATGTGCACCTCCAGCGCCGAGCGCGAGATCGGCGCTGGATCTGGCGGCACCGTGACCTTCAGCAGCTTGGCCATCCACGGCAGGCTGGTGCCTTGCACCAGCAGCGAGACCAGCACGATGAAGAACGCCAGGTTGAAGAACAACTGCGCATCGGGCAGGCCCGCCATCAGCGGGAACACCGCAAGGATGATCGGTACCGCCCCGCGCAGGCCAACCCAGGAAATGAAGCCCTTTTCGCGGCCGTGGAACGCCTTGAACGGCAGCAGTGCGGCCAGCACCGACAGTGGGCGGGCGAAGAGGATCATCCACAGCGCCAGGCCCAGGGCGGGCAGGGCGATGGGCAGCAGGTCGTGCGGGGTGACCAGCAGACCCAGCACCAGGAACATGCCGATCTGCGCCAGCCAGGCCATGCCGTCGAGCATGTGCAGGATGCCGTGGCGGCTGCGGATCGGCTTGTTGCCCAGCACCAGGCCGCACAGGTAGACGGCAAGGAAGCCGCTGCCGTGCAGGGCGTTGGTCAGGGAGAACACCACCAGGCCCCCGGCGATCACCAGGATCGGGTACAGGCCACCGGCCAGGTTGATGCGGTTGACCAGTTGCAGCATCAGCCAGCCGCCACCCAGGCCCAGCAGGCCGCCGATGCCGAACTCGCGGATCAGGTGGGTCAGCAGGCTCCAGTGCAGGCCGGTCTGGCCGCTGGCGATCATGTCGATCAGGGTGACGGTGAGGAATACCGCCATCGGGTCGTTGCTGCCCGACTCGATCTCGAGCGTCGCCGTGACCCGTTCGTTCAGGCCTTTGCCACCGAGCAGCGAAAACACCGCCGCGGCGTCGGTAGAGCCGACGATGGCGCCGATCAGCAGGCCCTGGATCAGGCTCAGGTCGAACAGCCAGGCGGCGACCATGCCGGTCAGGCCGGTGGTGATGAGCACGCCCACCGTGGCCAGCGACAAGGCCGGCCACAGGGCCACGCGGAAACTCGCTACCCGCGTACGCAGGCCGCCGTCGAGCAGGATCACGGCCAGCGCGAGGTTGCCCACCAGGTAGGCGGTCGGGTAGTTGTTGAAGATGATGCCGCCACCATCGACACCGGCGACCATGCCGACCGCGAGTATGATGACCAGGATAGGGATGCCCAGGCGCGACGACAGAGAGCTGACCAGGATACTTGCGCCCACCAGCAGTGCGCCGATCAGGAACAGGCTGTTGATGGTGCTGGCATCCAAAGGCAGGTACTCCGGGATATCGCGGAAAGATGACTTGACTCGCAAGTCGCGTGCCAATCGATTCTAACCTGATGAATTGCCAGCATGTAAAGCGTTTCTGCAGATGTACAAAAGGCACCGCGGTGGGTGCCTTTTGTTGTGTTGCCTATGCGGGCCCTTTCGCGGGCAAGCCCGCTCCCACAGATTCACCACAGGCATGAAGACTTGTGCAGTACCTGTGGGAGCTGGCTTGTCGGGGCGACGAACCGCCGCGAAGAGCCCGGTGCAGGATTACGCCTGCTTCACCTCACGCATCGGCTTGCCCTTCACCGGCGCACCGTTGGCCTTGTAGTACTTGGCCGTGCTGCGTGGCAGTGGCTTGCGGCCACGGATCTTGTCGGAGATTTTCTCGGCGATCATGATCGTGGTGGCGTTGAGGTTGCCGGTGATGATGATCGGCATGATCGACGCATCGACCACACGCAGGCCTTGCATGCCATGCACGCGGCCTTCGCCATCGACCACCGCCATGTCGTCGGTGCCCATCTTGCACGAGCAGGATGGGTGGAACGCGGTTTCGGCGTGCTCGCGGATGAATTTGTCCAGCTCTTCATCGGTCTGCACGTGCGCGCCCGGGCTGATCTCGCGACCGCGATACGGGTCCAGCGCAGGCTGGGCCATGATCTCGCGGGTCAGGCGGATGCCGTCGCGGAACTCTTGCCAGTCCTGTTCGGTGGCCATGTAGTTGAACAGGATGCTCGGGTGCTGGCGCGGGTCCTTGGACTTGAGTTGGATGCGGCCACGGCTTGGCGAACGCATCGAGCCCATGTGCGCCTGGAAGCCGTGTTCCTTCACGCCGTTGGAGCCGTTGTAGTTGATCGCCACCGGCAGGAAGTGGTACTGGATGTTCGGCCACTCGAACTCAGGGCGGGTGCGGATGAAACCACCGGCCTCGAACTGGTTGCTGGCGCCGATGCCGGTGCCGTTGAACAGCCACTCGGCACCGATGGCCGGCTGGTTCCACCACAGCAGCGATGGGTACAGCGACACCGGCTGGGTGCAGGCGTACTGCAGATACAGTTCCAGGTGGTCCTGCAGGTTCTCGCCGACGCCCGGCAGGTCGTGGACCACCGGAATGTCGAGGCTCTCCAGCAGGGCGCGCGGGCCGACACCGGAGCGCTGCAGCAACTGCGGCGAAGCGATGGCGCCGGAGCTGACGATGACTTCCTTGCGGGCACGGGCTTCGACACGCTCTTCGCTGTCACCGACCAGATAGGTCACACCCACGGCGCGCTTGCCTTCGAAGAGTACGCGGTCGCTCAGGGCGTGGGTGACGATGGTCAGGTTCGGGCGTTTCTTGGCCTGGTCCAGGTAGCCGCGGGCGGTGCTGGAGCGACGACCGTTCTTGGTCACCGAACGGTCCATCGGACCGAAGCCTTCCTGCTGGTAGCCGTTGAGGTCTTCGGTGCGTGGGTAACCGGCCTGTACACCGGCTTCGACCATGGCATGGAACAGTGGGTTGTTGCCGGCTTTTGGCGTGGCAACGCTGACCGGGCCGTCGCCACCGTGGTAGTCGTTCGGGCCGATGTCGCGGGTTTCGGCTTTCTTGAAGTAGGGCAGGCAGTCCAGGTAGGTCCAGTCTTCCAGGCCTGGCAGTTCGGCCCAGCCGTCGAAGTCCATGGCGTTGCCGCGGATGTAGCACATGCCGTTGATCAGCGAGGAGCCACCCAGGCCCTTGCCGCGGCCACATTCCATGCGGCGGCCATCCATGTGCGGCTCAGGGTCGGTCTCGTAGGCCCAGTTGTAGCGGCGGCCCTGCAGCGGGAAGGCCAGGGCGGCTGGCATCTGGGTGCGGAAATCGAAGCGGTAGTCGGGGCCGCCGGCTTCCAGCAGCAGCACCGAGACGCTGGCGTCTTCGGTCAGGCGGGTGGCCAGGGTGTTACCGGCCGAACCGGCACCGACGATGATGTAATCGTATTCTTGGGACATGCAAAGTACCCTCGTTGGCAGTGTTCAGGGGGCGGGAGCGCCCGTGCGCAAAGGCACGGGCGTGGCCAGACCGGTCTTAGAAGACCGAGTTGTAGCCGCCCAGCTCGACCTGCACCGACTTGATGCGAGTGTATTGAGCCAGCGAGCTGACGCCGTTCTCACGGCCGACGCCCGACTGCTTGTAGCCGCCAACCGGCATTTCGGCTGGCGATTCACCCCAGGCGTTGATCCAGCAGATACCGGCTTCGAGCTTGTGGATGATGCGGTGGGCGCGGGTGATGTCGTTGGTGCATACGCCCGCAGCCAGGCCGTACTCGGTGTCGTTGGCGCGGCGGATGACTTCTTCTTCGGTTTCGTAGGTGAGGATGCTCATCACCGGCCCGAAGATTTCTTCCTTGACGATGGTCATGTCGTCGCGGCAGTCGGTGAACACGGTCGGGGCGACGAAGGCGCCCTTGGCGAACGCGCCTTCGGTCAGACGCTCACCGCCGCACAGCACGCGGGCGCCTTCTTCCTTGCCCTTGGCGATGTAGCCCAGGACGCTTTCCATGTGCTGGAAGCTGACCAGCGGGCCGAAGTTGGTGTTCTCGTCTTCCGGGTTGCCGATGCGGATGCGTGCGACGCGCTCGGCGATCTTGGCTTCGAACGCCGCTTTCATCGCGACCGGGACGAACACGCGGGTGCCGTTGGTGCAGACCTGACCGGAGCTGTAGAAGTTGGCCATCATGGCGATGTCGGCGGCCTTGTCCAGGTCGGCGTCGTCGCAGATGATCAGCGGCGACTTGCCGCCCAGTTCCATGGTCACTTCCTTGAGCGAGGAGCTCGAGGCGCTGGCCATGACCTTCTTGCCGGTGGTGGTGCCGCCGGTGAAGGAGACTTTCTCGATGCGCGGGTGCTCGGTCAACAGGGTGCCGACTTCACGGCCGCTACCGGTCAGGACGTTGAACACGCCATCCGGCAGGCCGGCTTCGGTGAAGATCTCGGCCAGTTTCAGGGTGGTCAGCGAGGTGACTTCCGACGGTTTGAAGATCATCGCGTTGCCAGCGGCCAGGGCAGGCGCGGACTTCCACAGGGCGATCTGGATCGGGTAGTTCCACGCGCCGATACCGGCAGTCACGCCCAGTGGCTCGCGACGGGTGTAGACGAAGGACGATTCGCGCAGCGGGATCTGCTCACCTTCGATGGCCGGGACCAGGCCTGCGTAGTACTCCAGTACATCGGCACCGGTGACGATGTCGACGTAGCGGGTTTCGGAGTACGACTTGCCGGTGTCCAGGGTTTCCAGCATGGCCAGCTCGTCGTTGCGCTCGCGCAGGATGTCGACGGCGCGGCGCAGGATGCGCGAACGCTGCATGGCGGTCATCGCGGCCCAGACTTTCTGGCCACGTTCGGCGCTCTCGACGGCGCGCTCGACGTCAGCCTCGGTCGCACGCTGGACGTGGGCAAGGACTTCGCCGGTGGCCGGGTTGATGGCCTCGAAGGTGGCATCGCTGCCAGCGTCGACATAACCACCATCGATGTAGAGTTTTTGCGTTCCGAAACGGGCCATAGAGTCCTCGCAAGTGCAGTGTGTGATTGGCTAGCCGCGTCGTGCTCCTGCCGATTGGGCAGTCGCTGCGTGCGATCGTTCAGCCGCCTGGGGGTTGGAATCCAGGTCGTGCTGCTTAGCCAGTTGTAGATCCATGTATTCGTAGGCGATCCGTATTGCCTGCTCGGTGTCGAACGCGTCGCCCGAGAGCGCACCGCGCAGCCACAGGCCGTCGATCAGGGCCGCCAGCCCGCGAGCGGCCTTGCGCGCATGGTAGAGCGGCAAGACACGGCGGAACTGGCAGCACAGGTTGGAGTAAAGGCGGTGATCGTTGATCCGCTGCAACCTGTGCAAGGACGGCTGGTGCATGCTGGCGGCCCAGAAGGCCAACCAGGTTTTCATTGCCGGGCCGCTGACCTGGCTTGCGTCGAAGTTGCCTTCGACGATCACTCTCAGGTGCGCCCGCGGGCTGTCGTCTGTGAGGGCTTGTCGGCGGGCGACGGTGCCTTCGCTCAACGCGTTCATGAGGTAGCGCATGGTCGCTGCGATCAGGCCGTTCTTGTCCTGAAAGTAGTGACTGATGATGCCGTTCGACACACCGGCCAAACGGGCAATCAGCGCAATGCTGGCATCTCCCAGACCGACCTGGTCGACAGCCTGCAATGTGGCGTCGATCAACTGCTGGCGGCGGATGGGTTGCATACCGACCTTGGGCATCTTGCTATCTCCTCAGGCCTGCGAGCGGACGACCTGCATCCGACTCGGCAAGGGCCAGTCTATTTTGTTTTGATTGAACGTTCAATCAATAAAGAATAAGCTCTGCGACAATTTGTGCCATTGACAGTTTTTCAGGCGGTCGAGAAAGCACGGATTGACACCCCAGGAAAACGTGTAACCCCCGGAATACAAGGCGTTGACGGGCAAGAACGATGCATGGACAGATTCTGCCGAGCGGTCGATGACCGCGCGGACGACCCTTGGAGCGGGTCAGGCGAGCTGTGACGAATGCGCGCATCCAGCAAGGATGGCAGCGTTCAGGCAGTGCCCGCCGGTCTGTTTAATTGCAGCGTTTCGATTCGGGATCACGGTTTCCAGGGTGCTTTTATAACACCTGACGCAGTGGGGCTATTGCACCAATTGCGCGGGAACTGACTGATTAGCCTCCACAGCCTTACTGCCCGGAGCATTCGTGCAATGAGTTCTGCCTCCCTGACAAAGCCCCCCGCCGAGAGGGTTCGGGTCAACCGCGTGGTGTTCTTCACCTCCGCGCTGCTGGTCCTCGCGTTGACTGCCTTGCTTATCGCTGTACCCGAAACCGCCGGCCAGGTGCTGGGCGTGGCCCAGAGATGGCTGACGCGCACCTTCGGCTGGTACTACATGCTGGTGATCTGTGGTTACCTCGTGTTCGTCGTCTTCCTGGCCTTCTCCGACTACGGCAAGCTCAAGCTGGGCGGCAAGGATGACCAGCCCGACTTCAGCTATGGCGCCTGGGCCGGCATGCTGTTCTCGTCCGGTATCGGTATCTCGCTGCTGTATTTCGGCGCATCCGAACCGCTGGACCACTACTTCAACCCGCCCGAAGGCACCCCCGCGAGCCTCGAAGCGGCGCGCCAGGGCCTGCAACTGACCTTCCTGCACTGGGGCCTGCATGGCTGGGCGATCTACGCCCTGGTGGGCCTGGCCGTGGGCTACTTCGCCTACCGCCACAACCAGCCGCTGGCGCTGCGTTCGGCGCTGTACCCGCTGGTCGGTGAGCGCTGGGTCAAGGGCGCGGCGGGCAACGCCGTGGACATCTTCGGCATGTTCGTCACCCTGCTGGGCCTGGTGACCAACCTGGGTATCGGTTCGATGCAGGTGTCTTCGGGCCTGGAATACCTGTTCGGCATGGACCACAGCAAGACCAACCTGCTGGTGGTCATTCTGGTGATGGCTGGGGTGGCCACCGTCGCCGCCGTGTCGGGGGTGGAAAACGGCATTCGCCGCCTGTCCAACCTGAACATCATGCTGTTCAGCGGCTTGCTGATCTTCGTCCTGCTTGGCGGCAACACCCTGCACCTGCTCAACGGCTTCGTGCAGAACGTCGGCGACTACCTCAACGGCATCGTGCTCAAGACCTTCGACCTCTACGTCTACGAGGGCGAGGCGGGCAAATCCGAGCGCTGGCTGGGCCTGTGGACCGTGTTCTACTGGGCCTGGTGGATCTCCTGGGGCCCGTTCGTCGGCATGTTCATCGCCCGTATCTCCAAGGGCCGTACCGTACGCCAGCTGGTCAGCGGCGTGCTGCTGATCCCGCTGGGCTTCACCCTGGCGTGGCTGTCGATCTTCGGCAACACCGCGTTGGACCTGGTAATCAACCAGGGCGCCGTGGAGCTGGGCAAGACCGCGTTGGAACAGCCGTCGATGTCGATCTACCAGTTGCTGGAATACTTCCCGGCGGCCAAGGTGGTGATCGGTGTGGCGGTGTTCGTCGGCTTCGTGCTGTTCCTCACCCCGGCCGACTCGGGTGCGGTGATGATGGCCAACCTTTCGTGCAAAGGTGGCCAGGTCGACGAGGACGCGCCGCACTGGATGGTGGTGTTCTGGTCGGTGATCATCACCCTGGTCACCATCGGCCTGCTGTTCGCCGGCAACTTCGAAGCCATGCAGACCATGGTGGTGCTGGCCGGCCTGCCGTTCTCGGTGGTGCTGGTGCTGTTCATGTTCGGCTTGTACAAGGCGATGAAGCAGGATGTCGCGGTCGAGCAGGAACGTGCGGAGCTGGCTGCCCGTGGCCGTCGTGGCTTCAGCGAGCGCCTCACGCAACTGGAGCTCGAGCCGACCCAGGCGGTGGTGCAGCGCTTCATGGACAAGCAGGTCAGCCCGGCCCTCAAGGAGGCGGCTGAACAACTGCGCGCCCAGGGCTTCGAGGTGGAGACCCGCGTCGGTCAGTCGCGCAACATGATGGGTGTACGGGTGATGATGGAAGAGGGCAACCCCTTCGTTTATGAAGTCAGCCTGGACGGCTATCTGGCGGCACCGAGCGAGGCATCTGCCGGGGGCGAGCCTGAAGTGCGCCAGCGCTTCTACCGCGCCGAGGTGTACCTGCACAACGGTAGCCAGGAGTACGACCTGATGGGCTTCCTGCCCGAGCAGATCGTGCGCGATGTGCTCGATCAGTTCGAAAGCCATCGCCAGTTGCTGGGGCGTGTCTACAGCTGATCGCCCCTACGCGTGCTGTCATGAAAAGGCCCTGTCACACGACAGGGCCTTTTTTTTGCCTCAGCGAGCTACAGGCGCGATCACGTCGGTGCGGACCGCAGATTGTTGGCGGATGATGTCCTCGCCTCGGGTGCAGATCTTCAGCGGCAGCTTGCTGGCCTCGAAGGTGAAGTGGGCGTGACGCAGGAGGCCAAAGCCCTTGGGGTTGTCACAGTCGATCTTCGCTGCCGGGCCTTGCTTGACCCGGTAGTGGACCACGTCCGGTGGATGGCGTGTCCAGGTGACTCGCACGCCACCATTGTCCTGATACGCATAGGTCACGTCGGGGAAGGGCACGTCCTTGGCGGGCAACAGTTCCGTCGCCAGCGTCAGGCTGTTGGCCATCAGCGCGACCGAGGGCGGCTGCTCGGGGGTATTCACGCCGATCAGGCAGAGAAAGTGCCAGCCGGGCTCTGGGCCGACGGGGGCGTCGATCGGCAATTCCCCCGCAGCGATGGTGCCGCTGTAGCCGGTCGGCTCTTCACAGGCCAGTGGGTCGGTCGTGGTCTTGAAGCGGTAGCGGGGCGTGTCGAGGGTGAAGTGCAGGTTCCAACCGGGCGGGGTGTACTGCCCTTGCTCATCGCTGGCGATCTTTTCCAGAAAGCGAGGCCGCTTGGTCACCGTTGCCGAGAAGCCGGGCAGTAGCTGGCAGCTGTCCAGTGCCAGGTCGGCCACACCTTGCTTGAAGCAGCCGAGGACCCTGTTCAGCGGCATGGCGATGTTGCGTGGCGGGGCGTCTTGCGAGCCTTGCGCATTTACGCAAGGGCTGTTTGTAGCGCAGGGCGCGCTGGCGTCGCTGGTGACACTGTTGATCACTGCGATCACCTGCTGGTCGTCTGGCGTTATCACGGGGCTGCCTGAGGCACCGGCACTGACCCCGGGGCAGTCGTTGACGCGTATGTTGCGCCAGACCCAGGGGTGCTCCAGGGCAAAGTCGGCGGGGTGCTCGGTACAGCTTGCCACGCGCAGGCCCTTGCCGATGCTGCCGGGTTCACCAATGACCACAACCGGTTTTTCTTTGGCCGGGTTGCTGCCCATGCGCAGCGGCATGATGCCTTGCGACATGACTTCATCGAGCGTGGCGTCCAGCTCAAGCAGTGCCAGGTCGGTGCCCTGCATGCTGTTCCACAGGCTGCGCTTGAGAGCGAAGGTCTTGCGCTGCTCCTGGGTGTCGATGAAGTAGTTGAAGGCGATGCTGCCGTGTGTCGGCTGGTCCTGGCCGATGCGGCCATTGCGCGTGTCCACGCAGTGGCCGCTGGTCAGGATGTAGGCGGGGCCGCTGTCGGTCGTGGGCGGGTTGTCGCGGCTGTCGATCAAGGTGGCGATGCACAGTCTGCCGTTGTCCATGGTCAATCGGCCGATTCCGCTCCAGTGCGCATGTTGCGCCTGGGCATTCAACACGGGGCTTGGTGTGCTTGCAGGTTCTGCCATGAGGGCTGCAGGGGCTAATGCACCGAGCAGGGCGGCGAGGCTCCAGGGAGATAGTGAGGGCATCAGTAGGCTCCGTTGTGGGGACACGCAGCAGCCTGTTCCGACAAGAGAGGGTGTGGGCGGTAGATATCGCGTGACCTGATGCAGGGGAGAGGCAAAACGCCAAGCTTGAGGAGCTGCGGACCAAGCTCGTCAAGGTGAAAGAAACACTCGACCAACCGCCTCCCACGGATCCGGACAACCTTTCCCGGTTCAACACGTTGACCGAACTGTACACCGCAAAACGCGATGCACTGATGCGCGAGATGAACGGCCTGCGCCGGCAGCGTATCGAACTGGTGTATTCCATGTTCGAGCACTACGTCAACGCAGAGAACAGCATTGTCACGCTGCTGGATAACCCTAACTATACCCGCACGACCGCCCACGACAGGGACCAGCGACAAACCCTCACGAATGTGCGTCGAGACCTGATCAGCTATGGCGTGTTCATCCTCGATGAAGCGGTGGCGGTGGGTAACTTCCATGAGTATGACCGGATTGCCAGCAGTTTGAGCGGGGCCACGCCGCAAGCCCGCGCAGCCCTCTATGTCAGGTGCCGGGAGTTGCTTGAGGGGCTGGTGCTGGACCAGCCAAGGATCATGGAGGTCTCCAGCCAGATGGATCGTGTGCTGGCGGTCAGCGATATCGGTATGGCGATCGAATCGAGCAGGGGCCGTGTCACCGTTGCGCAAGTCATCGCCGCTCGCAAGACGTCTACGGTCATGATCCGCTTCTTCCAGGCCATGAGCCTGGTCGAACTGGCCCTTCGCTTGAAAGAAGGAGCCACCAACCAGCATTACACGATCTTCCGTGACGCGATCGCCAGTTACCGTTTGCGTGTTGCCGCCAACTCCCACCATCTCTCGATGTTCTGCGAGCTGCCGATCGCCGAGCGCATCGAGGTGCTGCAAGGTGCCTGGGATGAGTACCTGGCAGCGATCCTCAACTGCGACCGCATCACCAAGCTGGGCAGACGCTTGGTCGATATCCAGCGCCTGGCATCCTACAGAGAGCAGATGGTGCTGTTGAAGACAATGGCAGGCGATTCGCTGGTCGAAGCCATGCGTGAGCAGGCAGCCGGGCAAGCCCAGGCGCCGCGTCGTGCGGTTTATCCGCTGCGTGCATTGCAAGTGGCGCGCACCCATGCAGGCCAGACAGTGCTGGGTACCGAGGTCATGGTCGATGGGAAGTCGGAATTGCAGGTCAAGGGCGCGTTCAGCGCCCAGGTCCAACACCGTTTTCACAAGACAGGCGGTGCATGGTTCGAAGAGGTCGCGAGCACAGCACCTGAGCCGCAATCGCGGGCCTCGACGCCGGAATCCGAGAGGAAAAGCCGTGAACTGGCTGAGGGCATACTGGCGCAGAACGAGAGCGTCATCGAACAGGCCAAGGCATTGGTGGCCAACGACGCGCAGGACAGCGGGTTGATCTCGATGCTCGATGCGCAGGTCGCCGAGGTGCTGGACTTGCGCGAACAGTTGGCGGACGTGGATAGCACCGACAGCCTGCTGGGTCGCCTGGATGACGCTGTGATCCGGTTACGCGAGCAGAAGCGCGAATGCCTGGTCGAGCTTTATACCAAGACGCGCTATCCCGGCGCCCATGGGTTGAGCTTCCTCCATCAGCAAGGCTTGATCGCGGTCGAGTACGTGGGGCCGCGCAAGCCGGTTTCGGATGGTTTCCTGGATGAGTACCGCATCAACCTGCTCAAGTCGTCCGCTGACAGCAAGGGCCGCCCCCTGTGGGCTGCGCACTTCCACTTCGCTGACTCTCAGGCGGCGCCCACCGCGTTCGGCAAGGGCCACCTGAAGCTCTGGAGCCAGCGCAAGATGGGCTATAGGGAGCAGATGAGGGCCGCGAGCGAGGGGCAGGTGCTGAGCATCTACCGGGGCAACCTGACCTACGCCCAGGCCAAGGACATCATTCCCTTCAACAGCCTGTAGGCGCTCTGAACGGCGCGCGGATCAACGGTTGCTGTATCGACCGTTGCGACCGTGCGCCGGCATGGCCTGGTTGCTGCGCTCGGCGATCATCTGGCGCAGTTCGATCAACTCGATGCCCTGGCGCTTGAGCCCGGGCATCTCTCGTTCGAGCACTTCGAGGGTTTGCGGGTAGGGGTGGCCGATCAGCACCGCCGAGCCTTGCTTGCGTGCAAGCTCGATGCCTTGGCGCAATTGAGCGGCGATGGCTTCGGGGGTGCGCACGTCATCCAGGAATACGTCCCGCGAGACATGCGCCAATGCGATCGCCTGGGCCTGGGCCGCCGCCACCGTGGCAGCGCTGGTGCGGCTGTCGACGAAGAACAGCTCGCGCTCCTGCAGGTTGCCCATCAACCAGGCCATGGCGTCGCGCTGTGCGGTCATGCGGCTGCCCATGTGGTTGTTGATGCCAGCGGCGAACGGCACCTTGAGCAGGGCTGCATCGAGCCTGCGGGCCAGTTCTTCGATGGGCAGGCCCGGGTGCCAGGCGTAGGGGCCGGTGGCCGGGTCCATGGGCATGTGCAGGATCACCGTACGCCCGGCCTTGTGGGCCTGGCGGGCGAAATCGGTGGCGTGCGGGGTGTCAGGCATGATCGCCAGGGTGACCGGTCCGGGCAGGGCGAGGGTGCGGCTGTCGCGTTCGCTGTTCTGGCCCAGGTCGTCGATGATGATGCTCATGTAGGCCGGCGCCGCATGTGCGACACCGGCCATCAGGCAGAACAGCGTGAACAGCAGAAAACGCATGCAGGTATCAATCACCCTTGGTGATGTTCAAGCCCTTGAGCAGGCTGAGTGCCTGGCTGAGCTGGAAATCGTTGTCCTGCGGGCGCTCGGTACGCTTGCTGCTGCCGGTCGGGCGGTCGGCGCCGCCGTTGCCGTTGCCCAGGTGCCCTTGCAGGTCGGCTTCCTTGAAGTTGTCGGTGTCGGCTTCGGCCGTGAGCTTGGCCTGGCGTACTTCGATGTCCGGCACGATACCCTGTGCCTGGATCGATCGTCCGTTGGGGGTGAAGTACAGCGCGGTGGTGAGCTTCAGCGCACGGTCGTTGGCCAGTGGCAGCACGGTCTGTACCGAGCCCTTGCCGAAGCTGTCGGTGCCCATCAGCACGCCGCGTTTCTGATCCTGCAGGGCGCCGGCGACGATCTCCGAAGCCGAGGCGCTGCCGCCGTTGATCAGCACCACCAGCGGTACACCCTCGCTGGCGTCGGCCGGGTCGGCGGAGAAGCGCAGCTCGGAGTTGGCGATACGGCCCTTGGTGTAGACGATCAGGCCTTTGGTGAGGAAGTGGTCGGCCACTTCCACGGCCGACTGCAGGACGCCGCCGGGGTTGTTGCGCAGGTCCAGGACCAGGCCGCGCAGCTTCTTGCCGTTATCCTTGCGCAGCTTGGCCAGTGCCTTGCCGACCTCTTCGCCGGTCTTGACCTGGAACTGGGTGATGCGGATATAGCCGTAGTCGTTCTCGAGCAGCTGGCTCTTCACGCTCTTGACCTGGATGACCGCGCGGGCCAGCGTCACATCGAATGGTGTTCCGCCATCGCGTACCAGGGTCAGGGTAATCTTCTGGCCGATCTTGCCGCGCATCTTGTCGACCGCTTCGGTCATGGTCTGGCCGCGGGTCGGGGCGCCGTTGATCTTGACGATCAGGTCGCCTGCCTCGATGCCGGCGCGTGATGCCGGGGTGTCGTCGATGGGTGAGACCACCTTGACGAAGCCGTCCTCCATGCCAACCTCGATGCCCAGGCCGCCGAACTCGCCGCTGGTGCTTTCCTGCAGCTCCTGGAAGTCTTCAGGGTCGAGGTAGGCCGAGTGCGGGTCGAGGTTGCTGAGCATGCCCTTGATGGCGTTTTCCAGCAGGGTCTTGTCGTCCACCGGCTCGACGTAGGCCGCCTTGATGCGGTCCATGACCTCGGCGAAGGTGCGCAGTTCGTCCAGCGGCAGCGGCGCCTTGGCCGTCACCTCGGTGGCCGGCACGGCAGCCGCCTTGGCGGGCTTGACCGGCTCTGCGGCACTGGCCAGAGGCGCGCCGACGACCAGGGCGATGGTCAGGGCCAGCGGGGTGAGGCGAGACGAGTGCAGCATGTCGAACGAACTCCTGATCCTGTAGGCGCTCCCGGAGGAGCATCGGTGCGGCCCGCTGTCGGGCCTTACCGTAAATGTTGCGGTGCCTAGCCTCGGCACCATTGCGCTGGGTCGGTGGGCCGACCCTGCTGGCGAATCGCGAAGTACAGACCTGCGCTGTCCTGGCCACCGCTGTCGCCGACGGTGGAAATGGCTTCGCCGGCCTTGACGATGTCGCCGGCGCTCTTGAGCAGGCTCTGGTTATGGCCGTACAGGCTGAGATAACCATTACCATGGTCGAGAATGACCAGAAGTCCAGCGCCGCGCAACCAGTCGGCGAACACCACGCGCCCGCCATGTACGGCGCGCACCTGGGTGCCGGCGCTGGCGCTGATCATCACGCCGTCCCACTTGGCGCGGGCATCACCGCCTCGCGTGTCGCCGAAGCGTGCCAGCAATCGACCATTGACTGGCCATGGAAGTTTTCCCCGGGCCGCAGAAAATGCACCGCCGTAGTTGGCGCCATCGCTGGACACCAGCGGGCCGAGCACGGTGCGGGCCTTTTTCGGTGGCGCTTGTGGCTCTTGCTGCTCGTCGCGGCGAGCGTCGGCCAGGGCCTGCTCCTTGCGCCGCTTCTCTTCTTCCTGCTTGGCCAGCAGCGCCTTCTGCCGCGCTTCCTCGGCTTCGCGGGCTTGGCGGGCGAGGGTTTCCTCGATGGTCTTGAGCACCTTGGCAAGGTCGGCCTGGTCCTGCTCGCGGGCCTGGAGCTTCTGGTCGCGATCCTTGACGTCGCTGTTGAGCTTGGCCAGTACCTGCTGGCGCTTTCTGCGCTCGGCCTCCAGTGCCTGGCGGCGGCTGTCGAGGTCGGCGCGCTGGGCCATCAGTTGTTCCTGCTGGCCGGAAATTTCCAGTTCGACATTGGCCAGCTGGCGCAAGGTTTCGTTGAAGGTGCGCAGTTGCTCCAGGCGCGCCTTGCTCAGGTAGTCGTAGTACGTGAGGGTGCGAGCGAACTTCTCGGGATTCTGCTGGTTGAGCAACAGCTTGAGGTACTCCTCGCGGCCGTTCTGGTAAGCGGAACGGGCCTGGATCGCGATCAGTCGTTGTTGTTCAACGCGGGCGCTCTGGAGTTTTTTTTTCTCGTGGTCAAGGCGCTCCAGCTCGCCCTCGGTCTTTTTTAGCTCTTGTTGCAGACCCTCCACCTGTTTCTCGAGATTGCCGATATCGGTCTCGGTGGACTTGAGGTCTTTCTGCACGCCGGCTTTCTCTTCCTGGAGCTTGCCCAGCATTTTCTTGAGCTCGGCGATGTCCTGGCGCGTGGCGTCCAGTTGTTGCTGGGTCTGCGCGCGCTCGTCGGCGAACGCCGGACTGAGCAGGCATGACAGGGCTAGGAGTATGAGGGCGCGGCGCATGGAATCGGGCGTACCAGGGATGGAGACTGGCCTAGTATGCCCGCCCGGGCGCGCAAAAAAAACGCCTCCCGGCGCCTCAAGGCAAGCGTTTGTCAGGAAAGTCCGGTGATGCATCGGACTAAACCCTGAAAAAACGGGAAACATACGTATCTGGTTACGTGAGTCTTGCTCGATACCATTGTGATTGGGCGCCCCCAAAGCCCGCCCGCCAATCGTTGTGTGAGACTCAAGCATGCCTACGCCCAAACGCTCCGCCCCCCCGCGCCGCTGGCTGTTGTGCGGCACCGTCCTGATCATGGTCGCAACATCGGTGCCCGCGCTGGCGGTGCAGGAGGATGGCTGGTACCTGCAGACCAGCGTCTACACCCGGCATTTCAATCCCAATCCCGAGCACAGCGAGCGTCAGGAACTGATCGGCCTGGAACGCAATCGTGCCGATGGCCTGTTGTACGGCGCGGCGACCTTTCGCAACTCGTATCGGCAGCGTTCGGTGTACGCATACGGCGGCAAGGCCTGGCACCATGACCACTGGCCGGTGTATGCCAAGGTCAGCGCGGGCCTGCTGCATGGCTATCGCGGGGAGTACCGGGACAAGATTCCGCTCAATCGCTTCGGTGTCGCGCCCGTGATCATTCCATCGCTGGGCACGCGCCTGGGGCCTGTCGGCCTGGAGGCGGTGCTGCTGGGGACCAATGCAATGATGGTCAACGTCGGCTACCACTTCCGGTAGAACCTTCGAAAATGAAAAAGCCCGATGCCATGGCATCGGGCTTTTCTTTACAGCGCGGGCTCAGGCGTCGAGCAGAATCGACGTCCCGGTCATCTCCGCCGGCTTTTCCAGGCCCAGCAGCTTGAGCATGGTCGGTGCCACGTCGGCCAGCACGCCGCCCTCACGGACTTTGACGCTGCGCTTGCCGACATAGATGAACGGCACCGGCTCGGTGGTGTGGGCAGTGTGCGCCTGGCCAGTGGACTCGTCTTCCATCTGCTCGACGTTGCCGTGGTCGGCGGTGATCAGCGCTTCGCCCCCCACCTTGTCCAGCGCCTGGACGATGCGCCCGACACAGCCATCCAGCGCCTCGACCGCCTTGACCGCAGCACTGAACACGCCGGTGTGCCCGACCATGTCGCCGTTGGCGTAGTTGACCACGATCACGTCGTAACGCTGTTGCTCGATGGCCTCGACGATACGGTCGGTCACTTCCGGTGCGCTCATTTCGGGCTGCAGGTCGTAGGTAGCGACTTTCGGCGACGGAATGAGGATGCGCTCTTCGCCTTCGAAGGGTTCTTCACGCCCGCCGGAGAAGAAGAAGGTCACGTGGGCGTACTTTTCGGTCTCGGCGATGCGCAGCTGGGTCTTGCCGTTCTTGGCCAGGTACTCGCCCAGCACATTGTTCAGGCTGGCTGGGGCGAAGGCGGCAGGGGCGGGGATCTTCGCCGAATACTGGGTCAGGCCGATGTAGGCCGCGAGCTTCGGCAGGCGCGCACGGGGGAACTCGTTGAAGTCGGCCTCGACGAACACCCGCGACAGTTCGCGGGCGCGGTCGGCGCGGAAGTTCATGAAGATCACCGCGTCGCCGTCTTCGACCTTGACCGCCTCGCCGATGCGGGTGGCCTTGACGAATTCGTCGCTCTCATCACGTGCATAGGCTGCTTCCAGCCCAGCCACGGCGCTGTCGGCGCTGTACTCGGCGGTGCTGTCGACGATCAGGTTGTAGGCAGCGCTGACGCGGTCCCAGCGGTTGTCACGGTCCATCGCGTAATAACGGCCGATCAGGCTGGCGATGCGGCCCTTGCCCAGCTTGGCGAAGGTCGCGTCGAGCAGTTCGATGGACGACTGGGCGCTGCGCGGCGGGGTGTCGCGACCGTCGAGGAAGGCGTGCAGGTAGATTTTCTCGGCGCCACGCTGCGCGGCCAGTTCGGCCATGGCGACGATATGGTCCTGGTGGCTGTGCACGCCGCCGTCGGAGAGCAGGCCCAGCAGGTGCACGGCCTTGCCGGCGGCAACTGCCTTGTCCACGGCGCCGGTGAGTACCGGGTTTTCGAAGAACTCGCCGTCGCGGATGGCCTTGGTGACCCGGGTGAAGTCCTGGTACACCACACGGCCGGCGCCGAGGTTCATGTGACCGACTTCGGAGTTGCCCATCTGCCCGTCCGGCAGGCCGACATCCATGCCGGAACCGGAGATCAGGCCATGCGGCTGGGTGGCGCGCAGGCGGTCATAGACCGGTGTGTTGGCGGCGTAGATGGCATTGTATTCGGGGCTTTCGCTGTGACCGAAACCATCCAGGATGATCAGGACCAGGGGCTTGGGCGTGCTCGTCATCAATCAAACTCACGGTTGTTCAAAGATGATAAAGACACGCATTTTAGGGCAAATCGGCCAGCGACGGCGAATATTCGTCGGTTCGCACGACCAGCGTCCCGACGGGTTGCAGATGAAGGCTGGTTCCGAGCCGGCCCGGCGGGCTTTGGCGGGCATGGGTGGCTGTGTATACTGGCCGGCATTTTCAATCGCCTGGAACACCCCTGATGGTTGCTCACTTGATTCAATTCGCGACAGATCACTTCATCCTGGTTGCGATCTTCTTCGTCCTGCTGATCCTGCTGCTGGTCAATGAAATCCGCCGCGGCGGCCAGAGCCTGAGCAACGGCCAGCTGACCGCGCTGGTCAACGCCGAGAAGGGCGTGGTGATCGATATCCGTCCAAGCAAGGAATACTCCGCCGGCCACATCGTCGGGGCGCTGAACATTCCGCAGGACAAAGTCGTCGGCCGCATTGCCGAGCTGGAAAAGCACAAAGAAAAGACCCTGATCATCGTCGATGCGATGGGCCAGCAGTCCGGCACCGTCTGCCGTGAGCTGCTCAAGGCTGGCTTCACCGCTGCCAAGCTCAGCGGTGGCGTGTCCAGCTGGAAAGCCGATAACCTGCCCCTGGTGAAGTGATATGAAGCCCGTCATCGTCTACTCCAGCGACTACTGCCCCTACTGCATGCGCGCCAAGCAGCTGCTGGCGAGCAAGCAGGTGGCGTTCGAGGAAATCCGCGTCGACGGCAAGCCGCAGCTGCGCGCCGAGATGGCGCAAAAGGCCGGGCGTACCTCGGTGCCGCAGATCTGGATCGGCAGCACCCACGTTGGCGGTTGCGATGACTTGTTTGCGCTGGAGCGCTCGGGCAAGCTCGACGCCCTGCTCGAGGCCTGATTCACGCCTCTTTCAACCATTTTCAGAAAAGGATCTGCCATGACTGACCAACAGAACAACGGCGCCGCCGAAGAGAACAATCCACAATTCTCCCTGCAGCGCATCTACGTGCGTGACCTGTCGTTCGAAGCCCCGAAAAGCCCGCAGATCTTCCGCCAGCAGTGGGAACCGAGCGTCGCGCTGGACCTGAACACTCGTCAGAAGGCCCTGGAAGGCGACTTCCACGAAGTCGTGCTGACCCTGTCGGTTACCGTCAAGAACGGTGAAGAAGTCGCCTTCATCGCTGAAGTTCAGCAGGCGGGCATCTTCCTGATCTCGGGTCTGGACGCGGCGTCGATGAGCCACACCCTGGGTGCGTTCTGCCCGAACATCCTGTTCCCGTATGCGCGTGAAACCCTCGACAGCCTGGTCACCCGCGGCTCGTTCCCGGCGCTGATGCTGTCGCCTGTGAACTTCGATGCCCTGTATGCCCAGGAGCTGCAGCGCATGCAGGAAGCTGGCGAAGCGCCTTCCCTGCAGTAATCGTTTTCGCGCGACACAAAAAAACCCTCGGGATCGACCCGAGGGTTTTTTTATGGGCGCACGCCGAGTTTCAGCCGAACTGCTTCTGCTGTTGCTGCTGCTTGGCCACCGCCTCCGACGCTGCCACGTAGGCGTCCTGGAACTCGTCGCTTTCCAGCCAGGCCATGGTGGCTGCTTCATCAGCGCCATCGAGCCAGGCGCGGTAAGCGGTAAACACCAGGACGATGTAGTCGGTGGCGTGCTCTTCCTTGTGCCCCTTGAGCACCAGCGCCAGCAGCGGATCGACCAGGAACACCGAGATCATCGCCACCAGGCCGGTTTCCTGGGCTTCCTTCATCTTCTTGAACAGCGCGTCATAGCTGCCGGATTCCATGGCCTTGCTGTACACCTGCTCGACGCTGGTGCTCTCGCCCGCGCTGGCCTTGACCGCCTGGCCGCCGCGGACCATACGGTTCTGCTTGGCCTTGGAGGCGGCGCGCTTGGCGCGTTTCTGTTGCTTGGTGTTGGAGGCCATGGGTGAATCCTTGGGGGTGTCCGAAAAAACGCGTATTGAAGCCTAGTTGGCGCGCTTCTGGATAGAGCCCATCGGTCAGAAGCTGTAGGTGCCTGTCACCACCAGGCTGCGCGGATCGCCGAACTGGATCTGCGCGGCGCTGGTCGCCGAGCTGTAGTAGGTCTTGTCGGTGAGGTTGTTCAGCGCAGCGCGAACGTCCCAGTCGTGGGTGCGGAACCCGGCCAGCGCATCCCAGCGACCGTAGCCTGGCAGCACCGTGGTGTTCTGGTTGTCGGCATAGCGGTCGCCGACCAGGGTCAGGCCGGTTTCGGCGTACCAGCCCAGCTCCGGCTTCCAGGTCAGGAACAGGCTGGCGTTGCGTCGCGCCACGTTGTTTACCCGGTTGCCTTTCAGGCCGCCGTTGTCCTTGGCGATGATGGCATCCTGCAGGCCGATGCCGCCGCGCACGTACCAGTTGCCGACCACATTGCCCTGGGCCGTCAGCTCGATGCCTCGCGAGCGTTGCAGGCCGGTGAGGATGGTGATGCCTGGGTTGTCCGGATCGGTGGTGCGGCGGTTGTAGAGCTCCAGCTCGTAGACGGCAAGGGTTGTGCTCAGGCGCTCGTCGAACCAGTCGCTCTTGACCCCGATTTCCTTCTGGCGGGTGTTCTCCGGAGCGGTTTCGTTGGTGTTGCCGGCAGCGCCGGGGGTGATGCCGATCAGGCCGCCGCCGACCGGGGAATAGGTCTTGCTCCAGGAGGCGTAGAACGAATGCTCCTGCCAGGGCGAATAGACCACGCCCAGGCGCGGGCTGGTGCTGTTGTCGTCCTGCTTCTCGGAAATGCCCCGCAGCTTGTTGGTGGTTTCCACCTCGAACTGGTCGAAGCGCACGCCCGCGAGGATCTGCCATTGCTCGTTGAGGCGGATCTGGTCCTGCAGGTAGACGCCACGGCTGTCGACCACGGTGTGGTTGTAGCTCGAAGGCACCATCGGGCCATTGTGCTGCAGGCGTCGGTTGGGGTTGTTCAGGTTCAGCGGTGGTACTGCCTGGCCACCGGCGTTCGCCGCCAGGGCGGTGTACAGGCGCGGGTCGCGGCGCTGGTTACCGAACTCCAGACCCAGCAGCAGCTTGTGCTCCAGACCCCAGGTGCTGACATCACCCTCGGCCTCGAGGTTGTTGAACAGGTTGCGGGTGTTCAAGTCCTGCTGCCAGCGCTGGCGGGTCACCAGGTTGGTGCTCGGGGTGTAGCCGGTGAGGTAGGTGTTGTCGAAATCACTGTCGAGCTTGAACAGGCTCAGCGTGTGGCGCAGTTGCCAGTTGTCGCTGAGTTGGTAGTTCAGGCGCGAGCGCAGCGACTGCGACTTGTCATCGATGAAGTCGCGCTGCGTGTCGCCATAGGTGGTGCTGCGCCCGACATCTGCCGGACGGCCGCCGACACCCGGAATGCCGCGATCCGGGGTGCGGTTGTAGCGGCTGTATTCGTACTGCACCAACCAGTTCAGGTCGGGGCTCAGTTGCCAGCTCAATGAAGGCGCGAACAGCTGGCGGTTACCGTCGACCCCATCGCGGAAACTGTTGTTGTCCTGATTGCCCATGTTCAGGCGCACGCTGATGTCGTCGTTGAGGTCGGCACTGAGGTCGGCGTACAGGCTGCGCAGGTCTTCGCTGCCGCCCTGGGCCTCGAGGGTCGAGCGCCGGCCATGCTCGGGAGCCTTGCTCACCCGGTTGACGATGCCACCCTGGCTGCCGCGGCCATAGAGCACCGCTGCCGGGCCCTTGAGGACCTCGATGCGCTCGATGTTGTGCAGGTCGCGCACGTACTGGCTGTCATCACGCACGCCGTCCAGATAGAAGTCGTTGCTGGCGTCGAAGCCGCGTATGCGCAGGCTGTCGAAGCGAGTGTCGGCACCGCTGCTGACGTTGGGGATACCCTCCAGTGCCTTGCCCAGGCTGTTGGTGCCGTAGTCCAGGACGTTGGCGGTCTTGACCGTGTCGATGGCCTGCGGGACGTAGCGCACCGGGGTCGAGGTGCGGGTGGCGGTGCTGACGTCCTTGACCCGCGGGTTATCGCGCTCGCGTTCGCTTTCGGCAGTGACCGAGAGTTCAGGCAGGGTCGTGGTGGCAGCGCTGGCAAGGCCTACGCTGAACATCAGCGACAGGCCCAGGGACAGGGGAGACAAGCGGCAGGGGGCAAGCATCGGCAGGCATCCAGCAGAGGTTGTTGTGAAAAGGATGCGAATGTTAATGCTTGCTATTTGCTCTTGCCTGGCTATTTGTAAAGATGAAGATTTACGAATGTATCAATTTGTAACTGGTAATTATTCGCTTTTATGCGCGTGTTTTTGTCAAGTCAACCAAGAGTAGGCTGTCTGTACGAAAGTACAGAAAAGAGAGGGAATAACTGTCTGTTCTGCGATTCAGCACAGATTTGCACCAGCTCTGGCCTTTAATTTGGTTATATCAACCTTCATTTCACGTTTTTTTGACATTGAGAAGCACACGCGGCTAGGATTCGGCCTCTACGCCTGCCGGCCATCAGTTGGCCGAGCGCCGGACGAAGCCCGCTACCTGCAAAAGGAGCGGGGTTTTCAGTTTGGATACAAGCGTCGAACCTACGAAGGGGCGTTGGTTCCTGGCGTTTTAGGTAGCAGAGCGTTCTGATTCGGTAATAAGGAAAACAACATGTTGAATACAAGGATCAGCCTGGTAGCGCTGGCACTCATCGCCGCCACTCAGGCCCAGGCCAACGACCAGGCCGAAAGCAAGGGCTTCATTGAGGACAGCCACGCCAACGTCCTCCTGCGCAACGCCTTCATCAACCGTGACAAGAAGCACCACACCAACGACCAGTCCCAGTGGGGCCAGGGCGTGATCGCCAACTTCTCCTCCGGCTTCACCCAAGGCACCGTGGGTGTCGGTGTCGACGCCTTCGGCCTGTACGCCGTGCGTCTGGATGGTGGCAAGGGTCGTAACCAGGGTGGCGGTGTCGACTTCTTCAAACGCTCCGACCCCACCTTCGACGGTGAGAAAACCAACGCCCCTCACAACCTGGCTCGTGGTGGTGCAGCGGTGAAGTTCCGCATCTCCAACACTGTGCTTAAGTACGGTGACCAGATGCCGGCTCTGCCGGTCCTGCAGTACGACGACGCTCGTCTGCTGCCAGAGAGCTTCACTGGCACCATGATCACCTCCAAGGAGATCAAAGGCCTGGAGCTGAATGCAGGCCGCTTCACCCAGGAAGCCCGCAAGAGTGCCGAGCGCCGTGATGGCGGTGGCCTGAAGTCGATCAACGTGCTCGGCGGCAGCTACAAGTTCACCGATAACTTCACCGCGTCGCTGTACACCGCGGACAACGAAGATGTCATGAAGAAGCACTACCTGGGTCTGAACTACGTCTTCCCGATCGCGGCCGACCAGTCCCTGACCCTGGACTTCAACGGCTACAAGTCGGACATCGACAACAAGTATGTGCGTGAAGCTGGCTTGAATGGCGACCGCAACACCATCTGGAGCCTGGCGGCTACCTACGCCTATGGCCCGCACTCCTTCACGCTGGCCCACCAGCGCAGCACCGGCAGCACCGGCTACAACTATGGCTGGTACCAGAACGAAGGCGGTGTCGGCGACGGTGGTTCGACCATCTACCTGGCCAACTCGTACTGGTCCGACTTCAACGCCGAAGACGAGCGCTCCTGGCAGTTGGGCTACGGCCTGGATTTCGGTGCCTTCGGCATCCCTGGTCTGACCTACAAGCTGGCTTACGTGGTGGGTGACAACATCAACACCCGCAACCTCAAGAACCCGGAAGGTTTCGGCGAGGGTAAGGAGCGCGAGATCTTCAACCAGGTTCGCTACGTGGTGCAGGACGGCCCGGCGAAGGACCTCTCGATCAAGCTGCGTAGTTCGTTCTTGCGTACCAACAACGCTGTGCGCCAAAACGGCTACAACGACGACGGCAACGAAGTTCGCGTGTTCGTCGAATACCCGATCAGCATCTTCTGATACTGATCTGGCGTAACGAAACAGCCCCGGCATTTGCCGGGGCTGTTTCGTTTCAAGGCTAGCGCGCCAGCAGTTGCGGATAGTCGCCGAACCAATATTCCATTGCGACGGCGTCCACGCCGTTTGCCCCGGTCCAGAAATCCACCGGATAGCTCCAGTCCGACGAGCGCGAGCTGCTCGGCGCCAGACCCTGATTGGTGAAACGCTGCAAAACGCGCGGTTCCAGTTCCTATTCTGCTGTCACGTGATTGGTGATTTTCAGTGACCTCAAGTACAACACTCCAGGCGGCCTGTGAGCCATCAGGACCTTCAATCGGGGAGGTGATGACGTAGCAGGGTTGGTTGAGGGGCAACTGGGTTTTACCGCCGTCACTTACATTTCGCCAGTATATGATTACATGAACAGGCCTGTTCAATGATGTTGCTCGGCTGAAAAGTAATGCTCGATCGGCAATCCTGCACTTTCAAATTCAAACAGGACTTTCCACGTGAATGCGGTGGCCCAGCGATCAATCATCTCTCGTGCTTCATAACGATTTTCAGTGGTGCAGGTCAGTGAGAAAATAGACGTTTTCTTCTTGCCTTTGTACACATTTATCGAAGCCTGATACTCGATCATGCGTTCTTCATCCGGTGCTCTGCACCAGATGTCCAAAGTGGCGGAAATAGGGACGCCGCTATCGAGTGTTCGCTCACTGCTCGCCATGAATATGTTATCGGCGAAAAAATTCTGTGTGACCAGAAAGCGCACATGCTCATCGTCGATTGTTTCCAGAATGTCAGGGCCGATATCGACGAAGTCATTTTTCGAGATCGACCAACCGGTAGGGATACGCAGAGCCATCAGTGCGTGTTGCTGCACAATCGTTTGGATGATGTTCATATTTTTATTTCAGATAGCTCATGTGGTCTGCCTGCGAGATCGGATGCCCATGGAATTCGGGCAAACAACGCGGTACGGCAGGACCGCTACAACGACGACGGCAACGAAGCTCCCATGTTCGTCGAGTACCCGACCGACATCTTCTGATACTGAGCTTGCTGATGCCCGAATTGCGCAGATAGATCTTGGCCGACTTGAGGGCGTTCAGGTGGGCGTCCCCCTGGCGTCAAACTCGAGGCGCGCTACGGCCCGTCGTCCCTCGTAGACTTCCAGCGTACTGCCAGGGCATAACAGGTCCCTGGGGGCATTGGGGGCAAGGAAGCGCGCGGTTCCGGTTCCTATTCTGCTGTCACGTGATTGGTGATTCTTCGTGACCTCAAGTACAACACTCCAGGCCGCCCGTGAGCCGTCAGGGCCTTCAATCGGAGCGGTGATGACGTAGTAGGGGTGGTTGAGGGGAAGCTGGGCCTTACCGCCGTCACTTACATTTCGCCAGTATATGGTTACGTGAACAGGTCTGTTCATTGGTTGATCACTTTCCACAAGAGATACCCCGCGTCCAACGTGGCTTGATGCGAGCACGATTTAAATCTGCAATTTCTATGTATCTGGCTTTGCCAATATTGTCCAAATTGCTGGAGGAGAACGCTGCATTGGCAAGTTTGTCAGGAACCTTGACCTGAACGATTTTGAAGTCTCCGCCGTGGCCCATCGTCTTACCCCATGTCACAGCATCTTTGTATGACTCAGCAAACCATTTTCCTTCCATGGTGCCATTCGATGTCCACGTGCCGGTTCGCATAAGTCCGTTATATTCTTCCATGCTCATGGAGCGGTAGAGGACAGTCTCCCACCCTAGCGGGTCAATCCACATAAACGGATTGGGAGCATAGCGGTAAAGG
The DNA here is from genome assembly GCF_014268955.1 of Pseudomonas sp. RW3S2. Lineage (NCBI taxonomy): Bacteria > Pseudomonadati > Pseudomonadota > Gammaproteobacteria > Pseudomonadales > Pseudomonadaceae > Pseudomonas > Pseudomonas sp. RW3S2. The sequence continues at coordinate 86,058 of NZ_JABWRM010000013.1, read as the reverse complement.
TTCCACCCCCCCGCCAACCCTATCGGATCCGGCTGGGTAAAGCGTCCGATGTCGGGATCATAGAATCTGAAGGTGTTGTAATGCAGTCCTGTCTCACGGTCCAGGTACTGGCCTTGGAACCTCAGGTTCTGCTCCATGCCCTGGTCTGGGTTGCAGCGCTCGGCGGCAGTGTTGCCCCACACCCGATAGGTAGCTTCCCATTGGGTCTGTCCATCTTCGTCGGTCTGACGATATGGCAGACCGTTGAGGTGGTTGTGAAAATGCAGTACGCGTTGATGGGCGCCGTTCCCATCGACGCGTGCAAGGGGTTCGTGGCCAGATTCTGCATACAGGTACAGACTGTTTCGACCGTTGCGGCGCTCATGCAGCAGACGCAGGCCATCCCACAGGAAGTCGGTTCTTCCCAGCAGAAGGCCGCGTACATCGTATTGTTCCTTGGCAACGCGTCTGCCTAGTGGGTCGTAGTGCATCCTTACGCAGGTTTCTCGACCGGCATGCAGGGTGCGGACTTCCACCAGTCTGTGCTCAGCGTCGTAGCGAAAGCGTTGGACGCCTCGTGCGCTGCTGACCTTTTCAATCAGGCGCCCGAAGCCGTCGTAGCGATAGCGCTTGTCCTGATACTTCAGCAGTTGGTTGTACTGAACCGAAGAGTTGTTGATTCCGTCGAGCAGGTTTGCGGCGGGGTCGTAATTGAACTGTTCTTGACGACCACCAGATGAGGCATAGCTTGAGCGCACCCTGGCCGTAACGTCGTAGGCAATGGTCTCAAGCGTGTTGCCTGTGGCGTGAAACTCCTCCACCTGGATCAGATTGTCGGCGCCGTCATAGCTGTAGTGCCGACGTGCGTTAGCCAAAGTGGCGGATGTCGGATCGCTTGCGTGATTGCCACGGCTGCGAAGCCGACCCAGTTGGTCGTAATCGCTGCGGTACAGCAGGCGTCCCTGGGTACGATTGATTTCTCGATGCAGCCGATCGCGCTCGAAGTCGGCGATGACGTGCCCATCGAGGTTCAGTTGATGCAGATGACCCGAGCCATACATCAAGCGGTTGATCGAACGACCATCGGGAAGAATGAGCCTGGTCTGATTACCCAGCTCGTCGTAGGAATAGCCAAGTGTGCCATGTGGTGTGTGCTCCTCGAGCACATGCCCCAGCTTGTCATAGACATAGCTCAGCGTCTGGGAGTTGCCGTCCAGGGCAATGGTCTGCACCGCGAGCAACTGGTCCAAGGCATCAAACCGGTACTCCGTGCGGCCATCGGAGGTGATCTTGGCCACGAGCCGACCGATGGCATCGCGTTCGAGCTGGTGGGCGACAGGAGTATCGGGGCTCTCTGGCGCTGGGTGGAACACCAGCCGTATCAGATTGCCCAGAGCGTCATAGCTATAGGTCTTGTGACTACCCCCCAGATCGCGTTGCATTGCCAGGCGGTCACACGCGTCCCAGGAGAATCGATAAGCTTCGCCGTTTTCGTTGACGAGCTCTACCAGTCGGCCGTAGTGATCGTACTCGAAACGCACGCTACGGCCGGCCGCGTCAACTTGGCGGCTGAGCTGTCCGCGTGCCGTGTATGAGTAGCGCGTGGTATGGCCAGTCGCGTTCACATGGGCAATCAGGGCGCCATCGGCTGCACGCTGGTACTGCTCGTGCGTACCGTCTGGCCGAGTGATGGACTGCAACCTGCCTTGTGCGTCATGGCTGTATCGAGTCGTGCAGCCCTCTGCATCCGTCACCTGTGCTAGATGGCCGCGGTGGTCGTAGCTGTAATGAGTAACGGAGCCCGTGCAATCGACTGTCTCGATGACTTGATCCAGGTCGTTCCAGCGCTGTGATCTTGTTTTTCCCGCAGCGTCGACCATCTCGACCATCCTGCCGTGATGGTCATGGCGAAACCGCGTCAGATGTCCTTCAGGGTCTTCTTCACGGGTGCAGTTGCCACGCGGGTCATAGCGGTATTTCCAGCGATTCCCAGCGCGGTCGACTTGCTCTCTGGGTAGCGCCCAATGTTCCAGCCAATACGTGGATTCGCTGCGCCCGAGCGGATCCACCGTTTCGGTCAGGTTGCCGGATTCATCATAGAAGTATTGCCAGCGTCCGCCTTGAGGGTCTACCGCGCCCAACAGCTGACGTTCATCGTTCCATTCGAAATGCCAGGTGTTCGCCAGGGCGTCGGTGTGTTCCACGACTTGATATTGGTTGTTCCAGCGATGCGTATGAGTGCGTTGCAGGCTGTCCGTAACATGGGTCAGCCCGGCGATCAGGTCGTAGGAAAACTGGTATTGATCACCCTCGGAAGTCCAGTGCCGACAGACGCGCCATTCATCGCCGAGGGCTTGCCACTCATAGTGACAACGTAATCCCGACGCGTTCCGGTGTTCAATCAGCCGTCGGTGTTCACCATAGACGAAAAGCCGCTGCACTTGGCCGCTGCCATCCCTGACTTCAGCCAGCTCCCCGAACGCGTCGTAGTCATAACAGACCAGCGATTCGTTGCTCCCGTCACTGTACACGCGAACAATCTGGGCGACGCGAGAGGGCCATCGGGAGCTATAGCGCAATTCCATTCTGGTAGCGCCGTACGTGTCATCGAGCCCGATCAGGCGACCATGCTCGTCGTACCGAAGGTGCACCCGATTGTCATTGCGGTCACCCAACAGGCGCAGGCGCAGGCGTTGGGGATCTATTGGGGAGGGTTCGAATAATCGATAGAGGCCGTCCATATCCTCGATCAACAACTCGCCATCAGCCGCGCGTCTTACGCTCAAACCTTCGCCGGCACTGAATACTGCGTCGCCGGGGGGGATCGTGCCCATATCGATGATCCGCGCCTGCTCATCCGTGTACAGCAGGCGTTCTCCGTCATCCGAATCGGCGATCAGGTTCACGCAGACTTCGTAGGGAACGCTCCAACCTCTGCCGAGCAAACCGTCCTGGCGTTCGTCCAGGCTGCTATAGAAGCGCTGCCAGACCAGTGGCATAAGCGCCGGTAGTGTGAAGTCCAGCTCCTGCTCGCCGCTCAACACTTTCGCGCCAGTGGCTGCATGCACCGGGTTGGGTGCACCGGTTATGGCACGCGTGAGTGCCCCCGTCACCTGGCTACTGACGACACTCGCGGCGCCACCGAGCAGCATGCAGCCAAACTTGCTGTAGAACTTGCCCCCACGGCCACGCAACATCATCAGCGCGGTGATGGCCAAGCCTATGCCTGGCGTCTTGCCGCTGCGGATCTCTCGTACGACGATTTTCTCGCCACCAATGCGCACGTTGTCCGATATCAGGCCGGAGTCGACGATCACCGCGTCGCAGGTGCTGCGATCGCCACTGCGCGCCGCTGGTTGGCCATTGATGCTGACCTTGCCAGAGCCCTCGGCGATATATTGGGGAGGCATCGCCGGATGCTTGGTGCACAGCACCTTGTCATCGTCCGCAGGTTCGGTGTTCGGGGCTGGCGAGGCTACGGTAGGCCGCCACATTTGCGAGAAGAACGCCTTCGTCATGTCGAGGAAGGTTTGCTCTTGCTCTTCTTCTCCTTCATCAGCCTGGCCAGCGGCAGGAGGAGGCAACACCACACCTGCAGCCCGGGCTGCAGGTTTTGAGTTTATGTAGGTATTTTGCGAACCACTGGCAATGTGGGCCTGCACTGTCGGTGGAAAAAGCGCGTTACCTATACCTTCGCAGAACCGACTCAGTGCGGTGTCAGCTCCAGTGCTGGCCATTGCCACGCCGACCACCACCCCCACGACCGCGCCCAGCACAACGCAGCCCAGACCACCGGTAGCAGCAGTGATGCCAAGCGCAGCCCCGACCGCAGCCGTGGCCAAGGCCCCGATGGCGATGGTGGCGGCGACTTCGAGTACACCGCCGACGATGTCGGCCATCATCGAGGTGTGCATCAGTGCGTCGCCTTCGCGCGCAGCCCAGAGTGCGTCGGACATGGTTGTCGTTCAGCCGAGGTTGTCGAAGTCGAGCGACTGTTTGAGAGCCGCCCAGTGCGCCGCTTCCTCCTCACCCAATGGCTGCGGCTTCACGTAGCTCAGGGCGAGCATCTTGCGCGAGCCCGGCAGCAACAGCGCCAGTTGATATTGGTAAACCTTCTCTTTGCCCTTGGTGAACTGGCTCTGCAACTCGATGCCTTCCAGTTTTCCATCTGCTCCCAGCTTCACCGGCTGGGGTGTGTGCAAGCGCAGATCCAGCACCTGCTGGCGCAATCGCTGGATCTGGTCGTCGAAGTTGCTTTGCAACGTTTCCCCTTCGTTCAACAGGCTGCGGCTGACTACCAGTGAGGTGCCCAGTGTCTCGAAACGCAGGATGTTGATGCTGGTATCTCGCACCTGATCGGTCGGAAGGTCGAAGCGAAATTCGTTGAGGCGATAGTTCATGATTCGGGTGTCCGTCATTGGCGCGGGAATTTGTCGCTGACCCGACCGTCGATGCTGCCTTTGTCACCATGGCTGCCCGGTGTGGTGCCTGCTGCTCCACCGATGTTCAGGTCGAGCGTGCCGTTGGGGGTATTGATCTGTGCATGTTCGCTGGCGTTGATGTTCAGGCGTACGCCTGTGAGATTGATGTGACCGTTGGCGTTGAGCTCCAGCACACTGTCGCCGCACACCAGACGCAACTTTTCCCCGGCCTCCATCAGGTAGGTGGTGCTGATGCTGTCGGTCTTGCTGGCGCCAACCAGCAAGGTATCGTGATGGCGTACTGCGCGTACTCGATCCTGGCCGATGGTCACCATCTCCACCATGCCGACGCTCTTGGTCCGGCTTATGCCCACCGACAACGTTTCGTTCTGCTCCACCACCGTGTCCATGTTGCGCTCGGCATGCACATACAACTGCTCCTGCCCGCGCTTGTCCTCCATGCGGATCTCGTTGAAGTTGGCCGGGCTGCCGCCTTTGCTCGAACGGCTCTTCATGCCGCTCTGGGTGGCGTTGCCGGGCAGGTCGTAGGGCACCGCCTGCTCGGCGTTGTACACCCGGCCAGTGATGATCGGTCGGTCGGGGTCGCCTTCGAGAAAGCTGACGATCACTTCCTGGCCGATCCGCGGGATCTGCATCGAGCCCCAGTTCTTGCCGGCCCAGGCCTGGGATACGCGGATCCAGCACGAGCTGTTCTCGTTGGACTGGTCGTGGCGGTCCCAGTGGAAGTGCACCTTCACCCGACCGTACTGGTCGGTCCAGATCTCCTCGCCGGCCGGGCCAACCACCACGGCAGTCTGCGGGCCCTTGACCAGCGGGCGCAGGGTGCTCGAGACCGGCCGGTAGCTCTGCTGGGCGTCGATGCAGCTCAGGTTGCTCTCGAACTGCGCCGAGCCGCTGCCGCCGCCGGTTTCCAGGCGCTCCTGCACCACGTAGTAGCGGGCCGCGACGATCAGGTACTCGCGGTTCTGGTCCTGGCGGGAGAAGCCGCTGAGGCTGAACAGATGACCACTGCCAAGACCACGGGCGTTGCCGCGCAGCTCCACGCGTTCATGCAGGCTCTGCAGCGACTCGAGACGGGTGCGCGCATAGTGCTCGCCATCCTGGGTCTGCTCATAGGCGCCGGGGTAGTCGTACAGCGGGTAGTCGCCGGCCTGGTGCGGGCGTGGCATGGCCGAGCGCACGTCGATCCGTGCGCTGGGGCGCTGGAAATCGTAGTCGTTGAGTTCCAGCGAGCCGGGCTGAACCTCCTGCGCCAGGTGCCAGTCGTTGATGTGGTCGCGCTCGCGGTGCTGGCCGTCGGGCGGATAGAACGGCACCGACTCGTAGCCCGGCGCCTTCTGGTGCGCGCCATAGGCGTCGGCCATCACCAGGACGTGGCGTTCTTGTTCATGACGGAAGAAGTAGTAGATGCCTTCTTCTTCCATCAGCCGGCTGACGAAGTCGAAGCTGGTCTCGCGGTATTGCACGCAGTACTCGCGCTCGCGATAGCTGCGGCTCAGGGCGTCCTCGAAGTCCGAGAACCCCAGGTCGCGGAACACCTGCTTGATGATCTGCGGTGCGCTCAGGTGCTGGAAGATCCGGCAGTCGCTGGTGCGTGTCAGCAGCCACAGCCAGGGCCGCAGGGTGACGCGGTAGCTGGCGAACTGCCCGCGATCGACCGATTGGCTGCAGCGCGCGACGATGCCATGAAAGTGGCGCGAGCCCCCGCCGCTCATCTGCAGCGACAGACTCATGGGTTTGCCCAGCAGCTGGTTGAGGTCGATGGCCGCGTCGTCGCTGGTCAACTGCAGCTCGTAGTCGAACAGGCGGCCGAGCTCTTCGCTGCCGCCCATCTCGCTGAGGATCAGCACGTTCGGCCCCAGGGGGCTGTTGATCTGCGCCAGGCGCGTCAGTTGCGTGAACAGCATGGGTGATCCTGTTTGCGCGGCGCTCAACCGGCCGCGCTGAAGTCATAGTGCAGTTCGTTGTCGCGCGCGCCGATACTGACGCTGGCCAGCGGCTTGCCTTCGAGCAGACGGGTGAGGAACTCGCGGCTCATGTCCGGCAGCAGGCCGTTGGTCAGGATCGCGTCGATCATTCGCCCGCCGCTCTCGGTCTCGGTGCAGCGCGAGACGATCAGCTCGACCACCGCGTCGTCGTAGGCGAAGCCGACCTTGTGGGTGGCCTCGACACGTTTGCGGATGCGCTCCAGTTGCAGACGGGTGATGGCCTTGAGCATGGCGTCGCTGAGCGGATAGTAGGGGATGGTCACCAGGCGCCCGAGCAGCGCGGGCGGGAAGATCTCCAGCAGCGGCTTGCGCAGCATGGTGGCGACCGCATCCGGTTCGGGCAGGGTCTGCGAGTCCTTGCAGATATCGGCAATCAGCTCGGTGCCGGCGTTGGTGGTGAGCAGGATCAGGGTGTTGCGAAAATCGATCTGGCGCCCTTCACCATCTTCCATCACGCCCTTGTCGAACACCTGGAAGAAGATTTCATGTACGTCAGGGTGGGCCTTTTCCACCTCGTCGAGCAGCACCACGCTGTAGGGGCGGCGGCGCACGGCCTCGGTCAGTACGCCGCCTTCGCCGTAGCCGACATAGCCGGGCGGCGCGCCCTTGAGGGTGGAGACGGTGTGCGCTTCCTGGAACTCGCTCATGTTGATGGTGATCAGGTTCTGCTCGCCGCCATACATGGCCTCGGCCAGCGCCAGGGCGGTCTCGGTCTTGCCCACGCCCGAGGTGCCGGCAAGCATGAACACGCCAATGGGTTTGTTGGGGTTGTCGAGGCCGGCGCGGGAGGTCTGGATACGCTTGGCGATCATCTTCAGGGCGTGGTCCTGGCCGATGATGCGCTTGCCCAGGTGGCTGTCGAGGTTGAGCACCGTCTCGATCTCGTTGCGTGCCATGCGCCCTACCGGGATACCGGTCCAGTCGGCAACCACCGAAGCCACGGCCTGGTAGTCGACGGTCGGCAGGATCAGCGGGCTTTCGCCCTGCAGGGTGCTCAGGCGCTGCTGCAAGTCGATGAGTTGTTCGCGCAGCGCATGGCTGCCTTGGGCATCGACCTCCTGATCGACCACCCCGACCTGCTCACGCAACTGGGCGCGGGTGGCCAGCAACTGATCGACCAGGGCTTTCTCTTCGGCCCAGCGGTTTTCCAGCTCCAGCAGGCGCTGACGCTCTTCGGTCAGCAGGGTGTCGGCCTGGGCTCGGCGTTGCTCGGTGGCGACACCAATGGCCGCTTCGCGGGCGATGATCTGCAGTTCGACTTCCAGCGCCTCGATACGCCGACGGCTGTCATCGACCTCTGCGGGCACTGCATGCAGGCTGATGGCCACGCGTGCGCAGGCGGTATCGAGCAGGCTCACCGACTTGTCGGGCAATTGCCGGGCGGGGATGTAGCGGTGCGACAGCTTGACTGCCGCCTCCAGGGCTTCGTCGAGGATCTGCACCTGATGGTGCTTCTCCATGGTCGAGGCCACGCCGCGCATCATCAGCAGCGCCTTTGGTTCGCTCGGCTCATCGACCTGCACCACCTGGAAGCGGCGGGTCAGTGCCGGATCCTTCTCGATGTGTTTCTTGTACTCGGCCCAGGTGGTCGCTGCCACGGTGCGCAGGCTGCCACGGGCCAGTGCTGGCTTGAGCAGGTTGGCGGCATCGCCGGTCCCGGCCGCCCCACCGGCACCGACCAGGGTGTGGGCTTCGTCGATGAACAGGATGATGGGTTTAGGCGAGGCCTGGACGTCCTCGATGACCTGGCGCAGACGCTGCTCGAACTCACCCTTCATGCTGGCGCCAGCCTGCAGCAGGCCGACATCCAGGCTGCGCAGCTCGACATCCTTGAGCGCGGGCGGTACATCGCCGGCAACGATGCGCAAGGCGAAGCCCTCGACGACGGCAGTTTTGCCCACGCCCGCTTCGCCGGTGAGGATCGGGTTGTTCTGGCGGCGACGCATGAGGATGTCGACCAGTTGGCGGATCTCTTCGTCGCGGCCGACGATCGGGTCGAGCTTGCCGCTGCGTGCCTGCTCTGTCAGGTCGACGGTGAAGCGCTTGAGTGCCTCCTGCTTGCCCATCGCAGCGGGGGCCACGGCGCCGCTGGCTTCGCCCGGCGCTGCCGCGGTGAAGCCGTCGCTGGCGGCCAGATTGTTCTCGGGGGAGTCGCCGACGTACTCGTCGAAACGCTCGCTCAGGGCCTCGACCTTGAGCTTGGCGAACTCGCTCGACAGACCCAGCAGGGCATTGCGCAGGCTCGGGGTCTTGAGGATGCCGACCAGCAGGTAGCCGGTGCGCACCTGGCTTTCGCCGAACATCAGGCTGCCGTAGACCCAACCGCGTTCCACTGCCTCTTCGACCTGCGAGGACAGGTCGGTGATCGAAGTCGAGCCCCGTGGCAGGCGATCGAGGGCGTCGGTCAGATCGCGGGCCAGGCGTGCCGGCTCGACATTGAACTGGCGCACGATGCGGTGCAGGTCGCTGTCCTGCAACTGCAGCAGTTGGTGCAGCCAGTGCACCAGCTCCACGTAGGGATTGCCGCGCAGCTTGCAGAACACCGTGGCGGCCTCGATGGCCTTGTAGGCGACGCTGTTGAGTTTGCCGAACAGCGCGGCGCGGCTGATTTCACCCATGTTCCTGACTCCTTGTGCATGGCGGTTGGACCGGCTGCGCGGCGTAGTAGCGAGCGAGCTTGAGGTCGTTGGCATCGTGTTGTGGACGGCCGAGCCAGGTGTCGAAACCCAGGCGCCTGCCGGCATCGAGTCCCAGCGCGGGCACGTGCTCGCGCGCGAGAATGAGGTTCAGGTCCCAGTCCAGCTCGTGGCCCAGGTACTCGGCGACCCAGGCCGCCAGTTCCATGAAGGCCTGCCCGCCGGGCAGCAGGGCGTGGTACTGCTCCAGCGTCAGCGGGCCGAGGCACAGGCGGAACTTGTGCTGGCGATCCCAGACGTAGCGGCCCAGGCACAGGTCCACACCCAGGCGATTGGCGTCCACGCCGAGGCGACTGCGCTCGGGCAACTCAAGCCACTGGCCGACGTACTCCTCGACATGCACCGGCACGCCGAAGTAGCCCGACAGGATGCTGCACAGGCCATCGGGGTAGCGGGTCTGCGCGGCGAGGTGGCCGGAGTAGTGCAACTTGGCGGTATGCGGCAGCGGGCCTTGAGCCTGCAGCTCGGGTTGGCCGCGACCGCTCAGGGCAGCCAGGCGTGCGGCCCAGTAGTCATCGCCGGGGCGGTCGTGGCTGACAGTCGGTCGTGCTTCGGCCCAGGCTCGGTAGAACAGGCTCAGCAGGCGGTGATGGAAGATGTCGAGAAAGCGTTTGCTGGTGTGGTCGGCGTGGTTGCGCTGGCGCTCACGCAGGTACTCGGTCAGGTGTAGCGGCAAGGGGCCGTTGGGGCCACCGAGGCCGAAGAAGAACTGCTCCAGGCGCGCCGGGCCTTCGTCGTTTTGCGTCACCGACGCCAGCGTGGCCGGGGCGAAGCTGCAGTCCAGGCGCTGGCCCAGGCGCACCGGTTCGTCGGCCAAACGCTGGGCGTGGCCGAAGCGCGGCAGCTCGGGGTGCTCGGCCTCCAGGCGACGCAGCGCCTGGAAGAAGTCGAACGCCCAGGGTTCGGCCTGCATGGCCTCGAGTGTGTTCACAGGGTCGGCCTGCGTCCGGGCTTGGCTTTCCATCGCATGATCTCGCCGCGTTCGCGGGTGCGCAGAACGGTTTCGGTAAAGCTGTTGATGGACACGTAGCGGGTCAGGAAGCGTTCGAACACCGCGCCGAGCAGGAACACACCGGTGCCGCGGAACGCGTTTTCGTCGAACTCCAGGGTGATTTCCAGGCCGCGGCCGAAGACGATCGGGCCGGGCATGGGCAGGCGGCGGGTGCAGGGCTTGCTGCTGACTTCGCGCAGGCCGTCGATCTGCAGGTGTAGCGCGCTGTCCTGGCTATCGCCGTACAGACGCAGCAGTTCGCGCAGGGCGGCTGCGCCCTGGCCTTGCTCGGTCAGCGACAGGTAGTTCAGCGACAGTTGGCTGATCAGGCGCCACGCGCGGTTGTCATGGGCATGGCTGGCCTTGGGGCGGCTGGGGCCGGCCAGGCAACGTACGGCAGACACGGGCGCGCTGTCGGCGAGGCTGAAGTCGCTGCGCCCGTCGCCCACGCTCATGAACAGCGGCAGGTCGCGGTTGCTGCACAGCGCGCTGATACCCAGCTGGCGCAGATCGTGGCGGTGCGGCGCCTGTTGGCCATCGACCAGGCTGATGAAGGTTTCGCTGCCCATGTAGCTCGAGCGCGTGCCGTTGCGCCGTTGCTCGCTCGACAGCACCCGTTGCTCGCGGCGCACGATGTAGTAGGCCTGGTCGCGGCCATAGCGCGAGGGGTCGCGCACGGCGTAGAAGGGCAGGAACTCCTGGTCGGCACCGGTGCCGTGGCCGGTGACGTGCTGCAGCGAGTGGATCTCGAAATCGGTAGGGCGGGTGCGGTCGGCGATTACATGGTGTTCGTTGACCTTGTCGGTCAAGTGAATGCGGTCGACGCGGCGCGGGAACAGGTTGATCGCTGGGGTGCAGAAGGGCACCAGACGCTCTGCGCCGACGCTGCTTTCCAGTGTCGAGTCGAAGCGCTCGAACAGTACCAGCAGCTCCAGCTCCTGCCCGTTGCAGCGCTTGACCGCCCGTTCCAGGCCCGCGAAATCGACAAATAGAAAGCGCTGCGGCAGGGCAAAGTATTCCTGCAGCAGCCGGTAGCCCTGAAACGCCTGCGGCACCACTGGCAATGCGGCTTCACTGTCATCGAAACCACAGGGGCGCAGGGCCTGCTCCAGCGGGATGCGCTCGACCCAATCAGCGCCGGGCTGGCGGGCGAACACGGCGCAGGCGCTGCCCAGCAGTTGTTCGTAGAGACGGTAGGGCGTTTCGTCGGCGCCGTTGAGGTACAGCGGCAAGTGCGTCAGCGGCAGGCTGCACAGCGGGATCTCGGCACCGCTGCGCAGGGTCAGGCGCAGCGCGGCGCGGGCCTTGGGTTCGCTGGCGGCGAGGCGGCCGAGCACGGTGCCGGGGTTGCCGAAATATTCGGCGCGGGCCACCTGCAGCGGCCACAGGGTCACGTCCTGGGTGCTGCGAAACTCGCAGGGAGTCTGCGAGTCGCGGCCAAGGTTGGCCCGCAGCACGCTGCCACGTGGCAGCGGGAAGCCGGCACTGAGCGAGCCCTCGTCGGGGTCGGTCTGCAACTGCACCACGGTCATCGAGGGCGTCGGTGCCAGATAGTGCGGGTAGGCGATTTCCAGCAGGTTGTGGGTGAAGGTCGGGTACTCGGCGTCGAGCTTGAGCTGCACGCGTGCAGTGAGGTACGCGAAGCCTTCGAGCAGGCGCTCGACATACGGGTCGGCGCAATCGATGCCGGACAGTGTGAGGCGTCCTGCGATCTTCGGGTACTCGCGGGAGAACTCCGCTGCACTCTCGCGGATGTGCCGCAGTTCCTGGTTGTACAGCTCGAGCAGGCGCGGGTTCATGCGCGTCTCCGGCGATCGGCGGGGGCCACGTGCACTTGGCCGGACTCCAGGTCCAGGTCGGTCTGCAGCAGCAATGGCAAGGCCGCAGGCTGGGCCCAGAGATCGCCTTCGATCTCGAAGCTCAGGGCGTTGGCGTTCATTTCGCCGGGCGCGACCAGGGCCCGCACCTTGAGGGTGTGGGCGAGGATGCGTGGCTCGTAGGTGGCGATGGCCTGGTGAATGATGCGCTCCAGGGCCAGCAGGTCGATGTTCGACGCGCAGTTGCCGGCCAGGGCGGGCAGGCCGTAGTTGATCACCGAGGTGCCTGCGGGGGTATCCAGGGTGCGGGTGCTGTCGAGCAGCGATGTGGTATTGAGCAGCCAGGCCAGGTCGCGCAGCACCGAAGCCTTGAGCTGTTGCAGCGACAGCACGCGCTTGTCCGGGGCCTCCTGCGGGTTGCCGGGGTCGTCGTCGGTCAGACGATCCAGCAGCGAGGGTTGCAGGCGGTCACGGGCGGCGATGTCGGCTACCACGGATGGATTCCTTCAAGGATTCGGGATCGTGTCGACTGCTTCGCAAGCAAGTCGCAGCGGCGAACCGCCGCTCCTACAAACGAGGAGCGGAATTGCCCGCGAAGCAGTCGACGCCGCTATCAGATCTTGACGTTCTGGCGCACGTTCCAGCCGTACTTGATCGCGCCGCCATCCTTGGTGCCGTCGGCCTTCTGCGGCTGATAGTCCACGGTGACCTTGGCGAAGTTCAGGGTGACGTTCTCGGTGAGGCGGTCATCGCTGCCCGAGCCGCCGGTGCTCAGCGAGCTGATGATCACCTCTTCGAGGTTGATGATCAGGTACTCGACCTGGCTCTCGCCACCGGCCTTGCGCACGGTCAGCTTGACCTTGTCAATGTGCTTGCCGCTGGAGCAGTGGGCCATCAGGTTGGGGCTGGACTTGTCCACGTACTTGGTGATCGACAGGTCCTGGATGTTGACCTTACCGGAGCCGCCGCCCCCGCCCATGTGCATGTTGCCGGACTGGGACATGCCCCAGCTCCAGTTCAGCACGTCGATTTCGTCCTTGTGGGCCTTGTCCGCGGACTCGCCCTTGATGTCGCCGATCTTGATGAAAATATCTACAGCCATGATGTCCTCGGTATTTCGCGTCGGTTGGCGGTTCTATCGGGGCTGCTGCGCAGCCCATCGCGGGGCGCGCAGCGGCCCCGGTTCAGGCTCAGGCCCCTTTGGCCGAAGGCAGCTTCGAGACCAGGCGCAACGACACGGTCAGCCCTTCGAGCTGGTAGTGCGGGCGCAGGTAGAAGCGCGAGTTGTAGTAGCCAGGGTTGCCCTCGACTTCCTCCACCACCACTTCGGCCGCAGCCAGCGGATGTTGGGCCTTGGTGGTCTCGCTGGAGTGCGCCGGGTCACCGTCGACGTAGTTCAGGATCCAGTCCTGCAGCCAGCGCTGCATCTCGTCCTTTTCCTTGAACGAGCCGATCTTGTCGCGAACGATGCACTTCAGGTAATGGGCGAAGCGGCAGGTGGCGAACAGGTACGGCAGGCGGGCGGCCAGGTTGGCGTTGGCGGTGGCGTCCGGGTCGTCGTACTCAGCCGGTTTTTGCAGCGACTGGGCGCCGATGAACGCGGCGAAGTCGGTGTTCTTCTTGTGCAGCAATGGCATGAAGCCGTTCTTCGCCAGCTCCGCCTCGCGGCGGTCGGAAATGGCGATCTCGGTCGGGCACTTCATGTCCACGCCACCGTCATCGGTGGGGAAGGTGTGCGCCGGCAGGCCTTGCACTTCACCGCCCGACTCCACGCCGCGGATGCGCGAGCACCAGCCGTAGTGCTTGAACGAGCGGTTGATGTTGACCGCCATGGCATAGGCCGCGTTGGCCCAGGTGTACTTGCTGCTGTCGGCGCCGTCGGTGTCTTCCTCGAAGGCGAAGGCCTCGACCGGGTCGGTCTTGGCGCCATAGGGCAGGCGTGCCAGGAAGCGCGGCATGGTCAGGCCGATGTAGCGCGAGTCTTCCGATTCGCGCAGCGAACGCCAGCCGGCGTATTCCGGGGTGGTGAAGATCTTGGTCAGGTCACGCGGGTTGGACAGCTCCTGCCACGAACCCATGCCCATCACCGTTGGCGACGCCGCGGCAATGAACGGCGCATGCATCGACGCACAGACCTTGGACATCTCGCCCAGCAGCTCGACATCCGGAGGCGACTGATCGAAGTAGTAGTCGCCCACCAGGCAGCCGTAGGGCTCGCCGCCGAACTGGCCGTACTCTTCTTCGTAGAGCTTCTTGAACACCGGGCTCTGGTCCCAGGCGGTGCCCTTGAACTTCTTCAGGGTCTTGTGCAGGTCGGTCTTGGAGATGTTGAGCACGCGAATCTTCAGTTGCTCGTCGCTCTCGGTGTTGTTGACCAGGTAGTGCAGGCCGCGCCACGCGCTTTCCAGCTTCTGGAAGTCATCGTGGTGGATGATCTGGTTGACCTGTGCGGTGAGCTTGGCGTCGATGGCGGCGATGATCTGCTCGATCGAGCCGATGGCGTCGTTGGAGACCAGGCTGGTCTGCGCCAGGGCTTGCTCGGCGAGGGTGCGCACGGCGCTTTCGACAGCTTCCTTGGCGCGCTCGGTCTTGGGTTTGAATTCCTGCAGCAGCAGGTTGGCGAACTCGCTGGCCTGCTCGGTGGCGGCCGGCTGGGCCTGGGTATCGCGCAATGGATCGGTCATGGCGGGCTCCTCAGGCGCTCGGCTCGTTGTCGGAAGGTTTCGGGGCGCTGGCCAGGGCCTGCAGCAGGGCAGGGTCCTTGATGGCCTTGAGGATGATGTCCTCGGCACCGGTCTTGCCGTCCATGTAGGTCAGCAGGTTGGCCAGTTGGGTACGCGCCTCGAGCAGCTGGTTCAGGGCATCGACCTTGCGCGCCACGGCGGCCGGGCTGAAGTCGTCCATGCTCTCGAAGGTGATGTCCAGGCTCAGGTTGCCTTCGCCGGTCAGCTCGTTGGGGACGTTGAATGCCACGCGTGGCTTCATCGCCTTGAGGCGCGAGTCGAAGTTGTCGACATCGACTTCCAGGAACTTGCGGTCGGCCACCGCGGGCAGTGGCTCGGCGGGCTTGCCGGCGAGGTCCGAGAGCACGCCCATGACGAAGGGCAACTGGACCTTCTTCTCGGCGCCATACAGTTCGACGTCGTACTCGATCTGCACTCGCGGCGCCCGGTTGCGCGCGATGAATTTCTGGGAGCTGTCTTTGGCCACGTGGTTCCTCCTGGTCGCCGCTGGGGGCGCTGTCGTTCGTTGCGGCTGTCGGTGGTATCAGTCGTCCTGGGGCCCGCGCAGGTTCTCGAACTGCGAAAGGCCATCGGGAATCAGGTCGCGCACGATGGTCGCGAAGTCGGCGTTGACCAGGTTTTTCGCCCGGCGCAGCAGCACCGGCAGCGGGCTGGAAGGCTCGTGACGGGCGTAGTACTGGAGCAGACGCTCGAGGCTTTGCTGAACTTCGTCGCGGCTGCTGATTTCGCCAGGGCGCACGGCGGGGCGAGCGGTCGCGGCGACGGCAGCGGGTGCCGAAGGGGCATCGTCGAGGCTGTCCTGCTGCGGCTGTTCGTCTGGCGCGCCTGACGGCGAGCCCCCAGGGGCGTAATCGGCAAGTACCTGTTGCGCCAGGCGCAACGGCTGCTTGAGTGCGGACAGATCGACGCCACTGGCCGAGCCGACCTGGTCGCTGACCCGGCGCTCGATCGCTTCGCAGGCCTCGCGGGCCAGGTTCAGGGCCTGGCGAGTCTGTTCGAGTTCATCGGCGTCGGCATCGCGCAGGGCTGCGGCCAGCGCCTCGACGCTCAGTGTCTCGCTGGCGAAATGCTGCAGGCCGGCGGCGTGCAGGGCGGCACGCAAGGTGATCGGGCCAAAGGCGCGCGAGCGCGCCAGCACGGCATCGCGCAGCAGGGCGATGTTGGCTTCGCACGTCAGGCCGGTCAGTGCGTTGATGCGCACGGTCGGGTCGTTGTCGTCGGAGGCGTCGAGCTGCGGATGCAGGTGCAGCCAGTATTCGCCGAGCAGGTCGCGGATCAGTTCCAGGCTGGCGGCGAGGCCGGCGAAGCCGTGCAGCGCGAGGTTGGCCTGCACCAGGAAGTGGGTGATGCGCAGGTCCTTGCTGCGCTGCAGCAAGCTGGCGCAGGACTGTTCGATCGCTCGCCACTCGGGGGGCTCGGCCGCCTGTACTGCATCGCCCATGACCCGTTCCGGACGCCCTTGGGCATCGCGTTCGAGTTGCAGGAAGTCCGCGTCATATTCGAGATCTTCACCGCAGGGGAAGTCATCGGAAACAGCGGCGAGCAGCAGCGGTGAGTTCACCAGGAATCGATCTCCATATCGGCCCGTGGCGGGGCGTTAGTTGTGCGAAGTTGCAAGTGTGAACTGGCGCACAAAACTTGTAGAAGAGCGGGCGGTTGATATCGTTGTGATATCAGTGGCCGGCTCCAAAGTTGCGCATTTATGGTTTATTTCCAAAATGCTGTCAAGGTAAGCTACCCGCCCTCGAGTGGAGGTGTGACCGAGTCTGCAGCTTTGAAGGCCCACCTGTCGGATGCCATCAAAGTGCCTTGCCGTTGTGGTTAAATTCGCCGATATGCCGCGATAAAACAGTGATGGATGTTATTTAGCTCATTGTTTTATAAAGAAATTATTGGCGATTTTCGCTATCCACTCATTTGAATGGAATCACGAGTCATATTATATGCAGGAGGAGTGATGGCACTTTGCCTAACTATCACTAGTTATCACAAGATAACTCC
The DNA here is from genome assembly GCF_014268955.1 of Pseudomonas sp. RW3S2. NCBI lineage: Bacteria > Pseudomonadati > Pseudomonadota > Gammaproteobacteria > Pseudomonadales > Pseudomonadaceae > Pseudomonas > Pseudomonas sp. RW3S2. Next base: position 69,400 of record NZ_JABWRM010000013.1, on the reverse strand, counting down.
GGGGCAATGCGCGGAGATGATTGTGGAAACTGGTGCCGTCACCATCGGGCGAAGTCCAAACAATGATTGGGTGTTGCCGGATCCAGAGCGGTTGGTGTCGTCCAATCATTGCGTCATCCAGTTTCGGGATGGCCGTTATTACCTGACCGATAACAGCACCAACGGTGTGGAACTGGTACACGCTGGCGTGCGCATGCGCCGAGGAAACAGCGAGCCATTGATGGATGGCGAAGTTATCCGGATTGGTGAGTACGAGATTCAGGCACGCATCGATTCAGGATTCTCGCTGGAGGAGAGTCGCCAGCCTGGCGCGCAGAGCTTCGAGGCGTTGATGGCCCACCAGGCGACGCCCGCCGAGCCCCCCCTTGCACCCGCGCCGGCTGCTTTCCTGCAGGGGGCTTCGAGCCACGACACACTGCCCGACATCTTCGATTTCCTCGGCCCTGCCAGCGTGCCGACGGCGAGCCAACCTGACCATGTTCCGGCCCAGCAGCATGACTTTCGTCCGCCCGCACCGGTCCCCGCCGCCGCGCCACCCGCCTCACCGGCCCCCGGCGTGATACCGGCGGACTGGAACCTCTTCGACGAGGCGCCGGCCTCCAGCCCCCTGCCTGCGCACGAGCCGATGACGCCTGTTGCCGCAGTGCCTCCACCGCCTGCGCCCGTTCCCGCACCCCCCACCCCCCAGGCCATGCCCGACCAGGCGTTGCTGCAGGCCTTCCTGCGCGGCGCGGGCATCGAGCACCTGCGCATCGACGCTGGCGATGCCGCAGCGCAGATGGAGGCGGTGGGCCGCAGCTACCGCCTGATGGTCGAGGGCCTGATCGATGTGCTGCGCGCACGCAGCAGCCTCAAGGGCGAGTTCCGCATGCAGCAGACCACCATCGCGCCGGTGCAGAACAACCCGCTGAAGTTCGCCCCCAATGCCGACGAGGCGCTGTTGCTGCTGCTGCGCCAGGGCAACCAGGCGTTCATGCCCGCCGACCAGGCGGTACGCGACAGTTTCGATGACCTGCGTGCCCACCAGCTGGCCGTCATGGCCGGGGTCGAGGCGGCGATCAAGCACGTGCTGACGCGTTTCGAGCCCGCCCGACTGGAGGCTCGCCTGGCCCCGGCAACGGGCCTGGCGAAGGTGTTCGGTGGCTCGCGCCAGGCCCATTGCTGGCAGCAGTTCACCGAGCTGTACGGGCAGATATCACGTGAAGCCCAGGACGATTTCCAGGACTTGTTCGGCCGCGAGTTCAGCCGCGCCTACGAGGCCCACAACGCCCGACTGCAACGCTCTTGAGACTGATGCTCAAGGCAGGAAGAACACCAATACGTCATGAGGACGAGGATGAGTGCAACAAGACTGATCGCAGCCCTGGCCTTCGTGCTGCTCAGTGCCTGCAGCAAGGATGCGCCGGTCGTACCGAGTTCGGACGCTGAGCCGGCAGTGCCGGGCGTCACCCTGTACTTCAGTGCCGCCGCTGGGCTCAACCCCGGCGCCGATGGCACACCAGCGCCTGTGCGGGTGCGCATCTACGAACTGAAGAATGCCGCCGCCTTCGAGCGCGCCGATTACTTCGCCCTGGCCGAACGGGCCCAGGACACCCTCGGCGCCGACCTGATCGACCAGGACGAAGTGCTGCTGCAGCCCGGCCGTCAACTGCACCTGGACCGCCCGCTGAACCCGGCCACGCGCCAGGTCGGCCTGGTGGTCGGCTACCGCGAGATCGACCAGGCGCAGTGGCGCAGCGTGCTCGCGGTGCCACCTCGCGACTATCAGATCAGCCTCGATGTGCGCGCCGTGCGCAGCGCCGTGGCCACCCCACAACCTGTGCCTGCCCACTAGGCAAACGGAGAACCCATGTCCTGGAACAATCGCGTGGTCTGGTCGGAAGGCATGTTCATCACGACCCAGCACTTCCAGCAGCACGACCGCTATCTGGAAAACTTCATCGATGCCCGCAGCCGCCCGCTGTCGAGCGCGGCCTGGGGCTTTTCCGAGCTGCTGGTCGACCAGGGCCTGCTGGCCCAGGGCAAGCTGGCGATCCTCAGTGCCCGTGGCCTGCTGCCGGACGGCACCCCCTTCGACATTCCCCGCGATGACCTGCCACCGGCGCCTCTGGAAATTCCCGACGACCTGCGCGACGGGGTGATTCACCTGGGCTTGCCGCTCAAGCGTGCCGGTGCCCGCGACACCGTCGACGAAGGCGAGGCGCTGGACGGCGCGCGCTATGTGGCGCGGGTCAGCGAAGTGCGCGACGACAATGCGCCGTTCGAGAACCGCGCACCACTGGCTCTGGGTAGCCGCGCGCTGCGCCTGCTGCGTGAGGAAGATGGCCTCGGCGATTTCGCCGCGCTGGGTGTGGTGCGCATTCGTGAAAAACGTGCCGACCGGGCCTTGGTGCTGGACGACAGCTACATCCCGCCGCTGCTGGATGTGGCGGCCAGTAACCCGCTGTCGAATTTTCGCAGCGAGCTGCTGGGGCTGCTGCACCAGCGTGGCGAGGCACTGGCCGGGCGGGTGGTGGCCTCGGCCAATGGCGGTGCCTCGGAAATCGCCGACTTCATGCTGTTGCAACTGGTCAACCGCGCGCAGCCGTTGATCGAGCATCTCGGGCAGCTCAGCCCGCTGCACCCCGAACGGCTGTACAGCGAGCTGGTGGCGCTGGCGGGCGAGTTCGCCACCTTCACCCGCGAGGGCCGTCGCCCCGAGAGCTTCCCGGTGTACCAGCACGATGACCTCGCGGCGACCTTCCAGCCGCTGATGGCGTCGCTGCGTGAAGCGCTGTCGATGCTGATCGACAGCAAGGCGGTGGCCATTCCTATCGTCGAGAAAGCCTACGGCGTGCACGTGGCCATGCTCGCCGACCGCAGCCTGCTGGACAGCGCCAGTTTCATCCTCGTGGTGCGCGCCGACGTGCCAGGCGAGACCCTGCGCAGCCGCTTCGGCCAGCAGAGCAAGATCGGTTCGGTGGAGCACATCCGCGACCTGGTCAATCTGCAACTGCCAGGCATTGGCCTGCTGCCGTTGCCGGTGGCGCCGCGGCAGATCCCGTTCCATGCAGGCTCCACCTATTTCGAACTCGACCGCGGCAGCGAGCACTGGAAGCAGTTGCAACACTCGGGGGGCTTCGCCTTCTACGTCGCTGGCGAGTTCCCTGGCCTGAACCTGGCCTTCTGGGCCATTCGAGGATAAGCCGCGATGCAGCACGACGATCCGCAGGCCAACGACCGCACCCAGTTCATGCCTCGCCCAGGCGGACGAGGCCCGCAGCCGACGGCGACGCCCCAGGCCGCACCAGCGCCGCTGAACGTACCGGCCGAGCCGCTGGCACCAGGCCAGGGCGAGGGCCTCAATCCGCTGGAGCAGGCGGCCGGGCCCCTGCTGGCGTTGCTCACGCGCTTGCGCAATACCATCGCCCATCCAGCCCCGGCGAGCCTGCGTGCGCAACTGCTCGCCTACCTGCGCCAGTTCGAAGAGCGCGCCGAAGCCAGCGGTGTGCCGCGCAACGAGGTGCTGCTGGCGCGCTATGCCCTGTGCACCGCGCTCGATGAGGCCGTGCTCAGCACCCCCTGGGGCAGCAGCAGCGACTGGGGCAAGCAAAGCCTCTTGATCACCGTGCACAACGAAGCCTGGGGCGGCGAGAAGGTCTTCCAGTTGCTCGAACATTGCCTGCAGAGCCCGCGCGAACGCCTGAACCTGCTGGAGTTGCTGTACCTGTGCACCAGCCTCGGTTTCGAGGGCCGCTACCGGGTGATGAACGGTGGCCGAGCACAGCTCGAGGCACTGCGCGAGCGTACCGCTGCGGCCTTGCGCAGCGCGCGCGGCGAAATCGAGCGTGAATTGTCACCGCACTGGCGCGGCGTTTCGGTCAGCCGCGATCGTCTGACCCAGTTCGTGCCGCCCTGGGTAGGGCTCGCGGTGGCCCTGGCCTTGCTGCTGCTGTTGCTGTTCGGTCTGCGCCTGAAACTTGCCGCCGACGCCGAGCCTGTGTTCCGCGGCATCCATGCCCTGGGTGAAATTCCGGTGCAGGCGATGGACCGCCCGGTGGTGCAGCCCAAGCCGGTCGAGCGTCCGCGCCTGGCAGGTTTCCTTGCCGAGGACATCAAGGCCGGTCGGGTCGCGGTGGAGGATGCGGTCGATCGCTCGGTGGTGACCATTCGTGGCGATGAACTGTTCGCGTCTGCCAGCGCCAGTATCAAGGGCGATTTCGAGCCGCTGATGCTGCGTATCGCCGAGGCGGTTTCCAAGGTGAAGGGCAACGTGCGCGTCACCGGCCACAGCGATAACCAGCGCATCGCCACGATCCGCTTCCCCTCCAACTGGGCGCTGTCCCAGGCTCGCGCCGAAGAGGTCAAGGCAATGCTCGCCGCGCGCACCGGGCAGCCGCAGCGCTTCAGCGCGCAAGGCCTGAGCGACACCGAGCCGCTGGCCTCCAACGACACCGCACAAGGCCGGGCGAAGAATCGCCGGGTCGAAATCACCGTTCTGGCGGAGGGCGTCGAGTGAAGGCGTTTTTCAGTTTTGTCATTCGCTGGGTGATCCCGGTGCTGGGGCTGATCGCCCTCAGCCTGATCATCTGGTTCATCGGGCCGCTGTTGGACGTACTGGCGCCGCCGGCGCCGCGATGGATCCTGATCGTCCTGATGTTCGCGGTGTGGATCGCCTACCGTACCTGGCGCATCGCCCAGGCGCGTCGCCAGGCCGCCAAAGTGATGGAGAGCCTGGCCGCCGAAACCGCGCCGGATCCTGCGAGCCTGGCCACCGCCGAAGAGCTGGCGACCCTGCGTCAACGCATGGACGAGGCCCTGGTGCTGCTGAAGAAAGCGCGCCTGGGCGGTGACGAGCGCCGCAACCTCTACGAGCTGCCGTGGTACGTGATCATCGGCCCGCCGGGCTCCGGCAAGACCACCGCGCTGGTCAACTCGGGGCTGCATTTCCCGCTGGCGGCACAGTTGGGCGAGGGCGCCATCCGTGGTGTCGGTGGCACGCGCAACTGCGACTGGTGGTTCACCGACCAGGCGGTGCTGCTCGATACCGCCGGACGCTACACCACCCAGGACAGCCATGCGCAGGTGGACAAGTCCGCCTGGCTGGGCTTTCTCGACCTGCTCAAGACCCAGCGCTCGCGCCGTCCCATCGACGGGGCGTTCATCGCCATCAGCCTGTCCGATCTGCTGCTGGGCAGCGACGCCGAGCGCGCCGCCCATGCAGCGGCGATCCGCACCCGGATCCAGGAGCTGTACAGCCAGCTCGGCGTGCGTTTCCCGATCTACCTGATGCTCACCAAGCTCGACCTGGTGCCGGGCTTCATGGAGTACTTCGACAACCTGAGCAAGGACGAGCGCGCCCAGGTGTGGGGCATGACCTTCGCGCTGGATGACGGGCAGCAGGGCGAAGGCCCGCTGGCCGGCTTCGACCAGGAGTTCGGCCTGCTCGAACAACGCCTCAACCAGCGTCTGGTCGAGCGCCTGCAGCAGGAGCGCGACCCGGCGCGGCGCGACCTGATCTATGGCTTCGTCCAGCAATTTGCGGCGCTGCGCGGCAACCTCAAGACCTTCCTCGACGGTGTGTTCAAACCCAACGCCTTCGAGGCGCGGGCGCTGCTGCGCGGGGTGTACTTCACCAGCGGCACCCAGGAAGGCAGCCCCATCGATCGCCTGATAGGCAGCATGGCGCAGAGCATGGGCCTGGACCGCGCGCATCTGGCGCGCCAGACCGGCACCGGACGCAGCTACTTCATCGAGAAGCTGTTCAGCGCCGTGGCCTTCGCCGAGCGTGGGCTGGTCGGCAGTAACCCCAAGGTCGAGCAGCGCCGCAAGTGGATCACCCGAGGTGCCCTGGCGCTGAGCGTGGCTCTGGTGCTGGTCGTCGGCACCCTGTGGACCCTCAGCTACCGCGCCAACCAGCAGTACATCGCCGAAGTCGACAGCCGCCTCAAGCCGCTGGGCAAGAGCGTGCAGGAGCTGAGCCCGGCGCAGCGCGAGGTGATCGAAGTGCTGCCGCTGCTCAACGCCGTGCGCCGTCTGGCGGACGATCCGCCGGCCTGGGCCGAGGGGCTCGGGTTGTACCAGGGCGACATGCTGGAGACCGAATCCACCAGCGTCTATCGCAAGCTGTTGATCGCGATCTTCGCCCCGCGGCTGGTCACCCGCATCGAAGAGCAACTGTACGCCGGCGGTCCTTCCGACTATCTGTACGAAGGCCTCAAGGCCTATCTGATGCTGGCCGACGGCGAGCATTACGACGCTGACTTCCTCAAGGCCTGGATCAGCCTCGACTGGGAGCGCCATCTGCCGCGCGATCTGGCTCCCGAGCAGCGCCAGGCACTTGAACAGCACCTGGCGGCGCTGTTCGACAAGCGCCCGCCGAATGCGCGCCTCGACCAACGCCTGATCGACGACACCCGCCGCCAGTTGCAGCAGTTGCCGGTGGCGCAACGTGTGTATGACCGGGTCAAGCGGCAGAAGCTGCCGGCCGGCGTCAGTGATTTTCGCATCAGCGACGCCGCCGGGCGCGATGCCGCGCTGGTATTCCAGCGCAAGAGCGGCAAGCCGCTGACCGAGCCGCTGCCGGGGATCTTCACTGTCGAGGGTTACCGCAAGGCGTTTCTTGCCGCCAGCGTCGCCCACAGCGAAACCCTCGCCGAGGAGCGCTGGGTGCTCGGTCGCGAGCTGAGCGAGGCCAGCGATGCCAAGCGCCTGGCCGACGATGTGCGCCAGCTCTACTACCAGGACTACATCCGCCACTGGGACGCGCTGTTGGCCGACCTGGACTTCGTGCCGATCACCAGTGTCGGGCAGGCCGCCGACGTGCTGCGGGTGTTGTCCGGCCCTACCTCGCCGATGAAGAAACTGTTGCAGGCGGTGGCCAAGGAAACCGACCTGCAGCAGCCCACCACGCTCGACAAGGCCCAGGCCAAGGTCGAACAGGCCGGTGTCGATCAACTGCGCCAGCGCCTCGGCGGTCTGCTCGGCGACACGCCGATCCCGGGCACCGAGCAAGGTGCGCGTGAGGTGGACCCCGTGACCGCACACTTCGCCGAACTGGCCGAGCTGGTCGAAGGCGGCGAAGGCCAGCCAAGCTCGATCGATGGCCTGCTCGCCGATCTCAACGCCCTGTACGTGCAGGTCAGTGCGATGGTCGGCGCCAGTGGCGAAGCCCTGCTGGGCGAGGCCAAGAACCAGGCTCAGGCTGCCTCGCAGAGGGTTTCGCTCGGTGCTGCGCGGCAGCCGAAAGTGGTGCAGAACCTGGTCGGCTCGGTGGTCGGCTCGACCAACGCCATCGTCATGGGTGGCGTACGCAACCAGCTCAATGCCGCCTGGACCAGCGAGGTGGTCAACGTCTACCGCCAGTCCCTCAGCGGTCGCTACCCGCTGACGGCCGGCAGCCCGCGCGATGCGACCCTGGAAGACTTCGGCCAGTTCTTCGGTGTTGGCGGGGTGATGGACAACTACTTCCGCAAGTACCTGCAGCCATACGTCAACACCTCCACGTCGCCGTGGAGCTGGCAGCCAGGGGCGGCGCAGAAGCTGGGGATCAATGCCGGTGTGCTCAACACCTTCCAGCGCGCCGCGACCATCCGCGATGCCTTCTTCCGCAACAGCAGCGGCCTGACGCCAGGCGTGCGTTTCGAGCTCAAGCCGGTGGCGATGGATGCGTCGATCACCCAGTTCATGCTCGACCTCGATGGCCAACAGGTCAGCTATGACCACGGCCCGAGCCGTCCGGTGTCGTTGCAGTGGCCGAACCCGAACAGCATCGGCGTGGTACGCCTGTCGATCTCGCCCCCTTCGGCCAGTGGCCGTTCGGGGCTGACGCTGGAAGGCCCGTGGGCGTGGTTCCGCCTGCTCGACCAGTCCGACCTGATTGCCGGCACCTCACCCGAGCGCTTCAGCCTGCGCCTGCGGGTCGAGGGTGCCAGCGTGTCCTACGAGCTGCGTGCCAGCAGCGCCTTCAACCCGTTCCGCAGCCGAGTGGTCAGCGGTTTCAGCCTGCCGGAGCGCCTGTGAACGACGTTGGTTTCTACGGAAAGATGGCCTGCCGCGGTGACTTCGTCAGCCGCGATCTGCCACAGAGCTTCATCCAGCCCTGGGACCAGTGGCTGGCCGCAGGTATCCAGGCCAGCCAGCGGCAACTGGGTGAGCAGTGGCTGCAGGCCTACCTGGTCAGTCCGCTGTGGCGCTTTGCCCTGGCAGCGGGTGTGTGTGGGCCGCAGGCGATGATCGGGGTGGTGATGCCGAGCATCGATCGGGTCGGGCGGTATTTTCCGCTGACCGTGGCGCAGGCGCTGGAGCCGCAGGTTTCGGTGGCGGTTGCGGTGGTGGGTGCGGATGAATGGTTCGAACAGGTCGAAGCGGCCTTGCTCGGCACGCTGGAGGAAGGTGCGCAGTTCGAAGCGTTCGAGCATGCCGTGCAGCCCTATCGGGGCACCACCCCGCTGCCACAGGGGATAGCGAGTGGGCCTGCGGTGGGTGGGTTGCAACGTCTGGCCGCGACCACGCCTGAGGGGCGAGAACGCGCGTTGGCCGAGTGCGCCTGCGAGGGCATGAGCCTGTGGTGGGGCAGGGGTTCGGAGCGGATCGCACCGGGCCTGATGCGCTATCCGGGCCTGCCGCGCAGCGAGGATTTCGCCGGGTTTCTTCTGGGTAGCGAGGCCGCACGCGCATGACCGACCTGCAGTACAGCGCGGCCAGCTACAGCCATGTCGGCATGGTGCGCAAGATCAACGAGGACGCCTGCCTGGACCTGACCTGGGCGGGCCTGTGGGCGGTGGCCGACGGCATGGGTGGCCATGCGGCGGGCGACTATGTCAGCAGCCTGGCGGTGGACAGCCTGCGCCGCCTGCCGATGCTCGACTCGCTGGCGGAGTTCGCCGACGAAGTGCGTGACGGCCTGGCGTGGGTCAACCTCACGGTCCGCGAGGAAACCGCACGCCGTGGCGTAGCGATGATGGGCAGTACCGTGGTGGTGCTGGCCGCACGCGGCGACCAGGCCATCGGCCTGTGGGCCGGTGACAGCCGTCTGTATCGCCTGCGCGGCGGGCGCATCGAGCGCCTGTCCCACGATCACAGCTACGTCCAGGAACTGCAGGACAGCGGCCTGCTCAGCGAGGCCGAGGCCCGGGTGCATCCGCGCGGCAACATTGTGACCCGAGCCATCGGTGTCGAAGATCACCTGGAGCTGCAGGCAGTGGCCCTGCAGGTGCGCCCTGGCGACACCTACCTGCTGTGCAGCGATGGCCTGACCAAGACCGCCGAAGACCTCGAGATCGGCGAGGTGCTCAGCCATGCCGACCCCTACCAGATAGTGCGCAGCCTGGTCCACCTGGGCCTGACCCGAGGCGCGCCCGACAACATCACCGCCGTGGTGGTGAAGGCCAATTGAAGAACATCATGGACATGCAGATCCCCGGATTCGACATCGACGGCGAGATTGGCCAAGGCGCCATGGCCAGTGTCTACCTGGCCACCCAGCGCTCGCTGCAGCGCAAGGTTGCACTCAAGGTGATGGCCGCGAGCCTGGCGGCCGACCCGACCTTCTGCGAGCGCTTCCTGCGCGAAGGCCGCACCCTTGCACGCCTGGCCCATCCGCACATCGCCACCATCCACGACATCGGCAATGTCGGCGAGCTGTACTACATGGCCATGGAGTACCTGCCCAGCGGCACGCTCAAGGAGCGCATCGCCGCCGGGCTGACGCCGGAGCAAGGGTTGATCTATGTGCGCCAGATGGCCCAGGCGCTGGGCTATGCCCATGCCCAAGGCCTGGTGCACCGCGACGTGAAGCCGGCCAACATCCTGTTCCGTGCCGATGGCAACGCCGTGCTGTCGGACTTCGGCATCGCCAAGTCCCTGGACGATCACACCCAGTTCACCCAGGCGGGTTTCGCGGTGGGGACGCCCAGCTACATGAGCCCGGAGCAGGCCCGCGGGCTTGAGATCGACGGGCGCGCCGACCTTTATGCCTTGGGGGTGGTGCTCTACGAGATCCTCGTCGGCAAGCTGCCCTACAGCGGCACCGATGCGCTGTCCACGGCGCTGGCGCACCTGACCGAGCCGCTGCCGGAGCTGCCCATCGAGCATGGGCGTTATCAGGAAATCCTGCGCGGGTTACTGGCCAAGGACCCGAACGAACGCTTCGCCGATGCCGCCGCCTTGCTGGCAGCACTGGACCGCCTTCCGGAAGAAGACAGCCAGAGCACGGTGATCAGGCCACTGGTCGTGCCCCAGGCGGCCCCCGAACTGGCAGGGTTGACGCCAGTGTCCATCGAGATTCCCCAGGCGGCTGCCCAGCCCGAGCCAGCCCGGCGTGAGCCACAGCAGAGCCGCCCGGCGCCTGTTGTTGCGCCAAAGAAAAAGCCCGCGGTGGCGCTGTTGGCGGTGGCCATCGCAGCGGCATTGGGCCTGGCAGCGGGCGGTTACTGGTTGTTCGCCGGTCACGACAAGCCCGCCGTCGCCACACCGGTGGCACAGACACCCGTCCAGCCCAGCGCGCCGCCTCCCGTCGCCAGCGCCGCGCAGAATGATCAGCGGCCGCTGCTCATGGCGGGCAAGAAGACCCTGTTCCAGCGCGTGCTGACCAAGCCCGGCGCGCGCCTGGCCGATAGCCCTGGTGGCGCTGCCGGCGATAGCCTGCCGGCCTTCTCGGTGCTCTACGTCTACCAGCGCAAGGATATCGACGGCAAAGCCTGGATCCAGGTCGGCGCTGCCAGCGATGGCCTGCGCGAAGGCTGGCTGCCTGCAGAGCAGACCAGCGACTGGAAGCAGAGCCTGGTGCTCAAGTTCACCGAACGCTCCGGCCGCGCGCCGGTGATGTTCATGCGTGAGCCCGACGATGTGCAGCAGTTGCTCGACGACAGTACCCAGGCCCGCGCGCAACTGCTCAAGGCGCAAAACGATCCGGCCGAAGTGCCGCGTGTGCTGGCGCTGGAGCCTGCGGCCAACGCGGTGCCGCAGGACCAGTTCTACCTGATGCCGATCTTCGACTACCGCGAGAGCTTCGACGCCGACGGTCAGCCGGTGCAACTGCTCAATATCGCATCGATCGATCCCGGGAGCAGCGCGGCTGGCAGCGCGCCGCAGGCCGCAGGCGTTGCCAGCGCCGGCGACAACAGCTTCCGCACCGGCATCGTGCTGGTGGTGGACACCTCGGTGTCGATGCAGCCCTACATCGACCGGGTGCGTCAGGTGGTCAGCGAGTTGCAGCAGCAACTGGCGGCACGCGGTGAGCTGGACAGCGTCAGCTTTGGCCTGGTGGGCTTTCGCAACAGCGTCAAGCGCACGCCGGGCCTGGACTACTTGAGCAAGACCCTGGTCAGCCTCGATGAAGGCCGCGACCCTGCGCGCTTTCTCAAGGCCGCATCGCAGGTCAAGGCCACCACCGTGTCCAGCCATTCGTTCAACGAAGATGCCTTCGCCGGGGTCATGCAGGCGGTCGAGGGCATGGACTGGTCCGGCTACGGCGGACGCATCGTGCTGCTGGTCAGCGATGCTGGCGCCTTGCGCAAGAGCGACCCCGAGAGCAGCACGCGGATGAACGAAGCCGAGGTGCGTCAGGCGGCGCTGAGCAAGCAGATCAAGATCTACGCCCTGCACCTGCGCACCCCTGCCGGGGTGAAGAACCACGGCTCGGCCGAGCAGCAGTACCGCGTGCTCACCGCCGACAGCAACCCGCGTATCGGCGACCTCTACGTGGGTGTGCCGGGGGGCGATGTGAACGCCTTTGGCGAGCGCGTGCAGGAGATCGGCTCGACCTTCGCCGAGCTGGTGCATCAGGTGCGCAACCAACAGCCGCAGGCCGTGCCGTTGCTCGCCTCCGGTTCCAGCCTCGCCGCCAAGACCCAGGCCGTGGGCTACGCCATGCACATGGACTTTCTCGGCCGTCGCAGCGCCAGCCAGGCGCCGCAACTGGTGAGTGCCTGGACCGCCGATCGTGACCTCACCAACCCGGCGCTGCCGACCTTGCAGGTGTGCGTGATGCTGACCAAGCTGCAGCTCAACGATCTGCAGCAGTCGCTCAAGCTGATCGTCGATGCGGCGCGCAAGACGCGCAGCTCGCCGGGCGACTTCTTCAATGAAATCGCCAGCGCCAGTGCCTACATGAGCCGCGACCCCGGCGCGCTGAGCAAGGGCGCCAACCTTGCCCAGGGCGGCGTACTCGGTGAGTACCTCGAAGGCCTGCCGTATCGCAGCAAGTCGCTGAGCATGACCCAGGACCTGTGGCTGTCGCTGTCGGTCGCCGAGCAGGAGGATTTCATCGACGAGCTCGACTCGAAGATTCGCCTCTACGAAACCTTCCACAACGACATGGCCAACTGGGTGCGTTTCGGCAACGCCGAACCGGGCGACGCTCTGTACCGTGTCCCGCTCTCGACGCTGCCTTGATGATCAGCCTGCAAGGGGTGCACAAGACGCGCGGGCGCTACCGCCTGGAGATCGGCGATCTGCGCCTGGGCCCCGGTGAGCGTGTGGCGCTGGTCGGCCCCAGCGGTTGCGGCAAGAGCACGCTGCTCGACCTGCTGGCGCTGGTGCTGGCGCCGGATGCGGCGGACGCCTTCACCCTGGAACTTGAAGGCAGCGTGCAGGATGTCGCCGGGCTGTGGCGTGGTCGTCGGCTCGACCGGCTGGCCGCCTTGCGCAGTCGGCACCTGGGCTATGTGCTGCAAGCGGGCGGGCTGCTGGGCTTTCTCGATGTGCGCGGCAATATCCGCCTGCCGCGTCAGTTGCTGGGGCTGGCCGACGACGGTGGCGTCGAACGCCTGGCGGCCGCGCTGGATGTGAGCGACCAGCTGGACAAGCGTCCGGCGGCGCTTTCGCTGGGCCAGCGCCAGCGGGTCAGTTGTGCCCGCGCCCTGGCCCATGCGCCTGCGCTGTTGCTGGCGGACGAACCGACCGCAGCGCTCGATCCGGTCAATGCCCAGCGGGTGATGCAGTTGCTGTTGCGCCAGGCCGAGGCGCATCGGGTGACCTGCATCATCGCCACCCACGACGAGACCCTGGCCCGCGACGCCGGGCTGCGGGTGCTGCGCATGCACTGTCGGCGCGATGCCGACGGCGGCGTCATCGCGACCTTGGGGCAGGCTGCCTGATGCGCCCGCTGCTGATCGCCGGGCTGGCCTGGCAGGACTACCGCACCGACGCGCGGCTGTCGGCCTGCGCGGTGCTGGCGCTGGTGGCGGTGATTGCGCCACTGCTGGTGCTGTTCGGCCTGAAGTTCGGCCTGATCGGCAGCCTGACCGAACGCCTGCAGCGCGACCCGGGCGTGCGTGAGGTCATACCCTTGGGCGGTGGACGTTTCACTGCCGATTTCATTACCGGGCTCGCGGCGCGTCCGGATGTCGCCTTCGCCATCCCGCGCACCCGCCAGATCGCCGCCACCGCCGAGTTGCTGCTGCCTGCACAAGGGCGTGGGGTGACGGTCGAGATGCTGCCGACCGCGCCCGGCGATCCGTTGCTCGACGGCGCCGTGGCCCCCGATGCAGCCGACTTGCGCGACGTAGTGCTGAGTTTCACCGCGGCGGAAAAGCTCGGTGCCCATCCTGGCGATCGCTTGCAGGCCAGTTTCAATCGCCAGCGTGCGGGCGAGGTGCAATGGCGCCAGACCTCGTTGCACGTGCGTGCCGTGCTGCCGCTGGCAGCGTTCGAGCGCGATGCCTTGTTCGCACCGTTGGCCTTGCTGGAGGCCGCCGAGGACTACCGCGACGGGCGCGCGGTACCGGCGCTGGATTGGGCGGGCGAGCTGCAGGCCGGCAGCGCAGCGCGGGTCTACCCGGCGTTTCGCCTGTATGCCCGCACGCTCGAGGACGTCGAGCCGCTGCGCCAGTTCTTCGCCGAACGTCAGTTGCTGGTCTCGACCCAGGCGGCGCAGGTCGCCCAGGTGCAGTCGCTCGGACGCAACCTCGACCTGGTGTTCTGGATCATCGCCGCGTTGGCCGTGGCCGGGGCGGTTGCGGCGGTTGCCGCAGGTGCGGTGGCGGCGGTCGAGCGCAAGCAGCGCGAGCTGGCGGTGTTGCGCCTGCTGGGCTTCGGCACCGCCGCGCTGCTGTTGTTCGTGGTGTTGCAGGCGCTGTACAGCGGCCTGCTCGCCGCCGGGCTGGCGGCCCTGTTGTATGCCCTGGCCGAGCACGGCCTGAACCGACTGTTCATGCAGGTGCCCGGCGAGTACGCCGCTCACCTGCTGCCCATGCACTATCTCGTCGCGCTGCTCGCCGTGTTGTCGGCCAGCACCGCTGCCGCCGCCCTGGGCGGCTGGCGGGTGGCGCGGATCGACGCCTCGCAAGGAATTCGTGATGTCTGAACTTCGCCTCAAGGTAGCGGCCTTGATCGTCACCACACTGGGCCTTGTGGCCTGCTCTCCCGCCGATGGCGAGGACAAGCCCCAGGTCTCCGCGGTCAACACCGCCGCGCCCGACCCCGCCGCCACCCGCAAGCTGGACAACCCCAAGCCCCTGGCCGACGACGTCAGCTTGCCGCTGCCCTGTGGCGGCGAGATTGTCTTCCGGCATGTCTACGTGCTGGCGCAAGGCAGCCTCGACGACCGTGAGGTCAACCTGGGCTATCCCTTCAGCGAGGGCGAGGCGGGTTACAAGCAGTCGTTCATCTCCGGGTATCGCCGCGACTTCATCAATGGCCAGTTCAGCCTGCAGGACCTGTCCTCCGCCTGGCAGAAGCAGGTCGGCGCCAGCCTGCCCAAGGTCGAGGCGGGCAGCCCGCTCAAGCCGATGATGTATTTCATCGGCAAGTACGAGGTGACTGCGCGCCAGTATGCGCAGGTCATGGCCCAGGCTCAGTCGCTGGCCAGCGGCGAGGCGGAGCCCGCCTGCGAACCGGTCACCGAGGCCGCCGGTCGCCTGCCCAAGGTCAAGCTGTCGCGGTTCGAGGCCGAGCGTTTCGCCGCGGTGTACAGCGCCTGGTTGATGAAGCATCACCGCGAGTTGCTGCCGGTCAGTGGCCGGGGCAGCAAGGCCGAAGATGGCGGGATCGGTTTCGTGCGCTTGCCCACCGAAGTGGAATGGGAATTCGCCGCCCGCGGCGGTTCGGCGGTCAGCCGTCAGGAGCTCGATGGCCGGCTGTTCCCGCGCAAGGTCGAGGGCAGCGACAGTGACGGGCCGCTGGCCGACTGGGCGGTGTTCAACCAGGTTGCCGGTGGCACCGGCCAGGCTGCGCGACTGATGCCGATCGGGACCAAGCAACCCAACCCGCTCGGGCTGTTCGATGTGATCGGCAATGCCGCCGAAATGGTCCAGGAATCCTTCCAGCTGGTGCACGCTGGTCGCCGTCAGGGCGCCTACGGCGGCTTCGTGGTCAAGGGCGGCAACTACCTGGAAGGCGAGACCACGCTGTTCACCGGCATGCGTCGCGAGTATCCGCTGTTCGGTGCCGACGGCACTGAGCAGCGCAACGAGACCACCGGTTTCCGCGTCGCCATCGGTGCCTTGTCGGCGCCGCGTTCGCGCTACCAGGAGCTGTTCGAGCAATGGCAGAAAGAGGGGCGCCTGGCCGGCCTCACCGACGACATCAATGCCGCCGATGACCCGACCACGCGCCTGGACGGCATCATCGCCGGCGCCAGCGACCCGCGCCTGCAGGCCGAGTTGGGTCTGGTCAACGAGGAGCTCAAGCGCAATGTCTCGCTGATCGCCCGCCAGCGCGAAGAAGCGGCCGGCAACCTGATCCAGTCGGCGGCCCTCGTGGCCGAGACCATCAACAACTACAACATCCGCCTGACCAACCTGCA
This sequence comes from Pseudomonas sp. RW3S2, assembly GCF_014268955.1. Lineage (NCBI taxonomy): Bacteria > Pseudomonadati > Pseudomonadota > Gammaproteobacteria > Pseudomonadales > Pseudomonadaceae > Pseudomonas > Pseudomonas sp. RW3S2. Next base: position 53,673 of record NZ_JABWRM010000013.1, on the reverse strand, counting down.
GAACACCCAGGCCAAGGCCCAGGCCTCCGGCGACCAGGCCAGCGCCAGCCTGTATGGCGCCGCCATCGCCAACGGCCGCAGCGCGCTGGACGGCGCGCTGGCGATCTACATCGACAACCTGGCCAGCGGCACGCGCTACACCGATGCGGTGATCCAGGCGCAGTTCCAGCGGGTCAAGCAAGAGCTTGAGCGCAAGCCGGTGCTGGGCAAGAGCCTGGAGACCCGCGCCACCCTGTTCGTCCGCCACGTCGGGGAGTACCGCCAGAACCGGCGGGCCGACCCGGCGACGATCCTCAAGGAGCTGCTGGCATCGGCTGCTCCGCGACCTTGAAGAAACCCTGAAAAAAGACCCCGGCCCGCATGAAGCAGGCCGGATCAGCACAACCCGAGAGAGAACCCGACCATGCGCTTGAATCGCACCTCCCTGATCACCGCTTCCAAGGCCCGTGCCGCTCTGCTGCTGGCTGCCGGTTTCAGCAGCGTCCTGCTGACCGGCTGCGCCGGTTCGCCGGTTTCCAAGATCGGTGCAACGACCAAGGTGGAGTACTACCCCAACTGCTACGAGCCGGTGCAGCACCTGCGTTCCACTGACGGCGACATGACTCGCTCGGTCGCCACCGGCGCACTGCTCGGCGCGGTAGGCGGTGCCCTGACCGGCGCCCTGGTGGACGGTGACAACCGTGGTCGCAACGCCGCCATCGGCGCTGCTGGCGGCGCCCTGGTCGGCGGCGCGGCGGGCTACTACACCGAGCGCCAGAAGCAGATCAGCGACGACAAGCAGCGCATCGCTTCCTACGCCGCCGACATCGACAAGAGCGCCGCCGACCTGGACCGCACCACCCAGTACGCCAAGGCGTCCCAGGCTTGCTACCAGCGTGAGTTCGCCAGCCTGATCCAGAACCGCAAGGCCAGCCGCATCAACGACACCGAAGGCCGCAAGCGCCTGGCCGAGATCGTTGCCGGCTTGAACGAGTCGAACCAGCTGCTCGGCACCGTCAACGGTCGTCTGGGTGAGAACCTGAACAACTACACCCAGGCCTACGAGCAGGACCTCAAGCAGGTGGGCGTGCAGCGTTCGGAAGTGGTGGCCGTGGTCCAGCCACCGAAAGCGACCAGCAAGTCTGGCACCAAGAAGGGCCAGGCTGCGGGCAAGACCAACACCAAAGTGCCGACTGAAGCAGTCGCTACCGAGAAGACCCTGCAGAACGCCACCGGCAAGAAGGCCGAGGCCCAGCAAGTGGCCAAGGCGGGCGTGGATCAGGTCAACAGCATGTGCCGCAACCCGGACATGGGTGACTGGGCACCGGTGCCTTGCCCGAACGTTTGATGGCATGGCAGGGGTGCATCGCGCCCCTTTCGCGACGCAAGGCCGCTTCTGCAAAGAGCGGCTTTGAGCTGTGGACAGGCCAGCCTGTAGCTGAGTAAGGACACGTATTCATGAAAGACCTTCTGGTCAACGAATTGGCCAACACCTCGCAGTTTCTGGCGCGTCAGCGCCTGCAGGGGCGTATCGACCAGCAGAAGCTGTTCAAGGCGATCGATGCCGACCCTGGCATCGTCGGTGCGGGTGTCGTGTATATCGATGCCGACTACAACGTGATCGTGCTGCGCGAGTTTCAGCCGATCTGCAGTATCAAGCCCAAGCGCATCATCCTACGCGAGGCGCCTAGCTACATTGCGCCCCAGCAATTCATGAACCAGTTGCAGACCAACCCGCGTGAGTCGCGCGTGGTCAAGGAGGCGGTAGGCACCACGCTCTCCTGCGCTGGTGCGATCCTGGGTTGGGTCGTCATGTTCAGCGGTACTATCGCCGTGCCCTTCTCCGGCGGTGTGAGCCTCGCGCTTACCGTTGCCGGATATGCAGCAGCAACCGCCAGTACCGCACAGTGCTTTATCGGTGTTGCCAGGACGGTCAACGAGGTCAACGACCCGTCAGCCAATGATGCGATGGATCAGGAGGCCTGGTACAGGGCAGCCACACCGTTGCTCGACGGTATATCGTTGATCGGCGTCGGCAGCTCGGCCCTCACGACTGTACGCTTCCTGCAGGTGCGCAAGGCTGCCACGGGCGCCAACTGGCTCGACCTGACCCGTTCATTGAGCCGTCAGCAGCGTAGCGCTCTCACCCGCGAGTTGCTGTCGATCAAGCATCCTTCGCTTACCGCGAAGCAACTCAAGCTGCAACAGAGCACAGGTGAGCTGATCAAGCGTCACACGCCCACCCAGATCAAGCACGCCACTCAAACATTGATCAAGGATTCGCTTGGCGCTTCCATCGGTTTTGTCGGCAGCGGGACGGTGCAGGACAAGACCAAGAGCATCGCTCTGGGGCTCTATGAGGAGTTCGAGTAATGAGTCGGCACCCTGACCTTCAGAAGTTTCTCGATCGCTACTTCATGGTGTTCCTGGCGGGGTATTTTCTCTCGCTGTACGCCATGGCCGGGACGTTCTCTTTGGTGTGGAGTACCTATTGCCGTGACTGCAGCCGGGAGATCAACTATCCGCTCAGCCTTGGTGTGCTGGTGGTGACGCTGGTCACGGCGCATGCCGCCGTAGTGCGAGGTCGTGACTGGGGGGTATGGATGGTCGCCGCCCTTTGTATCGGCTCCGTGGTTTTCCTGTTGCCGACCTACGGTTTCAGGCCGCACATGGGGATCTTCCTGAGCATCATAGTCGTCGCGCTGCTGGCGTTGCTGGTACTCAACAGCAAGCGCTACAGAGCGATGCGCGTGCTACTTGCCGAGTATCGACACAAGCGTCAAGCCGATAGAGCTTCAAAGGCCCAGCGACCCAAAGTTCGACGGTCTCGATGATGGGCGAGTATCAACGCCATCTTGAATTCCATGCGTTCATGCGTCGTTACTTCCCGACGTTCCTGCTGGGCTTTTTCACCTGTGTGCTGTCGGTGGCATTGGTTCTTGCCATGTGGATCGACGAGCATTGGCGCAGCCATCCGGATAATCCCGTCTACACGATAGTTTCGAGTACAGCACTGGCGGCGCTGCTGTGCCTGGGGCACTTGGCGATGATTCGTGGGTATGGATGGGCAATGTGGGCCGTTTTGCCAGTACCGCTGATGGCGCTGCTGATCGCCCTGAGCTTGTTGGGCAACGGCCTGCATTTCATGTTGTTGGCTGCCATCCTGCTCTTGCCTCTGCTGGCGCTGCTGGTGTTCAACAGCGAGCGGCACAGGGAGATGCGCAGACGGCTCGTCGAGCTACGGCAGGCCCGAACCCGGCGCTAATGCGCCGGGCCCGTCAACACCAATCTCTACCTCAACGCTCCGGTCGCAGCACCTTCACATCCCCAGGCTCCGCCGTTTCCCGCAGGTACTCTTCCAGCGAATCGTCCAGCGCCTTGATCCAGCGGGTGTGGTGTGGCACCGAGGCTGTGCCGGTCATAACCGAGCGGTACGAGCGGTCGCGGTAGCCCATGATGTCGTGCTTCTTGTCGTTCTTCCATTTGAGGAAGATGCGGTTCACCGCGTCGATGTCGAAGCGTGGGTAGTCGGTCTGCTCGATCAGGCGGGCGATGTAGCTGCCCTGGAATTCGTACATCGAGGCGGTGGTCTGCAAGGCCTCTTCCTCGGCGCGCCAGTGCTCGCTGTCGGCGCGCATGGCGGCCGGGTCGGGCAGGGCGATGCGACCGAGGATCACGTCGCGCACGAACCAGGCCTGGGCGTCGAACAGGTTGAAGCTGTACCACAGGTCTTGCATCCCCAGGTACATCAGCTGCGGGTTGGCCTCCCATACCACGCCCTGGTACAGGCCCAGCGGCCACAGGCGGTTGCCGGTGCGCAGGGTCAGGTCGTCGGGCAGGAACGGGAAGTGGTGCTGGTAGCCGGTGCACAGGATGATCGCATCGACGCGCTTGCTCGAACCGTCGGCAAAGTGCGCGCAGTCGCCGTCGACCCGCTGCAACTGCGGCCGCTCTTCCCAGCCCTTTGGCCATTTGTAGCCCATCGGCTGGGTACGGTAGGCACTGGTGATCGAGCGTGCGCCGTATTTGTAGCACTGCGAGCCGATGTCTTCGGCGGAGTAGCTGCTGCCGATGATCAGCACATCCTTGCCGGCGAATTCCAGTGCATCACGGAAATCATGGGCGTGCAGGATACGTCCGGAGAAGCGCTCGAAGCCTGGGAATGACGGCACTTGCGGCGTGGAGAAATGCCCGCTGGCGACCACCACGTAGTCGAACACCTGTTCGTAGCGCTGGCCATTGGCGTAGTCGTGGGCGGTGAGGGTGAAGGTGCGGCTGGCGCTGTCGAAGCGCACGTCCTTGACCACGGTGTCGAAGCGAATGTACTGGCGTACGTCGGCCTTTTTCACCCGGCCCTGGATGTAGTCCCACAGCACTTCGCGCGGTGGATAGGAGGAAATCGGGCGGCCGAAATGTTCGTCGAAACTGTAGTCGGCGAATTCCAGGCATTCCTTCGGGCCGTTGGACCAGAGGTAGCGGTACATGCTGCCATGCACCGGCTCGCCGTGCTGGTCGAGGCCTGTACGCCAGGTGTAGTTCCACATGCCGCCCCAGTCGGCCTGCTTCTCGAAGCAGACGATTTCGGGCATGGCCGCGCCCTTGGCGTGGGCGGATTGGAAGGCACGCAGTTGCGCCAGGCCGGAAGGGCCGGCGCCGATGATGGCGACGCGAGTAGTCATGAAAAAGTCCTGTGATCACGGAAGAAGGGCAAGACTTCCCCAGCCCCGAACGGTAACGGGCCGAGGGCGGTGGAAGCGCGGAAACTTCAGGGGTCAGCAGGCAGGCGGAGGTACGGGGCGCTTGCGCTTGTGCGCCACCAGGACATCGCGGGGCGGGATCGACAGGGTGTGGAAGAGTGTCGAGAGCGGGGAACAGCCGAGGCTGGAGACGGCGGCAGGGAAGGGCCCGGTAGACTTGCCGATCAGGTTGGCAAGCGGGCCATGCGGCCGACGGATACGTGTGATCTCGTGCATGGGGGCGTGGTTAGCCTCTTTTCGTTATGGGTGCCTTTTTAGCTATAACGCATTGGGGGAAGGGGTTCAAGGTTTGGGATTGTAGCGGCCACGGTGTCAGAAACTTTGTCCTGGTGAAAATCAGGGCCTGCCTGGCGGCAGGCCACTGCCGGCCCGAACGCAAAAAAATGACAGCTCCGGGCAAGTGCGCTCCCACACTTAGTCCACGGCCCTTGGGAATGAAGCCCTACATCAGAAGTTGCCTCTCAGCGTCACTGTGAAGTTGCGCGGCTCACCATAGAAGTTACCCCACGAAACCGCCCCCACACTCTGGTAGTACTTCTTGTCGAACAGGTTGTTGCCATTGAGCGCCAGCGACCAGTTCTCGTCGATCCGATAGCCGATCCGTCCACTCCAGATGCCATACCCCGGCTGGACGGATTTCACCGCCACGGGCCTGATATTGCCATCCCGGAACGCGACATCACTCTGCGCCGTTACCCCTGCACCCACGCTCCAGCGCTCCAGTGCTCCCGTCAGTTGGTAATCCGCCGAGGCCCGGAACAGATGACGCGGGAAGTAGGTGGTCGAAAACGCCGGCTCCTGCGGATTGGCACTGGTGCTGTCCAGGTACTTGGTCTGGGTGTAGGTATAGCCCGCCAGCACCTGCAAGCGCTCGATCACCTCGCCACTGATTTCGGCCTCGAAGCCCTGTGCCCGGACCTTGCCCACATCGCTGTAGCAGAAGCCGTCCGAAGACCCTGGGCAGCTGCTGTCGTAGTTGGCCTCCCCGCGATGTTCCTCGATGGTGCGGAACAGGTTGAACGAGGTGTTCACACGCCCATCCAGCAGTTCGCCCTTGATCCCCAGCTCGTAGCTCGCGCCGGTCTTGGGCTGCAAGGGGCTGCCTGCCTGGTCGGTGTAAGTGCTCTGCGGCTGGAAGATCGCGGCATAGCTGGTATAGACCGACCAGTTGTCGTTCAGGTCGTAGATGAGCGCGCCGAATGGCGTCACTTCACCGTTCTCCTGGCTGCGGTCGTGCTGCCAGTAATCCCATGCCTGGGTGTAGGAGTCACGACTGTTGCGGTACCAACTGACGCGCGAACCCAGCACCAGGGTCAACGGCTCGGCCAGCTTCAGGCGAAGCGTGGCGTAGGTGCCGAATTGCCGGGTGTCGGTCTCGGTCGGGAAGGGGCCGCCACGGTAAGCGTTGGGCGCGTAGAAGCCATCGCTGGGCTCGGGGACGTGCGGGTTGGGATTGAACGGATCCTGCGACGCGCCGAGTAGGCCGGTCATGTTGATCAGCGCCCAGTGGTCGCGGGTCTGGGCGCGGCTGGCGTTGGCGCCTACCACCAACTCATGCTGCAGGCCGAAGGCATCGAATTTGCCATCCAGGTACGCGTCGAAACCGTAGTCGGTCTGGTCATAGTCGAACAGGCCCGAGTACACCGAGGATGGCGCCGAGGTCGCACCTGCAGGCACCCCGCCAGGGGTCTCGGAAAGGGCGTACTTGATGTCCTGGTCGTTGTGGGTCCAGGCCCCGGCGAACTTGAACGCCCACTCATCGTTCAACTGGTGCTTGAGGTCGGCGAACACCGTGGTGCGCTGGCTGTCCCAGGTGTTCCACGAAGCGCCCAGGCAGGTCGAGCGACTCAGCTTCAGGTCCTTGCCATCGCTCCCCCTTGGCAGGCCGTGCCAGCAGGGTCGGGCGTCGAGCCTCTCGTAGGCGACGCCTAAGCCCAGGGTGGTATCCGGCGTCAGGTCGTAGTCCAGGGCGCCGTAGAGGATCTGGTCCTTGCGTTTACCCAGGTCGTAGAAGTACTGGCGATCCTGCAACGCTACCACCGCCCGGCCACGCAGCGTGCCCGAAGCGTTGAGCGGGCCACCGGTGTCGATCTGGCTGCGGTAGTTGTCCCAGGAGCCCGCCGACAGGCTCAGGCTGGTGGTGGGCGTGCTCTGGCCGCGTTTGCGCACGAAATTGACCCCGCCCGCCGAGCTGCCCGAGCCCTTCATCATGCCCGCCGCGCCCTTGAGCACTTCGACCCGGTCGTAGTAGGCCATGTCGCCCGAGAAGCTATTGGCCTGTACGTACTCGCCGCCCACATCCAGCGGCACGCCGTCGTACTGGTACTGGCCCTGCATCATGAAACCACGCGAATAGAAGTACTTGCCGCCCATGGGCGATTCGTACACCGCGATACCCGGGGTTTTCTCCATCGCCTGGTCGATGGTGTTGATGTTCTGGTCGTCCATGTACTTGCGGGTCAGCACGGTCACCGCCTGGGGTGTCTCGCGCAGCGTGTGTGTGCCCTTGCCGATGGTCACCGCGCGCGCGGCGTAGGCCCCGGTGCCTTCGGAGGTGGCGTCCAGGCGCTGGCTGGAGATGGTCGTGGCGTCCAGCTCCAGCGAGCCGTCATTGCGCGGCGACGGGCGCAGCACATAACTGCCATTGCTCTGCGCGACCACCTGCAACCCTGTGCCTTGCAGCAGCAGCGCGAAGCCCTGGGCAACGCTGTAGCGGCCTTGCAGCCCCGGCGAGCGATGGCCGTCGGTCAAGGCGGCATCGAAGGAGAAGGCACTGCCCGAGGCCGATGCAAAGGCGCTGAGCGCCTCCGTCAGGCTGCCGGCAGGAATCTGGTACTGGCGCAGCTCACTGACTTCGGCTGCATGGGCGAACGCCGGCAGCGTAGTCAGGACTACGCTGCAAAAGCCCAGGCGAATGGCTGCGGCCACCGGTTTCAGTCGGCGCGCATACGGGTACGTCATGATGGTCCTCCCCCAATTGATCCGCTCAAACGGCAGATGTCTGAGCAATGGCCGAAGGACGTGAGAAAAAAGTGCAACGCAGATGAGGATTTTTTTGCAACGCCTCAACCGACCCGAGGCATGACACTGACCCAGTAATCGGTACGCCGCACGATGTGCAGCTCGAAACCGCTGGCCAATGCGGCGAGGGCGAGGTCGATGTCGTGCAGCGGAAAGGCCCCGGAAATCCGCAGCCCGGCAATCGATGGATCACAGCGCAGCCAGCCACGCCGGTAGCGCGACAGTTCTTCCAGCAAGTCGCCCAGCGGCCGGTTGATTGCTATCAGGCTACCCGTTTGCCACGACGCCACCGAAGCGTCGCTGCGCCACGGCTCGCCAAGCCGAGAGCGATCGAACCGCACCTGCTGACCCGCTTCCAGACGCAGGGTTTGTGCGCTGTTCAGCGGACGCACCTGTACGGCCTTTTCCAGCACCGTCACCTCGCAGAAGCGCTCGTCGGCCTCGACCGTGAAGCGGGTGCCCAACGCCTGCACCTGCCCCTGGGCCACCTCCACCAGAAACGGACGCGCCAGGGCATCGGCGGCCGTTTGCACCAGCACCCGCCCGCTCAGCAGACGCAGTACACGCTGCGCTGCGTCGAAGCGCACATCCAGCGCCGAACGGCTGTCCAGCAGGATCTGGCTGCCATCCTCCAGCACCACCTCACGCTGCTCACCGACCCCGGTGTGCAGGCTGGCCATCAGCGTTGTTCGCAGTTCGCTTCTCCAGCCGCCCACACCCACCACACCGACGCCCGCCAGCACCAGCAACTGACGCAGCACCCGCCTGCGCGACTCTCGCGCCTGACGCAGGGCCGGCGCTGCAATCTGCCGTGGCACCCCCTCGACCATCCGCCGAACTGCCTCAACCTGTTGCCAGGCCTGCTGGTGCAGAGGATCTGCATCGTGCCAGCGCTGCCAGCGCTGCTGCTCGCCCGCATCCTCGAGCCCCGACGACAGCCGCGCATACCACTGCGCCGCACAGCGCAACGCCTGGCGCTGCGCTGTGCTCAACGATGATGACACGGTGCTCACAGCAGCCCCAGGCGCATCAGGCAGCACTGCTCAATCGCCTTGGCCATGTGGTTGTTCACCGTGCGTACCGAGACGCCCAGGCGCTCGGCGATCTGCGGATACGTCAGCCCCTCGAACTGCGACAGGATGAACGTCTGACGCACCTTGTCACCCAGGCTGTCTAGCATGCGATCGATTTCCATCAAGGTTTCCAGAACGATCGCCTGGTCTTCCTCGGATGGGTGGTCGCAGGCGGGCAGGGAGGCCAGCGCCTCGAGATAGCTCTGCTCCAGCGCCCGGCGGCGGAACAGGTCGATGACCAGACCTTTGGCGACGGTGCTCAGATATTGGCGCGGCTCGCGGATATCCAGGGCACGACGCGCCTTGATGACCCGCACGAAGGTGTCCTGTACCAGGTCGGCGGCATCGCTGGTGGAGTCCAGACGCTTGCGCAGCCAGCCACGCAGCCAGGCGCTGTGGGTGAGGTAGAGAGCCTCGGTGGCGGAGAGCAGGGCAGAATCGGTGGGGGGCATGGGGGAGGGTAGTTGTTAATGGGAATTAGTGCGATTTGAACTCTTTTGGGCAGGGTTTGGCAATGGGGGGCTTGAGGTGTGCGCTGTGGGCGGGCTGGTGCTAGCGTGGCAACACCACAGTCGCTTTCAGCCCATCGCCATCGCGGTTGGAAAGCCGCAACTCACCGCCATGGCTGGCCGCAATCCGCTGGGCAATGCTCAACCCCAGGCCATACCCACCGGACGCCTGGTTGCGCGAACCCTCTCCACGCACGAACGGATCGGTCACGGTGTCCAGCAGGCCCGCGGCAATACCTGGCCCGCGATCCTCGACATGAATCCGCACCTGCGCCGTATCCGCCTCGAGCCGCAGCGAAACCGCCTTGCCATAACGCAGGGCATTGACCAGCAGGTTCTGCAGGCACCGCTGCATCAGCAAGGCATCGACCTTCACCTTGCCCACTTCACCCTGGATCGGCAGCGGCTCTTCGGCGCTGGCCAAGTCGGCGCACAGGCGCGCCACCAGTCGGTCCAGGTCCACCTCCTGCAGGTTCTGCTGCTCGCCGGCCCGCAGGTAGTCCAGTACCTGGCCGATCATGGCATCCATCTGCGCGATGTTCTGGCGCAGACGCTCTTTGTGTTCGCCATCCTCCAACCGCTCCAGGCGCAGGCGCATGCGGGTCAGGGGCGTACGCAGGTCGTGGGAGACGGCGGCGAGAAAGTAGGCCTTGTCGTTGACCATGGCGATCAGCCGCTGCTGCATGGCGTTGAACGCCTGCGCTGCCTGGCGCACTTCCTCAGGGCCTTCCAGGGGCAGGGCCGGCTGCTCCAGGTTGCGCCCCAGGCCACGAGCGGCATCGGCCAGGCGTCGCAGCGGGCGCAGGCACAGGCGCACGGCCACCAGGCACACCAGCAGCACGGCGACGATGCGCAGGGCATAGACGCGCAGCAGATAGTCGCTGATCAGCACCCAGGCCGACTCGCCACTCCAGCCCTGCAGTTCTTCGCCGTCGATCACCAGCCAGTGGCCATCCTCCATCGGCACGGCGAACTGCAGGTGCGCCTGGGCGGTACGCAGGCCGAACAGGCTGCGCCAGACGATCGGCTGACCAAGCTCATCGGTCAGTTGTACCTTCAGCAGGCGCGCTTGCTGGTCGCGGCCGAGTTCGTAGGCCAGCGCCTGGTGCAGCAGCAGTTCGATGCGGTGCCGCCCGCGTCGATCATCACGTTGGGCTTCGGGCAGCGATTCGGCGCAGCGCAGGTGATAGTGCGCCGGCACCTGCAACTGCCCGGCATGGCAGTCGGCCTGGGCGATCAGCGGCGCACTGCGCGCAGCGATCAACCGCACCGGGGCCTCGAACACCTGGGCGAAGCGCACGTCGAACCAGATGCTGCTGGACATCAATTGGATCAGCAGGGTGCCGCTGATCATGATCAGCAGCAGTTGGCCGAACAGCGTCCGTGGCCACAGGCGGCGCAGCAGGCGCACTTCAGGCGCCTGGCTCGCAGGCGATGCTGAGCAGGTAGCCTTCGTTGCGAATGGTGAGGATCTGCGCGCTGCCATTGGCGGCGCGGCGCAGGTGCTGGCGCAGGCGGCTGATGCACATGTCCACCGAGCGGTCGTCGGGCAGGTGGTCGCGGCCAAAGGCGCTGCGCGTCAGGTGATCGCGCGATACCACGCGGTTGTTGGCCTCGAGCAGCTCGCGCAGCACGCGGTAATCGGAGCGGGGCAGGGTGAGGGCCTGGCCGTCGGGATGAGTGAGCAGGCGCTTGATATGGTCGAGGCTGAACCCTGCGAACTGCTGCGCCTGGCTGGCGGGCTCTTCGCTCGGCGTGTCGAGGCGCTGCGGGCGGCGCAGGACGGCCTTGATGCGGGCAATGAGTTCACGGGGTTCGAAGGGCTTGGACAGGTAGTCGTCGGCGCCCACTTCCAGGCCGATGATGCGATCCAGCGTGCTGCCCTTGGCCGACAGCATGATCACCGCCAGGCCCGGCTGCGCCTGCAACTGGCGGCACAGGCTCAGGCCATCCTCGCCGGGCAGCATGAGGTCGAGCACCACCAGCTCGACCTTGTGTCGTGCCAGCTGCTGGCGCATCTGTTCGCCATCGGCGGCAGCCAGCACCTGATAGCCGGCATCGGTAAGGTAATCGCAGAGAAGTTCGCGGATCTCGTCGTCATCGTCGACGACCAGCAAGGTCGTGCTCATTGCGGGGGACACCTGTCGGGGGCGCCCATGCAGCGCCCGTTACGTTCCATTACATCCCCGTACAAGCCGGGCATGGAGCCCAGAGGGCACATCCCTAGAATCGTAGCAAAAACCATCTGCGAATACGAAGCCTTCCCAAATGAAACCTCAGAGCATCCCCGGCGCCCGCGCCCGCTTCACCCGCGGCGGCAGCCGCCTCTCACCGCTTGCCTTGTGTATCGCCTTCAGTCTGTCTGCAGGTGCCTTTGCGGCTGATCCCCAGCCCCTGGAGCTGGGCGCCACCAACATCGAAGACAGCGCGCTGCCCAGTGCCGACGACGCCGGCCAGCTCGGCTATACCGTCGAGAGCACGCGCAGCGCCACCGGCCTGAACCTGACCCCGCGCCAGACCCCGCAGTCGGTGACCAGCATCACCCGCCAGCAGATGGACGACCGCGATGTGCACAGCATCGAGCAGGCGCTCGACACTGCACCAGGGATCAGCATGAGCAAGATGGAAGTCGGCGGGCGTACCGATTTTCGTGCCCGTGGCTATTCGATCAGCAACTGGAAGATCGATGGCCTGCAGTTCCCCGGCGGCTCTGACTTCAGCGGCAGCGGCAACGCGCTGAACCTGGACCTGTACGAGCGCATCGACATCGTGCGTGGCGCCAACGGCCTGCTCGGCGGCACCGGCGACCCGTCGGCAACGGTCAACCTGATCCGCAAGGCACCGACCCGCACCTTCGGCGGCAGCGCATACGCCACCTACGGCAGCTGGGACAAACGCCGCCTGGGCGCCGACCTCAACCTGCCGCTCTCCGAAGACGGCCGCCTGCGCTCGCGCTTCGTGGTCACCCAGCAGGACGCCAACTCGTTCCGTGACAATCAGTCCGAGCGCGCTCGCGCAGCGCTGGCCAACTTCGAGTTCGACCTGGACGACGCCACCACCCTCGGTGCCGGTTACCAGTACGAATACAACAAGGTGGTCGGTGGCGGCTGGGGCGCCAACATCCCGATCTGGTATGGCGACGGCAGCAAGACCGACCTGCCGCGCAGCACCAACGTGGTGCCCAGCTGGAGCTTCGGCGAGTACATCACCCGCACCACCTTCGGCTCGCTGCAGCACCACTTCGACAACGACTGGACCCTGGACCTGAAAGGTTCGCAGAGCACCAGTGATGCCCTCAACCACCGCGGTCTGGCCAAGGTCAACTCGTCCGGGCGCGGTGTCTATGGCGGCTACTGGGATCAGGATGGCAGCGGTGCGGTGCTCAACGGCCTGCACAGCTCCAGCGACACCACCCAGCAATCGGCGCAGATCGACCTGTCTGGCCCGTTCCAGATGTTCGGCCGCACCCACCAGGCGATGGTCGGCTACAACGACAGCCGCACTGTGGCCTGGTCGCCGGAATACACCTGCACCATGGTCAGCGCCAACAGCGTCAGCGCCCCGGCCCTGGGCTGCCAGTTCCGCGCCAACAACGGCCTGCCGCTGAGCAACTGGCTCAATGGCGTGGACAGTGACTACGACATGCTCGCCTCGCGGACTGGCCGTCACAGCAAGACCACTACCCGCCTGCAAGGCATGTACGCGGCCACTCGCCTGAGCATCACCGACCCGCTGTCGGTGATCCTCGGTGTGCGCAGCACCGACTACTCGGCCACCACCCGCAACGTCAGCGGCGTGCGCAGCAACCAGCAGAACAACGGCATCGTCACCCCTTACCTGGGCGCGGTGTATGACCTCAACGACACCTACTCGGTGTACGCCAGCTACACCGACATCTTCAACCCGCAGACTGAAGAGACCGCCAGCGGCACCAAGGTCGAGCCGATCCGCGGCCAGAGCTACGAGACTGGCATCAAGGCCGCCTGGTTCGACGGCCGCCTGAACGCATCCGCCGCGTACTTCCGCACCAAGCAGGAGAACAAGGCCGTTACCGACGGCGACCTGCTGACCCCGACCGGCGCCACCGCCTACAAGGCAGGTTCCGGCCAGGAAACCGACGGTATCGACCTGGAACTCGCAGGCGCCCTGACCGAGAACTGGAACGTCTATGCCGGCTACACCTACCTGCACTTCCGCCGCCTCGACAGCGACGGGCGCAGCGATCCGTCGCACCTGTTCAAGGCCTCGACCACCTACCGGTTGTCCGGCCCGCTCGACCGCCTGACCCTCGGCACCGGCGTCACCGCGCAGACCAACATCCGCGCGCTTTCCACCCCTGCCGGCCAGCCGACCAACGGTGTCAGCCGTAGCTCAAGCGACGTCAACTGGTCGGGATATGCGATCTGGAATGCCATGGCCAAGTACCAGCTGACCGACGACACCAGCGTCAGCCTCAACGCCAACAACCTGTTCGACAAGCACTACTACACCCGCTACGGCTTCTACGCCGGAGCGATCTATGGCGATCCGCGCAACCTGTCGCTGACGGTCAGCACGGCGTTCTGAAGAAACACCCGCACCTGTTGCAATGAACATATGGAAATCCGTATATTCGGATTTCCATATATTCAGGTGTCCCCTCATGATCACCCCCACCCAGGTCTTCAAGTCCCTCGCCGACGAGACCCGCGTCCGCGCCACCTTGCTGATCGCCCGTCTTGGCGAACTGTGTGTGTGCGAACTGATGTGCGCCCTCGACGACAGCCAGCCGAAAATCAGCCGCCACCTCGCCCAGTTGCGCAGCGCCGGCCTGTTGCTGGACCGCCGCCAGGGGCAGTGGGTGTACTACCGCCTCAACCCTGAACTGCCCGCCTGGGTCGGCGAGCTGTTGCAGGTCACCGCCCAGGCCAATGGCGCCTGGCTCCAGGACAACATCGCCCGCCTGCAGCACATGGACGATCGCCCCGTCCGTGCCGCTGCCTGCTGCTGAGTGAACGAGGCCCTGCCGATGCTGATCGCCGCCTGCGTCTTCGTCTTCACCCTCATCCTGGTCATCTGGCAGCCCAAGGGGCTCGGTGTCGGCTGGAGCGCCAGTTTCGGCGCGCTGCTGGCGCTGCTGTTCGGCGCGGTGTCGTTGCACGACATTCCCGCCGTCTGGGCGATCATCTGGAATGCCACGGCCACCTTCATCGCCATCATCATCGTCAGCCTGCTGCTCGATGAGGCCGGCTTCTTCGAGTGGTCCGCCCTGCACGTGGCGCGCTGGGCACGCGGCGACGGACGCCGCCTGTTCGCCTTCATCGTGCTGCTCGGCGCGGCGGTGTCGGCACTGTTCGCCAACGACGGCGCCGCGCTGATCCTCACCCCCATCGTCATGTCGATGTTGCTGGCGCTGCGCTTCTCGCCCGGCGCGACCCTGGCCTTCGTCATGGCCGCAGGCTTCATCGCCGACACCGCCAGCCTGCCGCTGGTGGTGTCGAACCTGGTGAACATCGTCTCGGCCGACTATTTCGGGCTGGGCTTCGGCACCTACGCCTCGGTGATGCTGCCGGTCAACCTGGCGGCGGTGGCCGCCACCCTGCTGTTGCTGTTCCTGTACTTCCGGCGCGACATCCCGGCGCGCTATGCCCTGGATGACCTCAAGGCCCCGGCCCTGGCCATCCGCGACCGCGCGACCTTCCGCGTCGGCTGGGTGGTGCTGCTGGCGCTGCTGGTGGGCCTGTTCGTGCTCGAACCGCTGGGCATCCCGGTCAGCGCCGTGGCCGCCGCCTGCGCCGCCGTGCTGTTCGCCGTTGCCGCCCGCGGCCACGTGATCTCCACCCGCCGCGTGCTGCGCGAAGCGCCCTGGCAGATCGTGGTGTTCTCGCTGGGCATGTACCTGGTGGTGTACGGCCTGCGCAACGCTGGCATGACCGACGCCCTGGCCGGCGTGCTCGACCGCCTCGCAGCCCACGGCCTGTGGGCCGCCACCCTCGGCACCGGCCTGATTGCGGCGTTGCTGTCGTCGGTGATGAACAACATGCCCAGCGTGCTGGTCGGCGCCCTGTCGATCCAGGCCAGCGGCGCCGAAGGCCTGGTGCGCGACGCGATGATCTACGCCAACGTCATCGGCTGCGACCTCGGCCCGAAGATCACCCCCATCGGCAGCCTCGCCACCTTGCTCTGGCTGCACGTGCTGGCCCGCAAAGGCATGCGCATCACCTGGGGGTACTACTTCAAGGTCGGCATCCTGCTGACCCTGCCGGTGCTGCTGATCACCCTTTCCGCCCTGGCACTGCGCCTGGGCCTTTGACAACCGCCACGCGGCGGGGAGCGAGCGATGCGAATCCTGTTCATGTGCACTGCCAACAGCTGTCGCAGCATTCTGTGCGAAGCCCTGTTCAACCACCTCGCCCCGCAAGGCTACCAAGCCATCAGCGCCGGCAGCTTCCCACGAGGCCAGGTGCTGCCGCGCAGCCTGCAGACCCTGCAGCAAGCCGGCATCGCCATCGACGGCCTGAGCAGCAAGGGCAACGAAGCCTTCGAAGGCAATCCACCAGACATCGTCATCACCGTCTGCGACAAGGCCGCTGGTGAAGCGTGCCCCGTGTACTTCGGCCCCGCGCTCAAGGCCCACTGGGGGTTGGAAGACCCTTCCGAAGTGGTGGGTGACGACGCCGCGGTCGACGCCGCGTTCCGGGCGACCCTCGCGCATATTCAACGGCGTTTCGAGGCGTTCTTCGCGCTGCATCCGGATACCCTCGACCGCGACCAGCTCAAGCGCGAGCTGGACCGCATCGGCACGCTCTGAGGAGGCCCCATGTCAAACACCCTGGCCAACCTCGACCTGTCGCTGTTCGACGACCTGCGCGGACAGCCACCGGATGCGCCCAGGTAGACAACGCAAACATGGCTTTGTGATACCAGATTCTCCCGATATTATTGCCGCTCTATTCAGCACCACCATATGACAGGCATTAGTTAAAGGGATTGATTGGTGGGCAGGATTCATTTCGATGTTGACGCCGTCTATTGCATCTCGCTCGATGCACGGAGTGACAGGCGTGAGTTGTTCAGGAAGAGCATTGGCAAGGTGCTCGACAACCAAGTGATATTTCATGTCGTGCAGAAGCACGGCGACCCCAAGCGCGGCTGCTACGAGTCTCACCAGCAACTCGCCCAGCGCGCGCTCGAGGAGGGCCTGGAGCGGATTCTGATTTTCGAAGATGACGTGATGCCCTACGAGCTGAAAGCCTCGCGGATCGCCTGGGTAAACCGCTTCATGCGTCGCCATCGATTCGAGGCCTTGCACCTCGGCTACAGCATGGGCCGAACCTGGTTGACCTGGTTCCCGTTCATTGCACGGGGCCGCGTGGTGGCCCTTCATGCATACGTGCTTTCACGCAAAGGCTGCGCCATCCTGGCCCAGACGCCGTACGACGGCACGCCCGTGGACGTGATGTTCAAGCGACGGATCCGGCAACATTGTGTGTTCCCGATGATGTTCCGCCAGCATGCTGCTGCTGTCACGGGTAGCGACCTTGAGGACGTGGTGAAGAACGAAGACGACTGGTGGGAGCGTAACTGGCGCAAGCACTGGCGTTCTCCGTTGAAGAACTTCTGGCGCACTGTGCTGCGTCTGGATTTCTGACCGGAGGGGGATGGGATCCATGCCGTTGGCGAGCCGCTGTTTGATCTCGAAGCGCTTGCGGCGTGCCGTCCCATCCCGACCACCGGATAGCTGCCAAGGGCGGTCAGGCCTTCGCGGCCGAAGAGCTTGTACTCGCGCTCTCTGGGCTTTGTCCTCCGTCGGCTTGTGCTCCTAAGCCACTTGTCTGGTGCCCGGAATTACGTCACTGTAAAGACCATTGTCATTACAGTGAGCAAGCCACCATGGCCTCCATCAACGTTCGTATCGACGACGATCTCAAAATCCGAGCCTATCGTGAGCTTGAGCGGTTGGGTGTTACGCCCTCCGAGCTTATGCGCCAAGCATTGCAGTACGTCGCCGAGCGCGGGCAGTTGCCTTTTAAACCTGTCCTCATGACCGATGAGGATGAGGCGCTGCTAGCGACCGTTCGCGAGCGCCTTGCTGACCCTTAGCGAGTGAATGTTTCTCTGGATGACCTATAGCCTTGAGTTCGACGCGCGAGCGCTAAAGGAATGGCAAAAGCTGGGGGATACGGTCCGGCAGCAACTCAAGAAAAACTCGTCTCGGTTTTACTGAATCCCAGGATCGAAGCGAACCGGCTGTATAGCTTGCCAGACTGCTACAAGGTCAAGCTGCGCAGCAGCGGCTACCGATTGGTCTACCAGGTGATCGATCAGGAAGGTTGTTGTTTTTGTGGTAGCTGTGGATAAGCGCGAGCGAAATCAGGCTTATCGCAAGGCGGCAGAGCGAGTGGTAGGTAAAACGTCATAACGAAGAAATTGCCAAAGGGCGGGTTGTGGTGGCCTTGGAGGTATTCGTTGGTATGCAGCGGGTCTAGATGTGGCACCAGGAGTCGAAAGTCCGCATAACAAACTGATTTATAAGCATTAAATGATAAAAAATCTCATGTTCTATCTCTAAAACTATCCTCTGCAACTCCCCCGATCGTCCGCATACGCAAATAAAGCCAACCAGGCCCCACGCCATTGATGCACGGCTCTCCGACTATTTTGAGCTTCAGCAGGCGACCCAAGGATACACTTGGTGGAGGGCTGCTATCGAAGGCACTAAATTGGCGAGGACACCTGTCGCTGTCCAAGCGCTGCGCTGAACAGCGCTCGTTGGGGCTGTAGCTCTGCACCGCCGTAAGCTCTATGGTCTCCATAAAATTTCGCGAAATCGCAGTTCCACCGCCGCGCTTGGTGGCCTTACAACAGAGCTCCCCGCTCGCATAATCGTAAAAGGGGCCGGCTTCGTACTCGGCCTGACGTTGGGACAGCTGCTCGCAGCGCGATTCTTGACCCGCCAGGCAACGCGCCAGATTTTTTGTGCGGATAGATTGTGTTTATTTGTGTTAACGACCAAAATCCGCCGGCAGGGAAGCGGCAAGGTACGTAAGCCTGGCGGGTAGCCTTTAGGTGACTCATGCCATCTCTGTCGAACACATTCGGCCGACATATCGCGGTCGCCATGAAGTTTTTCAGATTTGGAGTGAGCTCGTGCTTAGCGCTGTGGAACAAGAACAAGCAAAGGTGGTTTTTGGGTTGATCAGAGAGGCCAGCAGCCTTGAGGTTGTCCGAGATTTCCTGCGCAAACATGATGTCCCAATCTCCGCAGCCAATTGGGACGAGCTGTACGCAAAAAGAATTTTGCCAGCTCTCGAATCGAAGAAAATCGCTCTTGACGACTTGTCGGTGCTCCTTCGTCAGGTAGAAGAGTATGGCAAACAGCACATCTTCCTTTTCAGATGTGACCCAGCCGATGCTGTGAAGATTTTGGCGCGAAAGCGAATTGAAGGAATAGCCAACGAATTGAAACAATTCGGGCTTCTGTCGATTCCGCTTCATTTAGAAATGCCGGACTCACCTGAGGTTGTGGATCTACGTCTTGACGATGCGCCGAATGGTTCCGGTCCACTCTCATTGACAATAAAGGTATGCGAAACACGCGAAAGCAGCAAACTAGTTGATGATAATCTAGATGCGAACAAGAATCAGCGCGTAAAAGTTTACCAAATCACGAAAAAACGAGCGATCAGCATTGCCCACTTGGATCGCAGTGGCTTGCTTCAGATACGAATTGCGTCCCGAGATAACTCTACGAAGTATCACGAGCAAGTTTCGGCTATGATCGCGACAATCCTTAAGTATGTTCCGATTGGATTATTCGAACAGGTTTCGCTGAGCAAAGCAAAAGATACAATGTACTACAAGCAGGAAGACTTTGCCGGAATAATTAGATATACGACCACGACGGCGATGAATGATTACGGGGTTTCTATGAATCTCGCTGCGCCGAATTTGTCAAAGGGTCTTTCCGAGGATGATGGCTCATCTGCTGCGATGAAAGGCTTCATGGACAAAAAAGGTTTTGTGACGGGATCTAATATTTGGTTTATAATGCCAAGTGATGCAAGCCGTCAGATACATGTGCTTTTGAGTGGCGAGTTGAACGAGTTTGCAGTCACAGGAACTTGCACGCCAGGGGAATATTCTTATGTTATCGAAAAGATTCTCTCCCTTAATTGAAGAAAATCCGCAAATCGCAGATGCTCTCATTAGGGTGGCAGAGCACTTTGACGACATTGAGAAAGCCGATGGTGCACGAGTGTATGATGTGACCATTAATATCAATAGGTTGTTCGACATCTCTCAGGCCGGTAGCTCAGCTCGCTTCGCGAAAGTGACGACGTCTTTAGTCAAGTCGGGCATAATGGTTCGTCGCCTCGTAGTTAAATCTCCAATGGGGCCAGTTATCTTAGAGGTCGATAGCTGGTATGAATGTCCTGATGTGATATTTGACCCGTTGAGAGGGATTGAAATGGAAGTCAGTGACGACGATCTTGAAACTATGTTCAGTGTGGCTAAAGATGAATTCCACTGATGTAGTTAAACTTGTCGAGACTCTTTGGTCGTCAACCAATGCTAGGCAAAGAAAAGAGGTGTTTGGCCTAATACGAGCTACCACTATACCGGAGGAGCATCGAGAGTTATTTGATGCATTAGTGGATAACAAGCGCAGTGGTATAAGGGATAGCTCAGAGTCAAGAATTCTAGTATTGATTCATGGGATTCGGACTGATGGCGCATGGCAGCGAGAGGTCCAGCGCGAATTCCATGGTATACAAAATTTTCAAGTTCACGACTTGGGTTATGATGTAGTCACTGGTCTTCAACTGGCCAGTCCTTTTCGCTCTGGGCCTGTAAACAAAATCGTGCGGGACATTCGAAGGCTTAAGGAAGAAGAACCTTTAGCCCGTATATCGGTAATTGCGCACAGTTTCGGAACTTATGTGGTAAGTAGAATACTTGAGGATCACCCGGACATAAGTTTTGAAAAGATTGTGTTGTGTGGGTGTCTGATTAAGCGCCAATATCCTTGGGATAGAAACGCCCGGGCAATGCGAAAAAGCACAATACTGAATGACGTAGGTGTTCGAGATATATGGCCGCTGATAGCGAGTTGCACCACTTGGGGCTACGGTAGTACAGGTCGAGTTGGTTTTAAAAATGCGATGGTCACAGATCGATATTTTGACTACTCACATAGCGAGTTTTTTGAACATGACGGGCAACATATAAAAAAATATTGGCGTCCGTTTTTTGAAAGTGATGAGATTGTACCATCTGGGTGGGAGCAACTTCCAAATCGAGCAAAAACAGGTTTTCTGACATTGTTTGCGGCGCATCAGAAAACCGGCTTAGCAGCGATAATTTGCCTTGTTGTCGCAGCAGTTTTAATGTGGTGGCTTTTATAGGCAGTCTTTTATAGCTAGTCTGTTTAGTTAATATTGACTTAAAGTTATTTTCTGCAGCCGTGCTGGATATGTTTTAGCACCTAGCAATCTTAATGTAAGACCCCGCTAGCCAGCGGGGTCTTTTCAGTCTTCGGTCCTTGCTCATGCGTAGGTTCTGCGAGCATGCTTTGGTACCTTAGACAGGCTCACCCAGGTTCACACCACAGGCTGTATTTTTCGACCACGCAGTTGTAAGGTTAGTTGCGGAACTCCTTCTACCGCCCCGCGAAGCTCGATGGTTCCACCTTCGTAATCAACCATGCCTGTGGCCAGTAGTGTGTAATTGTCGATGCCTACGACATTCACATTACCTTCACGGTACTTCCGAACAGTGAATCGCGACTCGAAATTGCCAGACTCGGTTGGGACTTCCCCTTGGTAGAGGTAATGAGGATCGCCTCCGTTCACTGCGCCGTCCTTCACAACCACGAGCCCGTCACCGAAATCGCCTGTGCTCGCGCGAAATTCCACATGAAAAATCCCACTAGTCATATCTAACAACCTCAATTGATTGGAAACTTAAGCGTAGTTGACCGCAAGGAGAGTGCAGGATTAATGCTGTAACTTTTTGTGTGGAATTAACTATTGTTCGTCAAATCAATGGCGTCAAAGCTCTCAAAAATCCCTGTGCGCACCTCAATCGCCTTGCACAGAAGACAAATACGAACATTGCTCTTGGGAAATTTCCACCCTTCGCCACCTCCAGCTTTGGGTTGATTGCTGTCGGTCGTGGCTATCAGGAAAATTCGCCCTTCAGATATTGAAAACCCAAGACTTTTTTAGACGTTGGGCGAGCAGTCGAAGGGTAAGGAGATAGAAATAGCGAGTTGCCTCCTTACGCCCGGCGAGATAATGCTCAAGAAACCAAACCAAGTGCTTTCGCTTCCAGGCCCATGGTGTCTCTCGCTGCCAGCGCTTTGCAATTTCATTCTGGATGGTTCTCGCCTGCCGCAAATGGCGTTGCCGTGTTGCGTACGACCCGCTTAGCACGCCAGCCAAGAACAACTCCATATCTAACGGCTTGCTCATGTCCGTCCCCCAATGTAGGCCGCAACCACATCGATCCGACCGTGCCCCAGTTCATAGCTGATTTGTTTCCGGGCCTCACGATCAAGTCTCCTATCTACTAGGTAACATTGGCCGCCGTTGATAGGTGCGTGGTACTGGGTGATTTGCTCGTAGCGCCCACATGCATAGGCCGCTCGTAACTCATGGAAGCCTTTAAGGTTGTGTGCATGCAGGATGTCCCGCGCAGGGCGAATGATTTCTTGCAGAAGACCTAGGTAGCTTTCGTGTGAGGCAATCAAGTTGCGGCTACCAGCCGGCGACACCTGCCGCGCAAACCCAAGCGCATCACTAATCTGGTCATCCATGGTAATCCAACGTGGCGCTGAGGCGCCGGCGCGGCCGCCTTTGGTGCCATCCTGAATGTTAATTTTGCCTAGGTCGTTAGCCTCACGGCTTAGCCGTGGTAGATCAGCCAAGATAGCCTCGCGCAAACGCATGCCGGTGGCTCGCGCCAACAAAACAATCGCGGCGGCTCGTAGCTGATGTTGGCTGCAAAGCGCATCAACGATCTGCTTAACCTGTTCGCGGTCTTGGCCCTGCGGCAACGACTGTCGAACACCGGTGCGCTGCATGCCCAACGCCTTGCTCGGGCTGGGCAATTTCACGTACTGATCACCGCGAAGCGCCGCCATGGTTCTGTTAACGCTGGATATCCGGTTTTGTGCAGTGCTGACGGCGAGGCCTCCACGCCGAACCAGGTCACGCAGATACGCCGCATAGTCGGCCAACACTTTTCGATCAATGTGCCGCGCATCATTGATACCGGGCCCCTGTTCGGAGCGGCACCACTTCACGAATGCCTGCCACCGATCACTGTGCGCTTTGACCGTGCCGTAGTGGCCACCGCCGAACATGTCTTTCAGTGCCTGAGGTCCTGCGTAACTCAATTGCCTGCCGTAGCCGAAATTACGACCATCACGTCTACCTACCAATGCCATGTCGATCACCTCATCTGCCGTTCTCCGATCCTCGCCCCACGTCATCCCGCCAAGAATGCTGAGTGTTATCAGGGATCAAGGCCCATGCGGCCTGTGGGGATGTCCTCTAACGCGGGACTGGCGGCTCCGTACGACCGGAAGCAAGGGCATCTCATGATCTGGCCTCCTGAGCACCGTTACCGGTGGGCGGGTGGAGGCTGCATTGGCTGACGAGACCAGTGCCGCGAGATCCTGAGCCATGTGCAACCAGCAATGCGATGACCGGGGCATGCCTGACTGTCAGTCAGGTGCAGTCCATTCCTTGGTCTGCGGCACCATCATCTACATGGCTGTTGCTGGTGACATCGGCGTTTGTCACGCCGATTGTCACGAGGGGGATTGCCGCAAAGCTATATGCGATCAGGGCTGCAGCAGTGGTAGAAGTGCCCGTCTCTTTCCAGAAGAAAGAGACGGGCACAGGTTGGCGCAGGATTCGGCCAAGCGGATAGGTTGCTGCAGGGCAGCGAGGTACGGAGTATCTGGCGCACGAGCGCTATGTGTGTAAGAGCATCCATCACATGGGTAGTGACCGGGCGAGCTGCCGGATGCTAATCGCCCTTGGGGAGAACCACCGTCAAAGCGGAGTGACCTTTAAGGTTCGGGTCACCTGGGGTGCTGTCATCGACAGCGCTTGCAACTCACTGTCTACGCCTGTGGACAATATTCGTCAAGCAAAGCGATTTCAGGGATTTAGCGCCTGTGGATAAAACTATCCCCCGGTGGACATCTGTGGTTTTCCACAGACGTACGCTGTGCCAGCGGTTTTTTTTCTTAGGTATGGTCCATTCAAACGGGGCGGCTTTGCAGCCCCGTTTGAATGGACCCGCGCGGAGGAGCTTCATGCGGTGCTGTGGGTAACTTCACAGCGAGTTGAGGTGGTGGTGCGGCGGGTTACTCGGTCCTCTTGGCACTGCGAAGGCGCGTGACGTTCTCGCCCGTCTGCTTGGCAAACTCATGCGGCGTCATATGGTCCTCGCGGTTCGCCTCTAGAAACCGACTCCACCAGGTCATGATCATCCGGCGCTCTTCGAGGAACTCGGCCTTGTGGGTATAGGCTGCGCGCACGTTGTTGCGCTCCTTGTGGCTCATCTGCCGCTCGATAGCCGTCTCCGACCACAACCCGGACTCGACCAGCGCGCTGCACACCATGGCTCGGAACCCGCTAAACGCCAAAACGAAAAAACCCGCCAGAAGGCGGGTTTTTCGGGGGTTCCAGAGATTTTGAAAGCTTTCTATGGAACCTTGAATGGTGCCGGCACCAGGAATCGAACCCGGGACCTACTGATTACAAGTCAGTTGCTCTACCATCTGAGCTATACCGGCATAGGCGCGTCATTATAGCGATCGGTTGGCTGCTGTAAACCACTTCCTTGCATTCAACGCGAAATCGCCTAAGTCACCGCCCCAAAAGGAGAAAATCCTACCAGCCGCGGTGGATGGTGTTGACGCTCGGTTCAGGCTCTGCGGGATTGAAAAACAGCTTGTGGTTGTCGCAACCGCGCTTGCGGCAGCGGTCGTCCACTCGCAGGGGCAGGCCGCGGTCGCCGCCGAGCTGCATGCCGGGGGTTTCCCAGTCCAGGTTCGAGGTTCTTGGGGTGTAGCTGCTGCTACTGCTGGAGCAGCCGCTCAGGGCCAGGCCAAGGGCCAGAAGGGTGAAAGGCGTGGTGTATTTCACGTGTCGAAATCCGTTCATCTATCAATCTGGGTTGCGAATGCGCTGGATGGTGCCACCGCAGGCCATGTAGCAGCTGTCGTATTCGCGGCCGCAACTGTAGCTGGATGAGCTGCCGAATGGGTAGCTCGGCTGGTAGCAGTTGTGACGCGCTTCCTTCTTGCTCTTGCCGGTCTTGCAGTACTGGTAGGCACGCATTTCGGCCTGGTACAGGGCGCGCTGGCTGTTTTGTTCCAGACGCTCCAGTTGCTGGCAATGCCTGCGCTCGCTCGAGCAGCTGTTGATGCAGTTCATGCCATGCGCGCTGGGCGGTGGCGAATACCTATACGTGTAACTCGGGCCGCAGCCGCTGATCAGCCAGGTGGCCAGCAGTACGGCGAGTAAACCTTTGTGGGGCAAATACATGGGTGTTGCAGTCCTTGATCATTCCTCGCTGAACTCCAGCAGGTCGCCGGGTTGGCAGTTCAGCGCGCGACACAGCTTCTCGAGGGTTTCGATCTTGAAACCCTTGATCTTGCCGTTCTTCAGCAGCGACAGGTTCGCTTCCGTTATGCCGATGATTTCCGCCAGGTCTTTGGAACGGATCTTGTTCCGGGCCATGACGACGTCGAGGCGGATGATTATCGGCATAAGGGCTGGCTAGACATAACAGTTGTGTTCATCGCTGATGGTCTTGGCGTCACGCATGAGCAGCGAGAAGGCGCAGAGCAGAATGCCTTTCATGATCTCGTAGACAGCCTCGGATGATACACCGATCGACACGCTGAAGCTCCTTTCGCCAGCAGGCAGGTCGATGGCCAGTGCCAGGCCCTCGAAAGTGCCGATCAGCGACCAGAGCAGCGGCGAGCCGATGCACAGCAGGCCGACCCACCAGAGCAGGCGGATGTTGGGCAGGGTCCAGGTCTGGCCCTTGGACAGGCGCATGAAGAAGATGCCGGTCAGTAGCAGGGCGAATGCCGAAATGGCGGTGGGAATCAGGTCGAGGAAGAACACCAGGCCGATCGCCAGGTGAGACGGTTGGTAGCCTTCGGCCAGGAGCAGCGGCATCTGGTCGCCGTAGGCCTGCAGGTAGGCGGAAACCATGGTGGGGTAGTCGAGCAGCCAGAGCATCGGCGTGCCGCCGAACTCGACGGCAGCGGTGGTCCAGGCCAGAAGGGCGGCCAGCGCGCCGATGGTGCGCAATCGGGAGCGCGCATAGGCGACGGATCTACTGTTCATGGGGTGCCTCCGTACAGTGATGAACGGGGTGAATTATTCTTGATAAATTATCGTAATACAATAATTTATTTTACTGTAATAGCTTTTGCGACGCTTTGCCGCAGTGGGAACTTGAACCAGGTGTGGGAGCGGGTTTACCCGCGAAGAAGACACCGCGCTGCCTGGCACGGGCTACGCCCGTGTTCGCGGGACAAGCCCGCTCCCACAGGGGATTGGGCAGGCCTTTAGATTCTGAACAAAAGGAGTTGCTACCAGGGGCTTGCGTCGGATCTGGGATTTGGCTTATGCACAAGCGGCATGCAGGTGCTGCGCGAGAGGCATGCCGAAGCGCTGCGCCGTTGGTCTTTGCGCAAAAGCCTGTTTTTGCTGGTTTTCGCGTATGCATTGGAATAAGTGGACGGGCTGAAATAGCCAGTGGATCGCTCAATCCGTGAATTTCATCACAAGCTTGTTCACAGAGTTATCCACAGGTTTTCCGGTTATTCCCGCTCCCCCAGCAGCAGCAGGTTGCGCGGAGTCAGTGGATAGCTGCAGAACTCGCCCAGGCGCACGTTGTAACCCTGTTCCTGAAGGAACAGCGCACGATCGAGCACCAGCCACAACTCCAGCGGTCGACGGAACAGGTTGCGCAGCAGTTCGAGGTTGCGCACTTCGGCCAGGCGTTGCCAGCCGGCGGCTTCCAGCGCTGCCCAGTCGGGGTGGCCGTTCAGCGGCACCTGGCGCAGGGCTGCGAGGTCGCGGCAGTAGTCTTCGAAGGATTTGTCCAGCCAGGCGGTTGGCAGCGATGGGGTCGGCAAGTAGTCGTCGCAGTGGCGCTGCTCGCGCTGCAGCAGGTCGAAGCCCAGGCGACGGGCCATCGAGGTGTCGCGCAGGCGGCGCGCGCGGGCGCCGGAGGTGACGGTTTCGCTCAGTGGCAGGCCGAGGTCGGTGATGCTCAGTTGCAATGTCGAGGCCTGCGCGGTGCTCGACAGTGCCTGGTAATGCTCGCGCTGGGTGCGGTTGTAGCAGCAGGGTGCGATGGCGATCTGTCGGCAGCCTTGCGCGCTGGCCAGTTGCAGCAGGCGCACGTGCAGGTCGCCGCAGGCGTGCAGGGCGACCACGCTGTGATCGCGGGTCAGGTGGCGAACGCTGTCAGCGGCCATCACATCCTGGTGCAGGTGGTGCGCGGGCAGGTGGTGGTGGTCACTCAGGGCCTGGCCGGCTGCGACGAGCTCGGCGTCGTATTCGAGGCAGGTCAATTGCTGGCCGGGCTGCAGCAGTCGGCGGCCCAGGTGTCCTTTGCCCGAACACCAGTCCAGCCAGTGGGTCGTGGGCTGCTTGAAGCTCAGGCGGCTGCCGAAGGCTTCGATCTGCTGCCACTTGCGGCCGGGCACGTTGACCGCCAGGCGATGACCCGCTGTGTGCAGGTCGGCCAGGGGCAGTTCGGCGACGCGGGATAGCTGCCGGGCCTGGTCCGCGAGTTGCGGGAAGGGCGCGGGGGCGGGCAGTCGTTCAGGGTGCTGTGCGGCGGCTTCGGCTTGCTCCAGGGTGCGCGTGCGCAGCCATTGGGCGAGCTCGGGATGGCGGGATTCCCATTCCAGGTGCAGGGCGGTGAAGGGGCGGGGTTTCCAGAGGGGTTGGTGCTGGCGCAGGAACTGGTCCAGGGCCTGGAAGCGCGCGTTCAGCTGGTCGGGGGGGAGGAATGGGGTCGAGGGCATGGCGGGTGGTCGGTGGGGCGGCCTTCGCGGGCAAGCCCGCTCCTGCAACAACCCCCCAAGCATGTGGGTAGCTGTGGCAGCGGACTTGCCCGCGAAAAGGTCAGCGCGGGTTCAGATCACCGCCCCTGGCAGGCGTCGACGCGCAACCAGCGCTCGAGCAGCTTGAAACCCTGCACCAGGACGAACGAAATCAACAGGTAGAACACGCCCGCCGCAAAGAAGATCTCCACCGGCAGGTAGGTGCGGGCGATGATCGTGCGCGCCATGCCGGTCAGTTCCAGCAGCGTCACGGTACTGGCCAGGGCGCTGGCCTTGAGCATCAGGATCACTTCGTTGCTGTACGCCGGCAGGCCGATGCGCGCGGCGCGCGGCAGCATGATGTAGAACAGTGCCTTGCCGCGCGACATGCCCAGCGCGCGCGCCGCCTCGATCTCGCCCTTGGGGATCGCCTGCAGCGCACCGCGCAGGATCTCGGCAATGTAGGCGGCGGTGTGCAGAGTCATGGTCAGCACCGTGCACCAGAACGGATCGCGCAGGTAGGGCCACAGCGAGCTGCTGCGCACCAGGTCGAACTGCGCCAGGCCGTAGTACACCAGGAACAACTGCACCAGCAGCGGTGTGCCGCGGAAGAAGAAGATGTAGCCGTAGGGCAGGGCGCGCACGTACCAGTGGCGCGAGGAACGGGCGATGCCCAGCGGGATTGCCAGGATCAGCCCGGCAACGACCGCGATGGCCACCAGCTCCAGGGTCAGGGTCGCGCCCTGGGCCAGGCGTGGCAGCCACTTGATGATGACTTCCCAGTTCATTGCGCGGCCCTCATGAAGCCGCGAGCGGCGCGTTTTTCAAGGAAATGCATGCCGGCCATGGCGACGATGGTCAGGCACAGGTAGATGCAGGCGGCGACGGCATAGAAGGTGAACGGCTCCTTGGTCACGGTCACGCCGATCTGGGCGTGGCGCATGATTTCTTCGAGGCCGATCACCGACACCAGCGCAGTGTCCTTCATCAGGATCATGAACAGGTTGCCCAGGCCCGGCAGGGCCACGCGCCACATCTGCGGCAGGATGATCCGCGACAGGATGCGCCCCTTCGACAGCCCCAGTGCCAGGCCCGCTTCACGGTGGCCCTTGGGGATCGCCAGGATCGCGCCGCGGAACACTTCCGTGGCGTAGGCGCCGAAGCACAGGCCCAGGGCGATCACGCCCGCGGCGAAGGCGCTGAGCTCCAGGCCGGGTATGTTCAGGGCATCGCCGAGGCTGCTCATCAGCCCGACGGTGCCGAAATAGATCAGCAGGACCCACAGCAGCTCGGGCACGCCGCGAACCAGGGTCGAGTAGGTGCCGCCAAGCCATTGCAGCGGCTTGATCGGCGAAGTCTTGGCCAGTGCGCCGAGCAGTCCAAGGACCAGCCCCAGCAGCAAGGCACAGAGCGCCAGTTTTACGGTCATCAGGGTGCCAGCCAACATGGCCGGACCGAATCCGTGCAGGTCGATATTCATGGGCAGGGTGCGTTCAAGGGACCGGCACCGCGCAGCGGCGGTGCCAGTCGGGGCGTATCAGTAGATGCTGAACGGGAAGTACTTGTCGTTGATCTTCTTGTACGTGCCGTCGGCGATGATTTCCTTCAGAGCAGCGTTCAGCTTCTCACGCAGCGGATCGCCTTTACGCACGGCGATACCGATCTTGTCGCTCTCTTCCACCGGGTCGCCCTTGAACTCGTAGTTCTGGCCGTCCTTGCTCTTGAGCCACTCGTACTGCACGTACTTGTCGGCCAGGATGCCGTCGATGCGGCCGGCGATCAGGTCCAGGTAGGCGTTTTCCTGGGTATCGTAGAGCTTCACATCGACATCGCTGCCGTAGTGGTCTTCCAGCCAGGTGCCGGCCAGGGTGGCGCGCTGGGTGCCGATGGTCTTGCCCTTGAGCGAAGCCTTGTCGGTCTTGAAGTCAGCGTTTTTCGGCGCGATGAACTGCAGCTTGTTGGAGTAGTAGGGCTCGGTGAAGTCCACGGCCTGCTTGCGCTCGTCGGTGATCGACAGCGACGACACCAGGAAGTCGAACTTCTTGGCGTTCAGGGCGGGGATGATGCCGTCCCAGTCGGAGGTCACGACCGAGCACTCGACTTTCATCTTGGCGCACAGGGCGTCGCCGATGTCCTTGTCGAAGCCGACCACGTTACCGCTGGCATCCTTGTTGTTGAACGGCGGGTAGGCCGCCTCGATACCCATGCGCAGTTTTTCCGCGGCCAGGGCGTTGGCCGACATCACCAGCGTGGCGGCAGCGGCCAGGAGGAATTTCTTGTAGGTCTGCATGTGTTGCTCCGTTTAGCGGTGGCTGGACATGAATTGCTTGCAACGCGCCGAGGTCGGGTTTTCGAAGACCTGTTGCGGCGATCCTTGCTCTTCCACGAGGCCCTGGTGCAGGAAGACCACTTCACTGGACACCTGGCGGGCAAAGTTCATCTCGTGCGTTACCAGCAGCATGGTACGGCCTTCGTCGGCCAGTGCGCGGATAACGTTAAGCACTTCCTGGACCATTTCCGGATCGAGCGCCGAAGTCGGCTCGTCGAACAGGATAACCTTGGGCTTCATGGCCAGGGTGCGGGCGATGGCGGCGCGCTGCTGCTGGCCACCGGAAAGTTGGGCGGGATAGCTGTGACGCTTGTCGTGGATGCCGACCTTGTTCAGCAGCGCCTCTGCCGCTTCGATGGCCTCGGCCTTGCTCTGGCCGAGCACGCGGCGTGGCGCCTCGATGATGTTGTCGAGGATCGACATGTGCGGCCACAGGTTGAAATTCTGGAAGACGAAGCCGATTTCGCTGCGCAGACGGTTGATCTGGCGGTTGTCGGCGGCGATCAGGTCGCCGGTCTTGGTGGGCTTGAGCTTGAGCGCTTCGCCGGCGACGAGGATTTCACCCTGGTGCGGGTTCTCGAGCAGGTTGATGCAGCGCAGCAGGGTGGACTTGCCGGAACCGGACGAACCGAGGATCGAGATCACGTCACCGTCGCGCGCGGTCAGCGAAATGCCCTTGAGAATTTCCTGATCGCCGTAGCGTTTGTGCAGATTGCGGATTTCCAGCGCGGGCGTGGCCTGGGCCATGTGCGGTCCTCATGTGTTCGGGTGCGTTCCCAGCTGTTGGCGGCCTTCCTGGCGAGCGCAACGCTAGCATAGCGGCGTAATGGCGGCCAACCGGGTCGCAGCGGGCTCGGGTCGTTGACAGGACAGTTTGTCGCATCGCTGCAGTGCAACGTCGCGCGGATGTCCGCAACACGGTGCGCTTGGCGCCGGAGCCTTGATGAAAAAAGGCGCGATGGTGCCAGTTTTGGGCGGGGGAGGGAAGGAGTTTTGGTTTTGTTCACTAGTGCGCCCCCGCCCCAATCGTAGGAGCGGGCTTGCCCGCGAAGGCCACACCACCGACTCAAGGTTGCACGCCGAGGTTGCACCTTTTGTGCCCCTGATCGGTGCAAGGGTGTTACCAAGGACTACCTTTAGTGCATTTGTAAGTGGGTATTTCAGTAATGCACACTTGGCCCGCAGGCCTGGATGTGCATTCGGTCAAACCCTGGCCGAATGCCCGCAAGGCCCCGCCATTCGGGACTGAGGCAATATTCAGACGAATGATTTTCCGCGCTGGCGCACTTATTGCCAGCTGGAAAGCGCCGATTGCCAAGGCGTCTAAATCAACCCCTGGCGCGCTTCGTTATCAGCAATCGGGTGGTCCACTCCTTACAAAGGTAGTTTTATGAGCGGTAAGCACAATTCCAATGACCTCGCTCAGGGGCTCAAACAACGGCATGTCACCATGCTGTCCATTGCTGGCGTCATCGGCGCCGGTCTGTTCGTCGGCTCCGGCCACGCCATTGCCGCAGCCGGCCCGGCGGTCCTGCTCGCCTATGCCGCTGCCGGTACTCTCGTGGTGCTGGTGATGCGCATGCTCGGCGAGATGGCCGTCGCCTCGCCAGACACCGGTTCGTTCTCGACCTACGCCGACCGCGCCATCGGGCGCTGGGCCGGCTTCACCATCGGCTGGCTGTACTGGTGGTTCTGGGTGCTGGTGATCCCGCTGGAGGCCAACGCCGCTGCAGCGATCCTGCATGCCTGGTTCCCGGCCGTCGACCTGTGGGCGTTCTCGCTGGTCATCACCCTGGCGCTGACCATCACCAACCTGTTCAGCGTGAAGAACTACGGCGAGTTCGAGTTCTGGTTCGCCCTGCTCAAGGTGCTGGCGATCATCGCCTTCATCGTCGTCGGCTGCGCGGCCATGTTCGGCATGGTGCCGGGCAGCCAGGTCAGCGGTGTCAGCCACCTGTTCGATACCCAGGGCTTCATGCCCAATGGCCTCGGTGCAGTGCTGGCGGCCATGCTGACCACCATGTTCTCGTTCATGGGCACCGAAATCGTCACCATCGCGGCCGCCGAGTCCAAGG
Organism: Pseudomonas sp. RW3S2; assembly: GCF_014268955.1. Classification (NCBI taxonomy): domain Bacteria; kingdom Pseudomonadati; phylum Pseudomonadota; class Gammaproteobacteria; order Pseudomonadales; family Pseudomonadaceae; genus Pseudomonas; species Pseudomonas sp. RW3S2. The sequence goes on along the minus strand of NZ_JABWRM010000013.1, from coordinate 21,854 downwards.
ACCCGGGCAAGCAGATCAGCCGTGCGACCAACTCGGTGATCTGGCGTATCTGCCTGTTCTACCTGGTGTCGATCTTCCTGGTCGTGGCCATGGTGCCGTGGAACGATCCGACCCTCGCGGAAAAAGGCTCCTACCAGACCGTCCTGAGCCTGATCGGTGTGCCCAATGCCAAGCTGATCGTCGACATCGTCGTGCTGATCGCCGTGACCAGCTGCCTGAACTCGGCGCTGTACACCTCTTCGCGCATGCTGTTCTCCCTGAGCAAGCGTGGCGACGCACCGGCCGTGGCCCAGCGCACCACCAAGGCGGGCACCCCGCACTGGGCGGTCATGCTGTCGACCGCTGCGGCCTTCCTCTGCGTGTTCGCCAACTTCGTCGCGCCGGCCCAGGTGTTCGAGTTCCTGCTGGCCAGCTCCGGCGCCATTGCGCTGCTGGTGTACCTGGTGATCGCCGTTTCCCAGCTGCGCATGCGTGCCCAGCGTGAAGCGCGCGGCGAGAAGATCTCGTTCAAGATGTGGCTGTTCCCGGGGCTGACCTGGGCGACCATTGCCTTCATCGTGGCTGTGCTGGTGGTGATGGCGCTGCGTGAAGATCACCGGATCGAGATCATCGCGACGGCCTTGCTGAGCATCGCCGTGGTCGCGGCGGGCCTTTTGCTGCACCGCAAGCGCGGTGCTGCCGGGCAGGTGGCGCTGGATAACTGATCCGCATCGCGCAAATGAAAAGGCCGCGTCCTGTGAGGGGCGCGGCCTTTTTCATGGGCGGCGAATCGCTGTCTTGCTCAGGCAAAGCCTTGCTGGCGCCAGGCCTCGTATACCGTGACGGCCACGGTATTGGACAGGTTCAGGCTGCGACACCCGGGCCGCATCGGCAGGCGCAGGCGTTGCTCGGCGGGCAGGCTGTCCAGCACCTCGGCAGGCAGACCGCGGCTTTCAGGGCCGAACAGGAAGGCATCGCCCGGCTGGTAGGCCACTTCATGGAAGGGGTGCGAGGCCTTGGTGGTGAAGGCGAACAGGCGCGGCTGCCCCAGGCTCTCCAGGCATGCTTCGAGGCTCTCGTGGCGCTTGAGCGTGGCATACTCGTGGTAATCCAGCCCCGCACGACGCAGGCGCTTGTCGTCCAGCTCGAAGCCGATCGGCTCGATCAGGTGCAGGTCGCAGCCGCTGTTGGCGCACAGGCGGATGATATTGCCGGTGTTCGGCGGAATTTCTGGTTGAAAGAGGATGACGTGAAACATGCACGGCTCCAGGCACGAAGATGACGAGCATTCTACCCTCGAACCGGACCCGCGTTCGAAGGCTTGGCCGCGTGTGTTGCTGTCGATGGCGATCGTCGGTGTGATGGCGGGGCTGATGATCGGTCGCCTGACCGCCCCTGACGTTCGTGTGCTCGAGCGGGTCGAGGTGGTGCAGGATGGCCTCGACCTGTGGTTCAACGAAGCCCCCAAGCTGCATGGCGAAAACGTCGAAGGGACGGTGGCCGTGGTGTTCCAGGCCGAGGGCAAGGCCCAGCGCGGACAGTTGAGTCTGCAGGGGCGGCCGGTGGGCTGGCGCTTGCAGCAGAGCGAGGAGGGGTTGGTACTGACGGTGGTTGCCGCGCGTCCTCTGAGCGGCACCTGGGCCGCTGCAGAGGACGCCGGACACTGGCGAGTGCAGGTCAGGCTGCACGAATAAAAGAGGGGATGTCTCGGCCTGCCTGTACCAAGGTCCCCAAAACGGGCGATGTTGCGAATAAAAGAGGGAGTCCCGGCCTGCCTGTACCGAGGTCCCCAAAACGGGCGGTGTTGCGAATAAAAGAGGGGGATATCCCGGCCTGCCTGTACCGAGGCCCCCGAAACTGGAGATACAGTACCTATTGCAGGGGGCGTGCCAGTTTTGAAAAGCCCGGAAATACTGGGCTTTCAGGGCGGTTTTGCGAGGATTCAAGGGATTTGTGCCTTGCCGAGGTGCAAGTGGCACAGGATCGGTGCAGAGGAGGGCTGGTGGGGTAGGCAGGCTATGTTTTTGTAGGAGCGGGCTTGCCCGCGAAAAAGACACCGCGGTGCATGGCACGGGCTACGCCCGTGTTCGCGGGCAAGCCCGCTCCTACAGGAGCCGGGCTTGCTTTGGGATCGGATGAGCGCAGCGCGACGCGTCAGGCCTCAGTGATCCTCACCCTCGTCGTCATCCCCGCCATCGACCTTCATCCCCAGCTCCTTGATCTTGCGAGTCAGGGTGTTGCGCCCCCAGCCCAGCAGCACTGCGGCATCGCGTCGGCGTCCGGCGGTGTGCTTGAGTGCGGTCTCGATCATGATCCGTTCGAAGCTCGGCACGGCGCTGTCGAGCAGATTCGACTGCCCGCGCGCCAGGGCCTGGTCGGCCCACTGGCGCAGCGCCTGCTCCCAATTGGTGACCGGCGCGGCATCGTGCGGCAGGTTGAGCAGCTCTGGCGGCAGGTCGCCGATCAGCACCTCGCGGCTGGAGGCCATCACCGTGATCCAGCGGCAGGTGTTCTCCAGCTGACGCACGTTGCCAGGCCACGGCAGGTTGCGCATGAACTCCTCGGTTTCCGGCTTCAGCAGCTTGGGCTCGACCGCCAGCTCCCGCGCCGCGCGGCCCAGGAAGTGGCGGGCCAGGGCCGGGATATCCTCGCGCCGGTCCGCCAGGCGCGGGATGTGGATACGAATCACGTTCAGGCGGTGGAACAGGTCTTCACGGAACTTGCCGGCCTGTACCAGTGATTCCAGGTTCTGGTGGGTCGCTGCGATGATGCGCACATCCACCTTCACCGGTACATGGCCACCGACCCGATAGAACTCGCCATCGGCCAGCACGCGCAGCAGGCGGGTCTGGGTGTCGGCAGGCATGTCGCCGATCTCGTCGAGGAACAAGGTGCCTCCGTCAGCCTGTTCGAAGCGTCCGCGTCGCTGGTTGGCCGCGCCGGTGAAGGCGCCTTTCTCGTGGCCGAACAGCTCGGACTCCATCAGGTCCTTGGGAATCGCCGCCATGTTCAGGGCGATGAACGGCGAAGCCGCACGCGGGCTGTGGCGGTGCAGGGCGTGGGCGACCAGTTCCTTGCCGGTACCGGACTCGCCGTTGATCAGCACGGTGATGTTGGAATGGCTCAGCCGCCCGATGGCGCGAAACACCTCCTGCATCGCCGGGGCTTCGCCGATGATCTCGGGCGTGCGGGCAAGTACGGGCGGCGCTTCGAGCGCCTGTTGTTCCTGGGCATGCTGGTTGGCGCGCTTGACCAACGACACCGCCTCGTCGACGTCGAACGGCTTGGGCAGGTACTCGAAGGCACCGCCTTGGTAAGACGCCACCGCGCTGTCCAGGTCGGAATGGGCGGTCATGATGATCACCGGCAGGCGCGGGTGCTGTTCGCGAATCTGCGCGAGCAGGTCCAGGCCGCTGGCGCCAGGCATGCGGATGTCGGAGATGATCACGTCCGGCTGCTGCCGGGCCAGGCGACCCATGACTCCGTCGGCACTGTCGAAGCTCTGGGTGGTCATGCCCTCTTGTTGCAGGGCTTTTTCCAGGACCCAGCGGATGGAACGATCATCGTCGACGATCCACACGGTTTCACTACGGCTCATGGGGCTGTGGCTCCTTGTTCCAGGGGCAGGAAGATCGAGAAGGTGGTATGGCCGGCATGGCTTTCACACTCGATCAGCCCCTGATGCTGACTGATGATGTTCTGGGTAATGGCCAGCCCGAGCCCGGTACCGTCCGGGCGCCCGCTGACCATGGGATAGAAGAGGGTGTCCTGCAGTTCCGAGGGAATGCCGGGGCCGTTGTCGATGATCTCGACCCGTGCCACCAGCCTGTGGCGCACATGGCCGATGGTGAACTGGCGCACCGCGCGGGTGCGCAGGGTGATGCGGCCCAGGCGCAGTTCGTTCTGCCCGCTGATCGCCTGCATGGCGTTGCGCACGATATTGAGTACGGCCTGGATCATCTGCTCGCGGTCGATCAGCACGTCCGGCAGGCTCGGGTCGTAATCGCGCACCAGGGTGATGCCGCCCTGGCTTTCGGCCTCTACCAGGCTGCAGACACGTTCGAGCACTTCGTGCACGTTGGTCATCGACAGCGACGGCAGCTTGTTCGAGCCGAGCATGCGGTCGACCAGGTTACGCAGGCGGTCGGCTTCTTCGATGATGACGTTGGTGTAGTCGCGCAGGCCATCTTCGGGCAGCTCGCGGGCCAGCAGCTGGGCTGCGCCGCGGATGCCGCCGAGCGGGTTCTTGATCTCATGGGCGAGGCCGCGCACCAGCATCTTGGTGGTTTCCTGCTTGCTCAGCTGCGCTTCTTCCTTGGTGATGCGCAGCAGGCGGTCGCGTGGGTGGACTTCGAGCAGCAGCAGGGTGTTGCCCTGGTGCAGGATCGGCGTCACGGCGTAGTCGACGGTGATGCTCTGGCCGGTCAACGAGGTCAGTTGGGCTTCGCGCTTGGTGAACGGGTGCGCCTGCTCCACGGCCTGGCGCAGTGAATTGAGCGCCTCGGTCGATTCGGTGAACAGTTCACTGATGAACTGGCCATGGCTGCGCTGGCCGCTGACGGCCAGGAGCATTTCCGCTGCCGGGTTCATGTACTCAAGGCGCAGTTCGCTGTTGAGCAGCAAGGTGGCAGTGGTCAGGTTGTCCAGTAGCAGACGGTGCTGTGCATCGCTGATGGTCATGGGGCGTCGTTGACCTCTTTTGGCGCTGTTCTGGCACATGGCGCCCCTGGTCGAGCCAGGGGCGGGCACGCTGGTATTCCGCTGATAGCCTGAAAATGCAAGAAACAAACCAAGGCTCCGAAAAGAAGCGGAATTGCCCGATAAAGCGCTGGGTATGCGCAAAATCGGCTCAGAAAAGCCTGGTTTACCGATTCTCCTGACCTAATTTGGGGTGCATTGCAGGGCGTTCAGCGGTTTTGTGCACCAATATAGAGCATAGAGCCTCAGGGGCGTTGGCAGAGGTTGGCGGTGGCCCGGATGAGGAACAGCCGACGCGGGGCGTCGCTGGAGCGCAAGGCAATGGCTTCGGCCAGTGCGTGGCCGCACTGCGCGGGAGTCGCCTGGTCGAAGCGGGCGAGGGCGTCGAGCAGTCGGCCTTGCAGCAGGTCCAGGCGCGGACGGATCTCGCTGGCGAGATCCTGGCGTGGGATGTCGGGGGCTTTTTGCAGCAGGTGCCATTGCGTGAGCAGGTGGTACTGCCTGAGCTTGTTGGCTTCTATCTGGTCGCTGAAGAACTGGCTGGCGCGTGCCGGATCCAGCCCGTGCTCGGGGGCAAGCTGGCTCACGTTCAACAGCACCTGTCGTTCGCGAGGGCTGTCCTGCACCGGCTGCTGGCGATCCCATTTATGCAGGGCGACCGCCTGGGCGATATCCAGCCGTTGTTCGATGCTGTCGAGCAGCGGGTCGAAGGTGGTGTCGGGTGGGGTGGCGTTCACGCAGCCGGACAGGGCAATGACGCAGAGCAGGGCAAGTGGCAGTGGGTGCATGGGAATCTCCTGGCAGGTGGAGATGCGAGTGTGGCCAATGCTGCTCGGTGCACCAGTAGGATGCGTCCGAATGGCTTGAGTGTAAAAACAGAAACGGCCTCCCGAAGGAGGCCGTTTCTCTAGACGGTCACGGCGCACGCGCCGCGCGCATCAAACGCTGTAGTACAGGTCGTATTCCAGCGGGTGAACGAAGGTACGGACCTTGATTTCTTCTTCGGACTTCAGCTCGATGTAGGCATCGATGAAGTCGTCGGAGAACACGCCGCCCTTGGTCAGGAACGCACGGCCCTTGTCCAGCTCTTCCAGGGCTTCTTTCAGGCTACCGCAAACCTGTGGGATTTCCTTGGCCTCTTCAGGCGGCAGGTCGTACAGGTTCTTGTCGGCGGCATCGCCTGGGTGGATCTTGTTCTGGATACCGTCCAGGCCGGCCATCAGCAGTGCGGCGAAGCACAGGTACGGGTTGGCAGCCGGGTCCGGGAAGCGCGCTTCGATGCGGCGGGCTTTCGGGCTGGAAACGTAAGGAATACGGATCGAGGCCGAACGGTTACGGGCCGAGTATGCCAGCATGACCGGGGCTTCGAAGCCTGGTACCAGACGCTTGTAGGAGTTGGTGGCCGGGTTGGTGAAGCCGTTCAGGGCCTTACCGTGCTTGATGATACCGCCGATGAAGTACAGGGCGGTGTCGGACAGGCCGGCATAGCCTTCGCCGGAGAAGGTGTTCTTGCCGTCCTTGGAGATCGACATGTGAACGTGCATGCCCGAGCCGTTGTCGCCGTACAGCGGCTTCGGCATGAAGGTTGCGGTCTTGCCGTAGGCGTCGGCGACGTTGTGCACGCAGTACTTCAGGGTCTGGACTTCGTCAGCCTTGGTGACCAGGGTGTTGAACTTCACACCGATCTCGTTCTGGCCGGCAGTCGCCACTTCGTGGTGGTGAACTTCGATGACCAGGCCCATTTCTTCCATGGCGTTGCACATGGCAGTACGGATTTCGTGGTCGTGGTCGCACGGCGGAACCGGGAAGTAGCCGCCTTTGACGGCAGGGCGGTGGCCCTTGTTGCCGCCTTCGACGTCCTGGTCGGTCATCCAGGAGCCTTGTTCGGAGTAGATCTTGAACATCGAGCCGGAGATGTCCGACTTGAACTTCACCTGGTCGAAGATGAAGAACTCAGGCTCCGGGCCGACGAACACGGTGTCGCCGATGCCGGTGCTCTTCAGGAACTCTTCGGCACGCTTGGCGATGGCGCGTGGGTCGCGGTCGTAGCCTTGCATGGTGGACGGCTCGATCACGTCGCAGACCAGGATCAGGGTCGGCTCTTCGGTGAACGGGTCCAGCACGGCGGACGAGTCGTCCGGCAGCAGGATCATGTCGGAAGCTTCGATGCCTTTCCAGCCCTCGATGGAGGAGCCGTCGAACATCTTGCCAGCTTCGAAGAAGTCTTCATCCAGCGCATCGCGAGCCGGCATGGTGACGTGGTGCTGTTTGCCTTTGGTGTCCGTGAAACGCAGATCAATCCACTTGACGTCATGATCTTTGATGAGTTGAACCGACTTCGACATGTTGTCCTCCGGATGGTCTAGGGTGCGCTTGGCCGCTGCCCTGGAAAAAGGGTGTCGCCGGGCGCGGATAGTCGGCCAAGCTTACCTGCATCACAAGGGAGCAAATTGCATGCCAGTGCCCGAAAATGGCGATGGCGCCATGAAAATGGGCGTTTGCGGGCGTTTGGCGAGGGAAGGGTGTGAGGCTGTGCACTCATAAAAGGCATTTCCTTACGACAATGCTTCATTTTGGTGCGCTTATTTGTGCGTGATGCGTTTTTTGAGGGCCTCTTCGCGGGCAAGCCCGCTCCCACGGGGTTGCCGGTGGGCGCAGATCCTGTAGGAGCGGGCTTGCCCGCGAAAGGGCCTTTGCAAGCGCCATCAATCCCACCCGAAAGCCCTGGAACAAACCTCTGATCAAAAGTTGCTCAAACCTCGAGCCATTTCCGCTATAATTCGCGCCCCTCATTTTCGGCAGGCCCCGGGCGCGCTGTTAACTCAATGAAACTTATCGTCAAAGTCTTCCCAGAGATCACCATCAAGAGCCGGCCGGTGCGCAAGCGCTTCATCCGCCAGCTCGGCAAGAACATCCGCAACGTGCTCAAGGATCTGGATCCGGAGCTCGTGGTCGATGGTGTCTGGGATAACCTCGAAGTGGTCACCCGCATCGAGGACGAGAAGATCCAGCGCGAGATGATCGAACGCCTGACCTGTACCCCAGGGATCACCCACTTCCTGCAGGTGCAGGAATATCCGCTGGGCGACTTCGACGACATCGTCGACAAATGCAGGCAGCACTTCGGCCACCTGCTGGCCGGCAAGCGTTTCGCTGTGCGCTGCAAGCGCGGTGGCCACCACGACTTCACCTCGATGGACGTCGATCGCTACGTCGGCAGCCAGCTGCGCCAGCAGTGCGGCGCCGCCGGCATCGACCTGAAGACCCCCGAAGTGATGGTGCGTATCGAGATCCGCGATCAGCGCCTGTACGTCATCCACAACCAGCACAATGGCATCGGCGGCTACCCTTTGGGTGCGCTGGAGCAGACGCTGGTGCTGATGTCCGGTGGTTTCGACTCCACCGTGGCCGCCTACCAGATGATGCGCCGCGGCCTGATGACCCACTTCTGCTTCTTCAACCTCGGTGGCCGTGCCCACGAGCTGGGGGTGATGGAAGTCGCGCACTACCTGTGGAAGAAATACGGCAGCAGCCAGCGCGTGCTGTTCATCAGCGTGCCGTTCGAAGAAGTGGTCGGCGAGATTCTCGGCAAGGTCGACAACAGTTATATGGGCGTGACGCTCAAGCGCATGATGCTGCGTGCCGCGGCGCGCATGGCTGACCGCCTGGAAATCGACGCCCTGGTCACCGGCGAGGCGATCTCGCAGGTTTCCAGCCAGACCCTGCCCAACCTTGCGATCATCGATTCGGCCACCGACAAGCTGGTGCTGCGCCCGCTGCTGGCCAGCCACAAGCAGGACATCATCGATACCGCCTACCAGATCGGCACCGCCGATTTCGCCAAGCACATGCCCGAGTACTGCGGCGTGATCTCGGTGAACCCGACCACCCATGCCAAGCGCCACCGCATGGAGCATGAAGAGAAGCAGTTCGACATGGCGGTGCTCGAGCGCGCCCTGGAGCGCGCCAAGCTGATCTCCATCGACCACGTGATCGACGAGCTGGGCAAGGATATCGAGATCGAGGAAGTGGCCGAGGCGCTGCCGGGCCAGATCGTCATCGACATTCGTCACCCTGACGCCCAGGAAGACGAACCGCTGCAGATCGAAGGCGTCGAAGTCCAGGCACTGCCGTTCTACGCGATCAACAGCAAGTTCAAGCAGCTCGATGCCAACCGCCAGTACCTGCTTTATTGCGACAAGGGTGTGATGAGCCGTCTGCACGCACACCACCTGCTCAGTGAGGGACATGCCAATGTGCGTGTTTATCGTCCGGCATAAGACGCCAGGGCTGTATGGCGGCAGCATCCGCCATCGCCCTCCCGACCTGCGGGCCCGCTGAGCCTTTTACCTTCATATTGGCTGCCTAGACTGGCGGCAAACCGAATCCTCTGCACGAGATACAGTTGTGATCGAAAATCTGCGTAACATCGCCATCATCGCCCACGTTGACCATGGTAAAACCACCCTGGTCGACAAACTCCTGCGCCAGTCCGGCACCCTGGAGCGTAACGAGCTCAACGACGAGCGCGTCATGGACTCCAACGACCAGGAAAAAGAGCGCGGCATTACCATTCTGGCGAAGAACACCGCCATCAACTGGAACGGCTACCACATCAACATCGTCGACACCCCCGGCCACGCCGACTTCGGTGGCGAGGTAGAGCGTGTAATGTCGATGGTCGACTCGGTGCTGCTGCTGGTCGATGCCCAGGACGGCCCGATGCCGCAAACCCGCTTCGTAACCAAGAAAGCCTTCGAAGCCGGCCTCAAGCCAATCGTCGTGATCAACAAGGTCGACCGTCCGGGCGCGCGTCCTGACTGGGTTCTGGACCAGATCTTCGACCTGTTCGACAACCTCGGTGCCACCGACGAACAGCTGGACTTCAAAGTCGTCTACGCCTCGGCCCTGAACGGCATCGCCGGTCTGGACCACACCGAAATGGGTGAGGACATGACCGCGCTGTACCAGTCGATCGTCGACAACGTACCTGCGCCGGACGTTGACCGTGAAGGTCCGTTCCAGATGCAGATCTCGGCTCTGGACTACAACAGCTTCCTCGGTGTTATCGGCGTTGGCCGTATCGCCCGTGGTCGCGTCAAGCCGAACACCCCGGTTGTCGCCATCGACACCAACGGCAAGAAGCGCAACGGCCGTATCCTCAAGCTGATGGGCCACCACGGCCTGCACCGCGTCGACGTCGAAGAAGCCCAGGCTGGCGACATCGTCTGCATCAGCGGTTTCGACGAGCTGTTCATCTCCGACACCCTGTGCGCACCGGACGCGGTAGAGGCGATGAAGCCGCTGACCGTCGACGAGCCAACCGTTTCGATGACCTTCCAGGTCAACGACTCGCCGTTCTGCGGTAAAGAAGGCAAGTTCGTCACCAGCCGCAACATCAAGGACCGTCTGGACAAGGAGCTGCTGTACAACGTAGCCCTGCGCGTTCAGGAAACCGATTCCCCTGACAAGTTCAAGGTATCGGGCCGTGGTGAGCTGCACCTGTCGGTTCTGATCGAAACCATGCGTCGCGAAGGCTTCGAGATGGCCGTTGGTCGTCCTGAAGTGATCATCCGCGAAGTGGATGGCGTGAAGCAGGAACCGTTCGAGAACGTCACCATCGACATCCCTGAAGAATCTCAGGGCAAGGTCATGGAAGAGATGGGCCTGCGTAAGGGCGACCTGACCAACATGGTCCCGGATGGCAAGGGCCGTGTTCGCCTGGAGTACAACATCCCGGCCCGTGGTCTGATCGGTTTCCGTAACCAGTTCCTGACCCTGACCAACGGTGCAGGCATCCTGACCTCGATCTTCGATCGCTACGACACCATGAAGTCGGGCCAGATGTCCGGCCGTCTGAACGGTGTTCTGGTTTCGGTCGAGACCGGCAAGGCCCTGACCTACTCGCTGGAAACCCTGCAGGCGCGCGGCAAGCTGTTCGTCGAGCACGGCCAGGAGATCTACAACGGTCAGATCATCGGTCTGAACAGCCGTGACAACGACCTGGGCGTGAACCCGACCAAAGGCAAGAAGCTCGACAACATGCGTGCTTCGGGCAAGGACGAAGTCATCGCCCTGGTTCCGCCGGTTCGCCACACCCTCGAGCAGGCCCTGGAGTTCATCCAGGACGACGAGCTGTGCGAAGTCACGCCGAAGTCGATCCGTCTGCGCAAGAAGATCCTGGACGAAGGCGAGCGTACCCGCGCTGCCAAGAAAGCCAAGAACTGAGTTAGCTCAGGCTGAATGAAAACGCCCCCGGTCGAAAGGCCGGGGGCGTTTTTGTTTGTCTGCAGCTTGCGTTGTGTTCGTGCCGGCCTCTTCGCGGGCTTGCCCCGCGAAGAGGCCCGAACCGGCGCTACAGGCCTATCGCCCAACCACCTTGGGCTTGTATGCACAATACCCCGGCCGCGGTCCGACCTTGGGATGGTTGCGGCAGGTGTCCGGGCGCTTGTCATAAATGGTGCACAGCCGGCTCTTGCGGTCCAGATACATGCAATCGTCGTTGCTCATTCGGGTCAGGGTGAAAATGCCCGACTTCTGGTTGAAGCGCTCGATGATGCCTTCTTTCTGCAGGCGCTTGGCGACGTTCTTCGGCGGCTCGTCCTTCTCGAACTCGTCCACCACGCCGATGCGGATCAGATCCTTGATCCTCACCTCCACAGGCAGGGTACAGCAGGTCGAATGGCAGCCATGGCACATGCTGCTGGTGTAGCGCTGCCAGGTTTCCAGGCGGTCGACTTCGGCGGCGGCGATCAGGGTCGGTTTCATTTTAATAGTGGGCGGATCACGGTCTTGGGGCGCGCGATCATACCGGAGTTGTTCAATTTGTGAACAACCTTTTGCCGGAATCGCCAAGGCGGCATGAAAACTGCGAACCGTAGCCTGTCACTCCCTGTCGAAGGGTCTAGTCTCTTCAATCTCCCTCCGTATTCGTCAACTTGCCCGAGGATGCCGCATGTCCCAGGAACCCAAAGCTCGTGACGCCGAGGTGGCCGCTTTTCGCGCCGCTGTACTGGACAAACTGACCTACGCGGTCGGCAAGGACCCGGAACATGCCTTCGACCATGACTGGTTCGAAGCCATCGCCCTGGCCGCCCGCGATCACATGGTCGACCACTGGATGGACCACACCCGCCAGGCCTACCGGCGCAGCCAGAAGCGGGTCTACTACCTTTCCCTGGAGTTCCTCATCGGCCGGCTGCTGTACGACAGCCTGAGCAACCTGGGCTATCTGGAGATCGCCCGTGAAGCGCTCGAGGGGCTGGACGTGGACCTTGAACGCATCCGCCTGCTCGAGCCCGATGCCGCGCTGGGCAATGGCGGCCTGGGACGGCTGGCGGCGTGCTTCATGGAAAGCATGTCGACCCTCGGCATCGCTGCCCATGGCTACGGTATCCGCTACGAGCACGGGCTGTTCCGCCAGGCCATCGTCGATGGCTGGCAGCAGGAGCAGACCGAAAACTGGCTGGACTTCGGCAACCCCTGGGAGTTCGAGCGCGCCGAGGTGATCTATCCGATCAGTTTTGGCGGCAGTGTCGAAACGCTGCACGACGCCCAGGGTGTTGCCCGGCAGGTCTGGACGCCGGGCGAAACCGTGCGTGCCGTGGCCTACGACACGCCCGTGGTCGGCTGGCGCGGCTCCAGCGTCAACACCCTGCGCCTTTGGCGCGCCCGGGCGCTCGAAGAGTTGCACCTGGAGCGCTTCAATGCCGGCGATCACCTGGGGGCGGTGGCCGAAGTGGCGCGGGCCGAGAGCATCTCGCGGGTGCTTTACCCGGCGGACAGCACCGAAGCGGGGCAGGAATTGCGCCTGCGCCAGGAATACTTCTTCGTCTCCGCGTCGCTGCAGGATCTGCTGCGACGTCACCTGAACATGCACGATGACCTGCTCAACCTGCCGGACTCGGCGGCGATCCAGCTCAACGACACCCACCCCTCGATCGCCGTCGCCGAGCTGATGCGCCTGCTGGTCGACCAGCATGCCATTCCCTGGGAAAAGGCCTGGGAGCTGACGGTCGGCACCTTGGCCTACACCAACCACACCCTGCTGCCCGAGGCCCTGGAAACCTGGCCTGTGGCGCTGATGGAACGCATGCTGCCGCGGCACATGCAGATCATCTACCTGATCAACGCGTACCACATCGACGCGCTGCGGGCCAAAGGGCTGCACGACTTCGACGTGCTGCGCGCGGTGTCGCTGATCGAGGAGGACAACGGCCGCCGTGTGCGCATGGGCAACCTGGCGTTTCTCGGCTCGCACAGCGTCAACGGCGTGTCGGCGCTGCACAGCAAGCTGATGAAGAGCACGGTGTTCGCCGAACTGCACAAGCTGTATCCGCAGCGGATCAACAACAAGACCAACGGCATCACCTTCCGCCGCTGGCTGTACCAGGCCAATCCGCAGTTGACCGGCATGTTGGTCGACGCCCTGGGCGCCGAGGTGCTGGACGATCCGGAGGGCAAGCTCAAGGCGCTGGCGCCCCACGCCGAGAAAGCCACCTTCCGCAAGCAGTTCGCCGCCCAGCGCCTGCATAGCAAGCGCGCACTGGCGAGCATCATCCAGGACCGCATCGGCGTGACGGTCAACCCCGAAGCGTTGTTCGACGTGCAGGTCAAGCGTATCCACGAGTACAAGCGCCAGTTGCTCAACCTGTTGCATACCGTCGCGCTGTACCAGGCCATGCGCAATGACCCCGGCACTCCGTGGGCGCCGCGGGTGAAGATCTTCGCCGGCAAGGCGGCAGCCAGCTATCACCAGGCCAAGCTGATCATCAAGCTGACCAACGACATCGCTCGGGTGGTCAACAACGACCCCACCGTGCGCGGGCTGCTCAAGGTGGTGTTCCTGCCCAACTACAACGTCAGCCTGGCCGAGAGCATCATCCCGGCGGCCGACCTTTCCGAGCAGATCTCCACTGCCGGGTACGAAGCGTCCGGCACCAGCAACATGAAGTTCGCCCTCAACGGCGCGCTGACCATCGGCACCCTCGACGGCGCCAACGTCGAGATGTGCGAGCAGGTCGGCGTGGAAAACATGTTCATCTTCGGCCTGACCGCCCAGCAGGTCGAGGCGCGCAAGCGTGCGGGCGATTTTGGTGCAGCGGCGGCCGTGGCCGCCTCCGGGCGCCTGGGCGATGTGTTGCAGGCGATCCGCAGCGGGGTGTTCTCGCCGGATGATCCAGGGCGCTATGCCGGGCTGATCGACGGCCTGGTGGCCTACGACCGCTTCCTGCTGTGCGCCGATTTCGATGCGTACTGGGACGCCCAGCGGCGGGTCGAGGAGCTGTGGCATACGCCGCAGGAGTGGTGGCGCATGGCGGTGCTCAATACCGCACGGATGGGCTGGTTCTCGTCGGACCGCACCATTCGCGAATATGCCACCGAGATATGGAAGGCATTGGATTAGCAGGGTGTCAGTTCCGGCCCGATCGCGGGGCCAGCCCGTTCCCACAGGTGCACCGTTGGTTTCGGGATCAGCGGGGTGCCTGTGGGAGCGGGCTTGCCCCGCGATCAGGTCGCCGCCGACCAACTGCCTGAACTCATCGCCCGAACCACCGTCTGATCCGCCAGGCGAGTCTCTTCGCTCGCTAGGCTGCCACTCTCCCTGTAAACTGCGGGGGTTTTTCTACCCCTTTCCACTTCGGAGCCATACATGTCCCGCGTTACCCTGAGTCGCTATCTGATTGAGCAGACCCGCAGCAACAACACTCCTGCCGATCTGCGCTTCCTGATCGAAGTGGTGGCGCGCGCGTGCAAGGAGATCAGCCACCACGTGTCCAAGGGCGCCCTGGGCGGCGTGCTGGGCAGCATGGGCACCGAAAACGTGCAAGGCGAAGTGCAGAAGAAGCTCGACGTCATCTCCAACGACATCCTGCTCGAGGCCAACGAGTGGGGCGGCCACCTGGCCGGCATGGCGTCCGAAGAAATGGACAACGCTTACCAGATCCCGGGCAAGTACCCCAAAGGCGCCTACCTGCTGGTCTTCGACCCGCTGGACGGTTCGTCGAACATCGACGTCAACGTCTCGGTCGGCACCATCTTCTCGGTGCTGCGTTGCCCGAACGAATACCTGAGCCAGAACGAAACCCTCAACGAAAACGCCTTCCTGCAACCAGGCACCCAGCAGGTCGCCGCCGGTTATGCGATCTACGGCCCGCAGACCATGCTGATCCTCACCTTGGGCAATGGCGTCAAGGGCTTCACCCTGGACCGCGAACTGGGCAGCTTCGTCCTGACCCACGAAAACATCCGCGTGCCGGAAACCACCGCCGAATTCGCCATCAACATGTCCAACCAGCGCCACTGGGAAGCCCCGGTGCAGCGTTACGTGGGCGAGCTGCTGGCCGGTGAGACCGGGCCGCTGAAGAAGAACTACAACATGCGCTGGATCGCCTCGATGGTGGCCGACGTGCACCGCATCCTGACCCGTGGCGGCCTGTTCATGTACCCGCGCGACGCTCGCGAGCCGAGCAAGCCGGGCAAGCTGCGCCTGATGTACGAAGCCAACCCGATGTCGTTCATCATCGAGCAGGCTGGCGGCGCATCGACCAACGGTTACGAGCGTATCCTCGACATCAAGCCTGAGAGCCTGCACCAGCGTGTGTCGGTGATTCTGGGCTCGAAGGAAGAGGTCGAGCGCGTCACCGCCTATCACAAGGAGTAAGTCATGCTCGCACCTTGGCAGCCGTTGCTGGAGTGGTGGTTCGGTTGGGGCACCAGTGCCCAGGCCGTGGCTGACGAGAAGAGTACGCAGTGGTTCGGCAAGCATCACGATGCCGATGCCCAGGCACTGTTCGGCGATCTGGTCGAACAGGCCCTGGCCGGTGGGCTCGACGAGTGGCAGCAAAGCCCGCAGGGCTGGCTTGGTCTGTTGCTCCTGCTCGACCAGTTGCCGCGCATGATCTACCGCGACACGCCGCGCGCCTTCGAGGGCGACCGGCGTGCCCAGGTGGTGGCCATGCAGGGTTTGCAGAAGGGCTGGGATTATCAGCTGCTGCCGATCCAGCGCGTGTTCGTGCTGCTGGTGCTGGAGCACGCCGAGGTGCTGGATTGGCAGAACCTGTGCGTGGAGCGCTACCGGACGTTGCTGGACGAGCAGCCTGAGGCCAATCGTCGGCTGTTCGAAGGCTTCCTGGACTATGCCGAGCAGCACCAGCGGGTGATCGCTCGGTTCGGCCGTTTCCCGCATCGCAATCTGTTGCTGGGGCGGCCGAGTACCAGTGAAGAGATGGACTTTCTGCTGGAGCCGGGCTCCCGGTTCTAAATCAGCGCAGCCTTCTTCGCGGGTTTACCCGCGAAGAAGGCGCCGTCGAACCTTAGATCCTGAAACTCCCCACCAACTGCTTCAACCGATCGACCTGATGCTCCAGGTCGTTGCAGGCACGCAAGGTGCTCTGCAGGTTCTGCACCCCTTGCTGGTTCAGCGTATTGATCTCGGTGATGTCGACATTGATCGACTCGACCACTGACGTCTGCTCTTCGGTCGCCGTAGCCACCGACTGGTTCATGCCGTCGATCTCGCCGATACGTTGGGTCACGCTGCCCAGGCGGTCACCTGCGCGGTTGGCGATCTCGACGCTGTGATCACTGTGCTGCTGGCTCTGGTTCATGGTGCTCACCGCCACTTGCGCGCCAGCCTGCAGTTCCTCGATCAACCCCTGCACCTGCTGCGCCGACTCCTGGGTGCGGTGCGCCAGGTTACGCACTTCGTCGGCCACCACGGCAAAGCCACGCCCGGCCTCGCCGGCCCGCGCGGCCTCGATGGCGGCGTTTAGCGCCAGCAGGTTGGTCTGCTGGGAGATGCCGCTGATCACGTCGAGAATCTGGCCGATGTTCACCGTGTGGGCGTTGAGCGTCTCGATGTTGCCGCACGAATCGCTGATCCGCGCCGACAGCTTGTTCATCACATCGATGGTCTGGCCAACCACCTGCTGGCCTTCCGCGGCCAGGTCACGGGCGTCGCTGGAGTGCTGCGAGGCGAGGGCGGCATTCTGGGCGATCTCCTGGGCTGCGGCGCCCAGTTGGTTGATCGCCGCCGCCACGCTGCTGGTGCGGCTGGACTGCTGGTCGGCATTTTCGATGGAGGCGTTGGAGGCACTCACCACTTGGCTGGCCACGGCGTTGACCTGGCCAGTGGCCGAGGCCACTTCGCGGATCGACTCGTGAATACGCTCGACGAAGCGGTTGAACGATTGCCCCAGGCTGCCGAACTCGTCCTGGCCGTGGATGGTCAGGCGCCGGGTCAGGTCGCCTTCGCCCTCGGCGATGTCACGCATCGCGCGGCCCATGACATGCAGCGGCTCCATCAGCACGCGGATCAACAGGCCGAGCAGGGCGATGATCACCACTATCGCGATCAGCGTTGCCACCACTGCCGAGGTGCGCAGTTCGCCCAGCATGGCGAAGGCGGCGTCCTGATCCAGGACCAGGGCGACGTACCAGTCCGCCGGCACGCCATCGACGTGGCTGAAGCTGATTAACTGGCTGCGTCCGTCCGCTTCGACTTCAGCCATGCCCTTGGCGATGCGCGGGGTAGCGTTGGGGTAGAGGTCGGCCAGGGTCTTGAGCGCCAGGTCGGCCTTTGGATGGATAAGGATCTTGCCTTCACCGTTGACGATGAAGGCGTGGCCCTTGCCGCCGAAGTCCAGGGCATTGACCAGGTTGCTGATGGTCTGCAGGTCGGTGTCGACGCCGCTGACGCCGATCAGTTGCCCGGCCTGCTGCACGGGCGTGGCGAGGGTGACCACCAGCTTGCCGGCCGACGCCGAGATATAGGGCTCGGTGATGATGGTCTGGTTGGCGGCGCTGGCGGCCTTGTACCAGCCGCGGGAGCGCGGGTCGTAGTCGGGGGCGCGATTGCCGACCGGCACCGATTGCATGCGGCCATCTTTGCCGCCGAAGTAGGTGAGCTGGAAGTTGCTGGCATACACCGGCAGCGCCAGGCTGCGGTCAAGGCTGGCCTTCTGCGGCCCGTCCACGGCGATCTGCTGGGCCAGTGACTGCAGCAGTTGCATGCGGCTGTCGAGCCAGGTACGGATGTTGCCCGCGGTCAGGTTGCCCAGGGCTTGCAGGTTGGTTTCGGTGTCGCTGCGCAGCGACTGGCGCTGGCGATAGTCGTTGAACAGCACGAAGCAGGCGAAGGCGACGGCCACCACGAGTGCGGCGGCCACCAGGATCTTGTGGCTGAACTTGAGATTTTTTGTCATGTGCAAGGTCTGCGCAGGCATTTCGGGAGGAGGGTGCGGCAAAAGGCCACATCGCTGAATGCTATGTCGCCTGCGATGAAATAGCCATGAGCGTTTTGTGACAGCACCCGACCAACGGCATGGTACGAAAGCAGGGGTAGCAGGGAACCGGGGAGGCATTTTTGCTTCTAAGCTCTCTGCAGGCCGTCTCGCCTGTTGCATCCATCTCCAGGAGAGCCCTTCATGTCGTTGCGTTCCCTCGCCCTGTTGTCCTTGTTGGTCGTCCTGACCGCCTGCAGCAAGATCAACCAGGAAAACTATTCCAAGCTCAAGGCCGGCATGACTAAGGCCGAGGTCGAGCAGTTGCTCGGCTCGCCGAAGGAGTGCTCCGGAGCACTCGGCATGAGCAGTTGCACCTGGGGCGACGAGAAGAGTTTCATCAGTGTCCAGTACGCCGCTGACAAAGTGCTGATGTACTCCGGGCAGGGCCTCAAATGAAGCGCGTGCACCTGTTGCTGGCGCTGGGTCTTGCGCTGGTGCTCGGCGGTTGTGCCAGCTCGTCGGTGGATTCGCTGGCGCCCAAGACGGCTGGCAACGTCGACCTCAAGCGCTACCAGGGCAAGTGGTTCGAGCTGGCACGCCTGCCGATGCGCTTCCAGGAAGGCTGTGCGCAATCCGAAGCCCATTACAACCTCAGGCCCGATGGCAGCCTGGGCGTGCTCAATCGTTGCCGTACCGAAGGTGACGAATGGCTGCGCGCCGAGGGCCGCGCCGGCATCGAGGAGCCGGGGCGCACCGACAAGTTGTGGGTGGAGTTCGACAACTGGTTCACTCGCCTGGTGCCGGGGCTGACCAAGGCGGACTACTGGATCCTGTACGTGGACGATCACTACCGTACCGCGATTGTCGGCAGCCCCAACCGCAAGTACCTGTGGATCCTGTCGCGAACCCCGAGCCTGCCGGCGTGGGAGCGCGAGAATCTGTTGTCGAAGGCTCGCCAGCAGGGGTATGACACCAGCCGGCTGATCTGGCGGGTGTCGGACAAGGCAATCGTTGCCCGGCATTGAGTTGCCGGGTTCCAGATCCAGGCTTGGCGCGATCAAGCAGGTGATCGCGCCGGCTTTCAGCCCAGCAGTGTGCGCAATACCGCTGCGAAGGCCTGCCCGCTTTGCTCTTCCAGCGCGTGTCGCCCCTGGCGCACCACCCACTGTCCGTTGACCATCACATCACGCACCTGACGGTCGCTGCCGGCGAACAGCCAGCGGTTGAGGACGCCGTCGCCGCTCGAGGTCGCCAGGTACGGATCCTGCCCATCGAGCACCAGCCAATCGGCACGCTTGCCCACCGCCAGCTCGCCAATCTCTTGCCCCAGGGCCTGCGCACCGCCTGCCAGCGCCGCGTCGTAGAGGGTCCGGCCGACCATCGGCTGGTCGCTGCGGTATAGCCGGTTGCGCCGCTGGTCGCGCAGGCGCTGGCCATACTCCAGCCAGCGCAGTTCCTCGACCACGCTCAGCGAGACATGGCTGTCCGAGCCGATGCCCATGCGCCCGCCCTGGGCCAGGAAGTCGACGGCCGGGAAGATGCCATCGCCCAGGTTGGCCTCGGTGGTCAGGCACAGCCCTGCCACCGCGCCGCTGCGGGCCATGGCGCTGACTTCGTCGGCCTCGACGTGGGTTGCATGCACCAGGCACCAGCGCGAATCCACCTCGACGTGCTCGTACAGCCATTGCACCGGGCGACGGCCGCTCCAGCTGAGGCAGTCGTTGACTTCCTTCTGCTGCTCGGCGATGTGGATGTGCACCGGGCATGCCTTGTCGCTGGCGGCCAGCACTTCGGCGATCTGGTGTGGCGTGACCGCGCGCAGCGAGTGGAAGCACAGGCCCAGGTGCTGCGCGGGTTGCGCGGCCAGCAGCGGCTTGAGCTGTTGCTGCAGGCGCAGGTACTGCTCGGTGGCGTTGATGAAGCGCCGCTGGCCCTCGTTCGGTGGCTGGCCGCCGAAGCCGGAGTGGGAGTACAGCACCGGCAGCAGCGTCAGGCCGATGCCGCTGGCGCGCGCCGCGGCGCTGATCTGGCGCGACAGCTCGGTGGGATCGGCGTAGGGCTTGCCGGTGTTGTCATGGTGCACGTAGTGGAATTCGGCCACCGAGGTGTAGCCGGCCTTGAGCATCTCGATGTACAGCTGGCGGGCGATGACCTGCAATTGCTCGGGAGTGATCAGGCCGACCAGGCGGTACATCAGGTCGCGCCAGGTCCAGAAACTGTCGTTGGGGTTGCCGACCACCTCCGCCAGGCCTGCCATGGCGCGCTGGAAGGCGTGGGAATGCAGGTTGGGCATGCCCGGCAGCAGCGGGCCGGCCAGGCGCTCGGCGCCTTCGGCACTGGCGTTCGCGTCTATTTTTTCGAGCCGCCCGTCGGCGGACACCTCAAGGCGGACATTGCTGGCCCAGCCTGAAGGCAGCAGGGCACGTTCGGCGAAGTAGGCGGACATCACTCGGTCATCCTGTATCGTTATTTGTATATACATATACAGACGTTTGCCTGCCGGGTAAACTGCGGCAAGCTACCGTCAATCAAATTGCACAAGGATGCATAGCCGTGCCGACACCTTCCGTCTCCGCGCTGGTGGCCCAGATGGGCGAAGGGCCGGCGCCGCTGTATGCGCGGGTCAAGCAGATGATCGTCCAGCAGATCGAAAACGGCAGCTGGCCGCCCCATCATCGCGTCCCGTCGGAAAGCGAGCTGGTCAGCCAACTGGGCTTCAGCCGCATGACCATCAACCGCGCCCTGCGCGAGCTGACCGCCGAGGGCCTGCTGGTCCGCATGCAGGGCGTCGGGACTTTCGTCGCCGAACCCAAGACCCGCTCGGCGCTGTTCGAAGTCAACAACATCGCCGACGAGATCGCCGGGCGCGGGCATCAGCACCGCTGTCAGGTGATCGTCCTGGCCGAAGAGCCTGCCGGCTCCGAGCGTGCCCTGGCGCTGGACATGCGCGAAGGCCAGCGGGTGTTCCATTCGCTGATCGTGCATTACGAAAACGGCGTGCCGGTGCAGATCGAGGACCGCTACGTCAATGCACTGATCGCGCCAGACTACCTCAAGCAGGACTTCACCCGGCAGACGCCCTACGCCTATCTGTCCCAGGTCGCCCCGCTGACCGAAGGCGAGCACGTGGTCGAAGCGATCCTGGCTGAGCCGGACGAATGCAAGCTGCTGCAGATCGAGCGTGGCGAGCCGTGCCTGCTGATTCGCCGGCGTACCTGGTCGGGCCGCCAGCCGGTCACCGCCGCGCGCTTGATTCACCCCGGTTCCCGTCATCGCCTGGAAGGACGTTTCAGCAAATGAGCCAGTTGCAGTTGTTGCGTGCCCGCGATTATCCGCGCATGCCCTGGAAGAACGGTGGTGGGTCCACGGAAGAGATCACCCGCGATGCGGGCGTTGGCCTGGACGGGTTCGGCTGGCGCCTGTCGATCGCCGATATCGAGGCCTCTGGCGGCTTTTCCAGTTTCACCGGTTACCAGCGGATCATCACCGTGCTGCAGGGCGATGGCATGCGCCTGTCGGTGGACGGTCACGAAAGCCGGCCGCTGCTACCGTTCGATGCCTTTGCGTTCAGTGGCGAGAGCCAGGTGGCCTGCACGCTTCAGGGTGGCCCGATCCGCGACTTCAACCTGATCTATGCGCCGAACCGGTACGGGGCGCGGTTGCAGTGGTTTGCCGCCAGCACCCGCCTGTTCAGTGCGGCCGAGACCGTGCTGGTGTTCAGTGCCGAGGCGGACTTGCACGTTGCGATCCAGGGGCATGAGTCGGGGCTTGGGTTGTATGACTGCCTGCAGCTCAGTGGTAACGCGGGCTTGCTCGAGGTCGAGGTATCGGGGCGCTGCTGCGTTATCGAGTTGAGCCCTCGACACGTGTGAGTTTCGAGGGCCCTATCGCGGGACGAGCCCGCTCCTACAGATTCAGCGCTGTCCTGGACCTGTAGGAGCGGGCTCGTCC